>NZ_JAHZOE010000036.1:0-14955 GCF_019448545.1 Anoxybacillus sp. ST4 | reverse complement strand
TTGTGTCTTCTGTTGGCAGGCGAAACGATCGATCGAGTTCTTTCCGCTACCTAGGGCATTTTCTATGACCGAAATGCCCTATTTGTGCTGGGCTTTTTTATACACTAGCACTGGGGTGAATAGTTACCCATATGAAAGCTTTTCCCGCCTTATACGAAAAACACCCTCAGCCAGCTTCCTACCATTTAACAAATGCACGAAAAATTTATATTCATTCGCTTTTTGAACATGCTCTAAGAGCTGATTGTGTTCAAATAAAATAACGTGTGCAAAAGTTCTGTGATAACCCCCACCCTTTCCAGCCGGTATAACGTCTATATTACCGTATACCATTGTATTATTTTGCTCAATAACGATGACAACAGGCATATCTTTTTTTACATAAAGAAATTCTATAAACACACATAATTCCCGATCATAAACGCTAAAATCACTTGTTGGCTGCAATGGAAAAAGTACCCCTTGATGATTTTTTTCCACCCCCATGCATGTCAAACATTTTACTAAGCAAGTATCCTTAAAATCGTCTTTCATTTTTGTTAATAGGTCGATGCTTATTTCTAGAATTCTCTGCTTCCTAAAGAAAATGCTTGATATATTTTCTTCCTCCCCCTTTTCTATTACATGACTTAAATCAAAAAAACCATCAGTCGACTCGATACGACAAGAATTTTCCTTGAATTTCGCCTCAATCTCCCTTGAAAAAGGTAAATACAATTTCACAACAAACACACCCAATCGTCACAATATTCACAATAAAATTTTATCCTTTTTTTTGTCAATATGTTACGATGGAAAAAGGTAAATTTTGAGTGATCTATCAAAAATAACAGAGGGGGGCAATGGGGAACATGGGAATGCTAGTCACTATATGTTGCAATAGGCGCATTGTTAGATTTTTTGTTGTTGGGTCAGTTTGAGTATCTCATGGCAAAACGAAAATTGAAACATATGCAAGCAACAAAAATTATTGAAACACAAAAACCATTCGACAAAAACACAGTAAAGCACATGTTAGAAGATCCAAGCATTCGTCCATATTTATTTTCCAAAAAACTTTTGCATGACAAAACCATGCAAAAACAGTTAAACGAAGCGATCAGCAAATATGTATAAATCGCCCACAACCAAGGTGGGCAATTATGTTTTTTCTTTATACAAAGATGCTACGCTAATTAATATGACTCCTGCCAACAAAAATGAAACGTATGCAACAGGCGACGCAGTCCCTTGGTTTTTCACCCCGATGCCAACAAACGCCCAAACAAACACAAGCGGATATATGTAATCTCGTTGCCGGATTATGAAAAGAAGGGCTAAAGCTGTCGCAACAAGTAACATCACGATTGCCCAGAATGCATCAGATAATCCAAATCCATCCCAACCGTTATATTTTAAAGTAAATGAAATGTTGGCAATCGTTGCAACACTAATCCAACTTAAATAAATAGAAAATGGAAAAAGATCAAAAAAACGTGGATTTGTACGTTTGACCGCTTTATATAACCATATCAGCGTCAAAAGAAGAGAAAGCATCACAATAACCGAAAAGAAAAAATATTCATAATGCCACACAACAATCCACAGCGCATTCAATATACAGCTAATAACAAAAGGAACGAACGCTTGGCGATACATAGGCAAGTCGCGTCGTGAAAAAGGAACTTGTCTTAAAATCCAAATTGCCAGTAAAATGTAAATGAGACCCCAAATCGAAAATACATACCCTGCCGGAGTAAATAGGACGTTCGCTTTTCGCGATATTTCCCCTGTCGTCTGACCATTTAACGGAAGCCGCTCAGCAATGATATTCACAATAACCATAACAACGTATGCAATCATATAAATAACAAATCGTCCCATCATCATCCCCCCATCTCTCCTTTTCTTATTTATACTATTCCTCTCATGTGGACACGATAACCGTTTGAAACAAAAAGAGACGGCTTTGTGTACCGTCTCCTATTCCTCATGCCAAATATCCTTCAATGTCCACGCATCGATAGAAAGGACAGTCACGTCCCCACCTTCTGCAAATAATTCGATTCCTTGGCTCGTTTCGGATGGATAAATTCTGCCTGTCATCACAAGTCGACCGTCGTTGACAAATAGTTCGACCGATGAACGATCGATAAAGAAATGGAACGTAACAACATCTCCCTGTTTATCTAGCGTCGCTCGACGAATGCCGCCTTTGCCTTTTCCAGAGCGATTTCTGTCAAATGTGACAATAGATTGTTTTCCATCATAACGGAAAATCGTTTCTTCGCTTCCGTCTTCCGCACAGCGCACTTTCACACCAAATGCATTTCCTTGAAAATCAGCTACCGAAAAACGAACGAGTAGCTCTAGTCGATCCCCTTTCCATGGAAGTGTATACGTTCCGCCTTCTTCTTTTACTGAGATCGATTCCAGATGCATATGCTCTTGGCGCAATAATTGTAATTCCGGCACCGGCTTCATTAACAGTTTCTCGTCATCTGTCAATTCCAAAAGACGCGGAATCGTTAACGCGCCTGCCCATCCGTGTTGTTGCGTCGGCATTTGCGACTCCCACATGTCCATCCAACCGAACAAAATGCGTCGACCTTTCTCGTCTTCAAACGTTTGCGCAGCGTAAAAATCAAATCCTTTATCGAGCTCTTCAAACGCTCCGTGCACTAGTTTTCCCGTTTCATAATCAAGCGTACCAACAACATAACCTGTTTGATGAAGGTTTTGAAAACGATCGCCTTCTGGTTCGATTCCTTGCGGTGAAAACAACAAAATATCTTTGCCGTTCAAACGGAAAACATCTGGACACTCCCACATATAGCCTAAGCTGCCATCACTTTGCGCAATGATATTGACATATTCCCAATGGCGCAAATCGTTCGACTTGTATAAAACGACTTTTCCGTTGTTTCCTTCTCTTGTCCCGAGCACCATATACCAATCGTCGCCACGTTTCCACACTTTCGGATCGCGAATATGCCCTTGGCAGTCAAACGGCGGCTCGGAAAGTACAGGATTGGATGGGTCTTTTTCAAAATGGATGCCATCTTTGCTTGTTGCAATACATTGATATTGTTTCAGTTCCGTTTGCTCCTCGTTCAGCCAAACATTTCCGGTGTAAATAAGAGTTAGCACTCCTTGATCATTTACCGCGCTTCCTGAAAAACAGCCGCCTTCATCGTACCATTCGCTCGGCGCAAGTGCAATCGGTGCACGCTCCCAATGCACAAGGTCTTTACTTTTCACATGCCCCCAATGCATCGGTCCCCACTTTGGACTATCAGGATGAAATTGATAAAACACATGATATTCCCCGTTCCATTGAATGAGCCCATTCGGGTCGTTCATCCAGTTTACTGGAGCCATAATATGGTATGCTAACCGATACGTACCGTTCATTTTTTCTTTTGCTTGTTGTACTCGTCTTTCTGCTTCATAAATGTGCTTCGTATGTTTCGACATACATTTTCCCCTTCCTTTTTGTTTATATATTAGAAAATGAAAAAATATCATGTGTAGAGAACTGTATATTTGAAAACAAAGTTGAGACAAGATGATCGTTTTGCGCATCATATACTTCTTCTAGTTGCAAACGATCGTTATAAAGGACATATTTTTCAATCGTCTGATGCTGATAATCAACAATCCAATATTCCTTTACCCCTGCTTTTTCATAGTAATAACGCTTTAATAATCGGTCGTTTCTTGCGGTGCTTGGAGAAAGAACTTCGACAACGAGTTCTGGGGCGCCATAACAACGTTTGTTGCGCAGTTTCTCTTTCCCACAAACAACTGAGATGTCCGGTAACACCGTGACATTTTCTTTTCCTTTTTGCTCATCTTGGAAAAGAAGCACGACTTGCAAATTGCTTCCAAACACAAAACAATGGCTACCTTTTAACGCGAATGTGATTTCCCCAATTACATTCGCTACAACCCCCTCATGTTCGTATGAGGCTGGAGCCATGAGCACAGGAACGCCTTCGTACAACTCCATTCGTCGTTCTCCGACAAGCTCAAAAAACTGTGCAAGCGTATACAGCTGTTTTTCTTCACGCTCACTCATCTATCTCACCTTCACTTGTTTTTTTCGTTTCTACTCATCCATTGTTCCATATGATGCACAGCGATGCCAGAAAAGCTTTTTGTTCGTGCGTAGTGCTTTTGAACAATCGCCAATTGCTCGTTCATATACGTCTCGTCTTCTTCAAAAAACGAAACGTCATCCCCTTCATCAACCTGTCCTGTTTCAACCCCTACAACAATTTGCTTCCCGTGTTTTCTAGCTATTTGCATTTCTTTTTTCACGATGTCAATGATGTCTCTTGCTTGATCACGATATGCCATCATTGTCACACCGTCTGTATTCGCAATCACCCATTCCGCCAAATTTCCATTTCCATATTGTACCCTATCAAACCAAAACGGTATATCCACTTCAAACTGTAGCGATCGTTCTTTCGCAAGCTCACGCGCTCGTTGTAACAACGTTTGATACGAAGCGATTGCCCCATTTTGATTTGTCCGCCACCACTCATGCAAGTACGGCTCAACGTCTAAATGTACACCGTAAAACTTTTCATTCTTCTCGGCAACGCTTTCATATTCCGCCAGCCATCGAAATAAACGTTCCATTCCTTCTCCATTTTCAATCCAATTTGGCGCCCCATCGAGCGCATACACACGAATACCTTTTTCGGTTGCACGCCGGACAAATTGACGATACGTATCAATCGGAATTTCTTCATCGATTTGCACGTATACATCGCTCACTTGTTTTTCTTGTAAAAAAGAGAAAACGCGATCTTCGTCTTTCACAAATAACCATGGATTCCAAAGCCACGTTGCACGCACCGGCTGTCTTTCTTGTGCAAACAAATATACTCCCCCCACAACAAGTGCGAATAAAAATGCGATGATGCTAACAATTTTTTTCATCTGTATCCCTTCCCATCACCTAATTATCTTTATTTTACTACGTCTTTCAAGAAAAAGAGAATGACAAAACGACTTTTTTCACATGATATATAAAAAAGCGGGGATGAAAAATGAACGTACTTTTCTTATTTTTGTCTTTGTTGCTCATCACGACAACACCTGTTCACCGAATACATGATGATATTGTTTGGAACGTGCCGACAAATGAAAAAATGGTCGCCATTACATTTGACGACGGGCCAGACATATTATACACTCCTGACATTTTAACGATTTTAAAACAATATGACGCCAAAGCTACTTTTTTCGTCGTTGGATTTCGTGCTGAAAAATATCCGAATATCATTAAGCAGCAAATGAACGAAGGGCATGAAATTGCAAATCATACGTATAAGCATCTTGATTTTCGCGGCAAATCTAAACAAAAGATTGAGGAAGAAATAAAAAAAAGTGAAGATGTGCTATATGACATTACCGGAAAACGCCCGACGTTATTTCGTCCCCCACTTGGCTACTACAATGAGCAGATCATAGATATCGCCAAACAACGAGGTTATACTGTCGTCATGTGGTCAAAACATCAAGACACATATGACTGGCAAAACCCTGGGACAAGACGAATTGTCCGCCGTGTCATTGAACATATTCAGCCTGGACAAATCATTTTGTTTCACGATCACGGAAGCGGTAGCCGGAAACAAACTGTTCAAGCATTAAAAGAAATTTTACCGATTTTAAAAGAAAAAGGATATACATTTGTCACTGTCTCGGAACTGTTAAAACATCATCCAAACTATCGTGATTTAAATTTGTAGCTCCTTCCATCTAAACATATGTTTTGCTTTCTCATACAATTCATTTCATAATAAAAGGGAAAAATATTGGAAAGGAGCATGAGGATGAAAAGTTTACAAGATGCCGCAACGTTACATAACGGTGTCCGCATGCCATGGCTTGGCTTAGGGGTTTATAAAGTGCAAGAAGGCGAGGAAGTCATTCGCTCTGTTCGCACAGCGCTTGAAGTCGGATATCGTCATATTGACACGGCTGCGTTTTATGAAAATGAAGAAGGAGTCGGTCGAGCAATTCGCGAGTTGGGCATTCGTCGTGAAGAAGTTTTTGTCACAACAAAAGTGTGGAATTCCGATCAAGGATACGAATCAACGTTAAAAGCGTTTGATACAAGTTTAAAAAAGCTCGGTTTTGATTATATTGATTTGTATTTAGTTCACTGGCCAGTGAAAGAAAAATATAAAGAAACGTATAAGGCGCTTGAAAAATTGTATAAAGATGGCTTCGTGCGCGCCATTGGGGTGAGCAACTTCCAAATTCACCATTTAGAACATCTCCTTGCTGATTGCGAAATAAAACCGATGGTCAACCAAGTGGAGTTTCACCCGCGGTTGACGCAAAAAGAGCTTCTTGCATTTTGTAAACAACACCAAATTCAATTAGAAGCGTGGTCACCACTTATGCGCGGCGGCGAGCTATTGAACGAACCAACGCTTGTCAACATTGCGAAAAAGTATAACAAAACGCCGCCTCAAGTCATTTTACGATGGGACCTACAACATGAAGTTGTCACGATTCCAAAATCCGTCACACCTGAACGTATTGCGCAAAACGCAAACATTTTTGACTTTACGTTAACGAAAGAAGAAATGGATGCGATCGACGCATTAAACGAAAACCGCCGTATCGGTCCAGATCCGGATAACTTTGATTTTTAAGGGGGCTTGCTTATTCCCTCTTTTTTCTTTTCTTATTTTTACTATGCTTAACCATAGCGATCAAGAGAAGAATGGTCGGAATAAATATTTGAAGCGGAACATGCATGTAAATTGTAACAATTCTCAACCCTTCTTTAATGTGCTCAGCAAAATTGCTGGCGATCGCAATGGATAAAAATAAAACTGAAATCCCTAATGGATAGACAAGACGTTGATACTCTTTTAGTTGAAATAAATCAGCTGTTCCAATGACCGCTGCATAGAAAAAGATTCCCACTTTAAAAAAGCCACCTACAATTAATGCAATCATAAACAGTACATCTAATCGTTCCAAAAAGTCCGCTACACGAATTTCTTGGATCGTATTCAATAACGGAAAAGTAGAACGCGAGACGATATCGGCTCCTAACGCAGCTACATTCATCGTCATGATCACCGCTAAGTTTATCCCACTTAAAAACAAAGCGAGAAGTCCTGCCTTCATCACTTTCTTTTCCTCTTGTACGTAAGGAAAAATCATCGCAAAAACGATCATCTCCCCAAAAGGAACATATAGCGTCTGTGTGAATACAACATGAAAAATACGTGGCCACCCTTCTTCTAATATCGGCTGCAAACGATGAAGATCAATTACCCCTGCAACAATGACAAGTACGAAACCAACGATAAATATCCAATAAAGGGAAAAGAAAAATAATTGACCAGATCGAGCAATAACTTCAATTCCTTTATACACCGCATACATTACAGTCAACATCATAAGGGCATTTAAAATAAATAAAGGGGTTTCAGGATACGCAAACGTCAATAAAAGCTCCCCAAAATCACGCAATACACGGGCAGAAATATATAAAAAATAAAGTACGTACACTAATGCAATTATCTTTCCTAAAAAAGAGCCGACAATGTGTTGGACATATGACGTAAAAGGGAGGTTAGGGTAGTAGGTGAAAAGGCGGTAATAGATGAACAGCAACCCTCCTCCGAAAACCATTCCGCACAAAATGGCAATCCAAACATCTTGCTTTGCATCTACACCAAGCGGAATGACCATGGCGCTACCATGTTCAAACAAAATAGCGAGCATGAATAACTGTCGCGCACTTATACGTGCTTGTTCCACCTTGTATCACCGCCTGCTTACTGAATATACGAGCGAGTTCTTAAGCCTGTTCGTCGAATAAATGCGTCGACTTGCACATGAAACTGTACGTTAGGAAAATATTGATCACTCCATGTTTTTTTCATCTTTTTCCATTCTTCTGGATACGTACGGCGGACAACGTCCCCAAAACCGAAAATATCACTTTTTTTCTTTTGAGCGCCACGTATGGCCCTTTCCACTTCTTTCTTTATCTCTTGTTGTATGTTCTTTTCAATCGCACTCATTTGTTTCGGATCCATGAAATCAATCGGAACAAATGTTTCACCAACATCACCTTCTGTCCTCACAATAAGCGATATGATTGGTTGTCCATCTTTTAGTTGCGCTGTCACTTTTGTTTTCGATCGTATCACTTTATAAGACAATGCTTCCTTTTCTTTCCCCCAGTCAACAGTTATTGCTGTTTGTTTTATTTTATCAAGAATCCACAACACTCCACGTGCCTCTTCATTTGCAATCCAGCCTATAAGCTTTCCGTTTTTAAAAACAGCTAACTGTGTGGCACGAAGGCGTGCAGAAGGTTCCATCGTCCGAACATTTCCTTGGTCATCTCCATTTTTTCGGTTACCATCAACGTGAAAGCTACTCATGACAATTTCTTTTCCAGCAAGCGAGAAGCTTTCAATCACTTCCCGTATACGTGTATCCACACTTTCCCCCCACAAACTTTCTGTTAGTTCCAATGTTTGGATGATTTGATTAGCAGGGATTTTATCGATTGGGGTGAGCACAGATAGCAATTGTTTTGCTGTTTGACCACGAGCGACGATGACGTTCGCCGTAGGACGAAATTGGGGGTTGCGTTCGACGACATCGAAAATTTGTGTAGCCCCTTCTCTGGCGAGCTTTTCCCCAATAACAATAAGGTTTGTATGCGCGTAGTATGGGATACGTGATATTTGCTTCGTCGCTTTCCGACTAGCTTCCAATAACGTATCCCCAGTTGATGTATGTAATGCTACCGGGAGACCAGCGCTCCCTCCACCTCTTTGAGTTGCACCAGCGACATTTCCGGGATTCACCACCTGAAATGTTACAACATATTTTCCACTTCTCTCTTCCCTATCTATACCAACCGCAATAATAAACGCTAAATCTTTTAATTCTTTTTTGCTCCAACAACCAGAAAGAATGCATAGCAATATTAACAAAAAAGCAAAAAAAGAGTACCGTTTAATTTCCATCTCCTTCTTCCTCTGTTTGATGATGAGGTGGTTTTGGACGTTGCCCACCTTCTTGACGAGTAACATTTTTTTTATTAATTAAACGCGGTCGTTCGTTTAATGCCCACAATGGAAAACGAACAAACGTATCACGCAAATTGCTTGGAACTAACGGAGCTAACGGAGCCATATACGGTACACCAAACGAACGAAGGCTACATAAATGAATAACCATGCAAATTATCCCCATTAAAATCCCATAAAATCCGAATAATGCAGCTAAAATCATTAATGCAAAACGAATAAGTCTCGCAGAAATAGCAATCGCAAATGATGGAGTGGCAAAGCTAGCAATTGCAGTAATCGATACAACGATAACCATAGCAGATGAGACGAAACCTGCCTCTACAGCTGCTTGTCCAATGACAAGCGCCCCAACAATTGATACAGCCTGTCCAACCGCCCTCGGCAAGCGTACCCCAGCCTCTCGTAAAATTTCAAATGTTACCTCCATTAATATTGCTTCAATAAACGCTGGAAACGGAACTGCCTCGCGCTGTGCTGCGAGCGCTATAACAAGGGAAGTAGGAATCATTTCTTGATGAAACGTTGTTAGTGCAATATACACCGAAGGGGCTACGAGAGAAATAAAAAATACGAGCATCCGTAGAAATCGTAGCGCTGTCGCGATATCGAAACGTGCATAGTAATCCTCAACTGCCTGAAAAAATTGAATGAACACAGCCGGTACAATAAGCACAAACGGCGTACCTTCTACAAAAATAGCGACACGCCCTTCCAATAAGTTTGCCGCCACACTATCAGGACGTTCTGTATGATAAATGGTCGGAAATGTTGTAAACGGCTCATCTTCGATTAACTGCTCAATGTACCCTGACTCAAGTACACCGTCCAAACAAATACGATGCAACCGCTCACGAACTTCTCCAACAATTTTTTCATTTGCAATTCCTTTTATGTACATGATGCGTACGTTCGTTTGTGTCACTTCACCGATTGTAATGCTCTCAACCCATACATGAGGATTTTGGACTCGCCGACGAACCATTGCTATGTTTGTTGCTAATGATTCCGTAAATCCTTCACGTGGTCCACGAATCGTTAGTTGTGTACTCGGTTCTGCAATGGCGCGATATTCCCCACCCTTCACGCCGATGCGTAAAGCTTCTTGCATACCATGAATAAACAAAACGACTTCCCCAGACATAAGTGAAGAAAATACTTCATTCCACTGCTGAATACGTCCGGTTGTATTTGCAGAAGCAATTTTTTGTTCAATGTAATCCATTTTGTCACAGTCGGCCGATGGAAAAGATAACTGCACACTTAATTCAAGCAATAAATGTTGCACCATATTCTCATCAACTATTCCACTAACAAAACAAAAAACGGCCGGAAAAGTATCTTCTTTTCCAAGTAAAAAGCGGCGAATAATGATATCTTCACTGTTGCCTGTGACATCTTGAATTTTTTTTATATTCTCCTGTAGTTCCTGGTCAATAGTTCCATATATTCCTTCCTGTTCATATGTTTCCCTGCGTTTTTCAGTTCTTCGCAACCACATATTCTTCTCCCCATTTACGATCGTTTATGGTTAGAATAAGCAATAAATGCACATGTTATTCAAAAAGGGATAAAGTTTATAAAAAGTTGGTACGTTAGCAAAGAAAGTACGACAGAGGAGATGAGCAATGAAGCTTACTGTCATTTCTATTATGATTCCTATCTTGTTGATTAGCTTGGCAATCAGTATGAATTTTTTGCTTGGTATGAACGTCTATCAAGCATTTATCGATATTTTTAATCCATTTAAAGTGATGGAGCCGATCGAGTTAGGAGTTTTATTTCTCCTAGTTGGCTTATGGATTTTCGACACATGTATTCGTCTCATTCGAAAATAAATGGCAAGCATTCGTAATTTTTCCGCATATCTCATTGATGACACTTTAAACCTGATAATGACTTATGTTAGTAATGGGAATATAAAAATCCCAAACCACGCTCGCGTTAAGCGAACACGGTTTGGGATTCCCCTTTTTCCCTCATGCGCTCTGGTATATATACGCAAAACGGTTCACTTTCCATATAATCGCCCGTCACGGCATAAGCGCGAGCACGCGATCCGCCGCAAACGTAGCGAAACTCACAAATGCCGCATTTTCCTTTATATAAGTCTGGTTGGCGCAACTGTTTCATCACTTTCGATTCGCGATAAATGTGAGATAAAGGTTGCTCACGCACATTGCCACATACAATCGGAAGCAAGCCGCTCGGCATGACATCTCCTGTATGTGAAACGAACACAAAACCGTTTCCATCATTGACACCTTTTGGCGCTCGTTTTAAGCCGTCAATCATTGAAGCATGATCGGTCGTAATCGCATGCTCATAACGAATATCCCCTGCTTCAATTCGTTTTTCGCGCATTTTTTGTTGAATGACAACACGGCGATAATGTTGTGCTGCTGTCGTTTTTATATCATACGGTGCCGTTTTACTTAACTCATACAACCAACGGAACACTTGTTCATGTTCCTCGGGGCTAATGCAATCACCCATTTGTCCACGGCCGGTCGGAACGAGTAAAAAAATATACCACATTACTGCCTTTAACTCTGCAACTAATTTTGCCATTTGTTCTAAATGATCGTAGTTATAACGCGAAATGACTGTATTAATTTGTAATGGCATATGTAGCTCATTTAAATAACGAATGTTTTCAATCGTTAAATCAAACGAACCCGGTGTACCGCGAAATCGGTCGTGAATGTCAGCGGTCGATCCATCTAAACTAAACGCCCAGCGCGACAGTCCAATCTCTTTTGCCTTTTTCATTTTTTCTTTCGTCACATTTGGCGTTGCACTCGGCGTGATCGAAACGCGCATCCCTTTTTTGATCGCATATTCAGCCAAGTGGAACAAATCTTTGCGCATCATACAGTCTCCACCTGTAAACACAAGCATCGGATTGTTCATGCTGTAAATGTCATCAATTAACCGAATGCCTTCTTCGTGTGTCAACTCACGTGGATCAGGAACAGGCTGTGCGTCCGCACGACAATGTACACATTTTAACTGACACGCTCTCGTCACTTCCCAAATGACAATAAACGGATGTTTATCATAATCTACCGCATGCCCTTGTTTATGCATATCGCTTCACCAACTTTTTGAGTGATGTTCACATTCATTATAGACTGATTATCTAGCACTACGTTCGTGCGTTTTTGACGATTTTTTAAACACGTGGAAAAATTATATAGAAAGTAAATGTTATACTAAAATGGAGCAAAAAAATTAAGGGGTTGAAAAAAGATGAAATCAGAGAAAGAAAAAATGCTAGACGGTCAATTGTATCGGGCGACAGATCCAGAGTTAGTGAAAGAACGCGAACATGCCCGCAAATTAACAAGACTGTTGAATCAAACGTTAGAAACGGAACATGAAAGACGAGTTACTGTATTAAAGGAATTGTTTGGTTCTACGGGGGAACAGGTATATGTGGAGCCACCTTTCCATTGCGATTACGGATATAACATTCATGTCGGGGAAAACTTCTTTGCGAATTTCAATTGCGTCTTTTTAGATGTATGTGAAATCCGTATTGGAGACAATTGTCTTATCGGTCCTGGTGCTCATATTTATACCGCTACCCATCCCATTGATCCACTCAAACGGGCATCAGGGTTAGAATACGGAAAACCTGTTATCATTGGTGATCATGTATGGATCGGTGGAGGAGCAATTATTAATCCAGGGGTGAAAATTGGAAATAATGTTGTCATCGCTTCCGGTTCTGTTGTCACAAAAGACGTTCCTGATGATGTTGTCATCGGAGGCAACCCCGCGAAAATCATCAAAAGATTGAAATAAAAGGAGTTGTTCCAAAGAGTAATATATTGGTCCCAAAATCTAAAAAACAAACCGAAAGAATGCTGTAACATCAACACTCTTTCGGTTTTCATTTTGACGTATTTTCTACCGAAGCGGACTTTTTAGATTAAGCAAAATACACAATATAAATGACCGCTGCAAGCACAATGCGGTAAATGGCAAACGGAACGAGGCGAACACGATTAATTAAACGTAAGAAAAAGCGAATAGCAATTAACGCGAAAATAAACGCGCTAATAAAACCAACGATGAAAAACGGTAGCGCATCTAACGTAATGTGCTCCCAGTTTTTCAATAACGAAATAGCGCTTGCCCCTGCCATAATCGGTACAGCCATAATAAATGTAAAGTCTGCTGCGGCACGGTGGCTCATTCCAACAAGTACACCACCTGAAATGGTCGAACCTGAACGCGAAAACCCAGGCCAAAGGGATAAGCATTGTACAAGTCCGACAATAAACGCTTGTTTATACGTAATGTCATCTACTGTCTGTGCCACCGTTCGTTTCCCGAAACGATCAGCCGCAATCATTAACAATGCCCCAAGCACAAGCCCAATAAGAACCGTTTCAGTCGAAAACAAATGTTCATCAATATAGTCTTCAAATAAAACACCTAACACCCCAGCAGGGACGAGCCCAATAAAAATGTGCCCAAGTGTCAAATGTGGCCCATTTTTTCTTTCACGCTTTCGCAAATGAAGCAATTCGAAAAACTTATCTTTAAATACAACAACAGCAGCTAACACCGAGCCAAGCTGAATGACGACTTTAAACGTATTCGCCCCATATTTTCCTAAAAACTCGCTCGATTTTAGCCACATATCATCAACAATAATCATATGACCTGTCGACGAAACAGGCGCAAACTCCGTCATCCCTTCGACAAGTCCTAAAATGAGCGCCTTAATTAATTCAATAATATGCATTCATGTCCATCCTTTCTCGATTGGTGAAATATGTATAAATTCTTTCCATGACCTACTCTATTGTACTACAATGCTTTCATTTCTACTACTCGTACTACAAAAGATGGTGAAGATAAAATTTTCAAATAATTATATAACAGTTGTTGATTTTTTATTTCTGTTATAATACAATATAAATAACAAAAACAACATGCGAAAGGAGTTTTATTTATGGATATGTACACTAAGGCTTATCAAAGATATGTAGAAAAATGTAATGAGTTTGGTATTGAAGCCATTGATTTAATCGAGTTCATTCGCAATTTAACAACTGAGCAAGTAAAGCATATGCTACAACATTAAAGATTGGAGTGAAACGATGAACGTAGATGTAGATGTAAACGTATGAATCCCCCATTTTATTCTGTAAACAGAACGAAATGGGGGATAACAATGTTACTTCAACCTTTCAATCTCTTCCACAGACAACTCCGTCAGTTCATGAATCGTTTGTATATCGTAGCCTTTCTCCAGCATCTTTTTTGCAATATGGCGTTTTTCTAGCTGTAGTCCTTGTTGTAATCCTTGTTGTAATCCTCGTTCCACTCCTTCTCTTAAACCTTTTTCTAACGCTTTTTTCTCATATGAAATGATTAACTCCAACACTTGTTCTTTTTCTTTCGTCTCCATTTCATTCACCTCGTTTCGTAATTGCTGTTCTTCTTCGTCTGACAGTTTCACATATGTTTCAAAAAAGCCGATTAACAGTCGTTGCTTTGCTTCGTCTAATTCCATGCGCACAATCATTCGTAAAAATTGTTTCTTCAGCTCTACCCGTTCACTTTCAGTATACCCCATTTTGCTTAACAACGCAGCCGCGATGGGGTTGTCATGGCGAATGTAATCACGCCAGTTTTGTTTACGCAACTCAACTGCAAGAAATTGAAATTGGAGCACATCGAAAAACGGAAACTGGAGTGTAAATGATGAAGGTTCATTGCGAAGATGATCGTAGCTGTCAAGGCCGATTATTTTTTCCCCAAAATCGCCGGTTTAAAATTCCCCAGAAGGACCTCATTGATCCTTCTGTTTTTCTTCTTGGAGCCTCTTTTCCCGTAATCGATAGCTTTCCCCCTTTAGGTT
>NZ_JAHZOE010000035.1:0-17098 GCF_019448545.1 Anoxybacillus sp. ST4 | reverse complement strand
AGATTTCGTGTACAATTCACTGTATAGTCCTCCTTGGTCTGATTTTAGGTGTTGACACCCCTGCATCATACCAAGAGGGCTTTTTTCTTTCAAGTCCCCGAAAACCTTTCTAACAGGAATGCTCCTTATAGATATCGTTCTTGCCAAACAAGACGAATTCGAGCCTTCCGTCCATTTGCGCTACTATATGCCAATGTGTTGCCACCAGGTAAAAGCGCGCCGAATTCGCCATCAATCATCGAAAGAATATTATTTTCTGCAGTGTCATATGCTCCGGTTGTGACAATATCTCGTTCCATGCTTTTCGTTGCTAAAAAGCTCTCCGTGTTGATTTCAATTGAAGAGTTAGGTGTTAGAATGCCGTTATATAGCAGATATTTGTCATTGATTGTGATTTTAGGGTTTTGGATTTCCCCATACGCTGCTTGAATCACAACAGAGGGATAAGTTTCTGCCGTTCCGCCGTTTGAAATGTACTGCACACTATTGGAGTCCATTTCAAATAGGATCTCTTGAGCCTCCATTGCATATTTGAATGGATCACAAACGAATTCAATGGTTAATTTACCAAAAGTAAATATTTCTTCAAAATTGGGTGAGGATTTCACTTTCCCCATATAAAAAACATTTGGTTCATCACTAAATACAAGCATTCTTTTTCTATCGGATGATAGCCAAGCACTTATACGGGTTATCGTCTGCATCCTCTCCGATTTTTCATGCGTTTTTAGCAAACAAGACACACTCACAATTCGATCGCCGAAGGGCTGTGGGAAAAGGTATGATCCATGTCGCCCTGGGATTTGTTCATAGTGGTCACGTATTTCAGGTAATACAGATCGTGAAACATGAGAAATGCGTAAGGAAAAATCCTTGCTGCTCTTTCCATCTAAAACAAAATATTTCATAATCGCTCTCCTCGACTCCGCTTACTCATACGCCTTAAATTTTCTAATTCACGGCTAAATCGAATGATATCCCTGTCATTTCGTACAATCATATTTTCAATGACAATTGTCACTCCTTCAGTCTGCCTGTCCTTTGCCATATCACCAACCACATTTGTTTCAATGACATGCTGAATCGCTGCTGGCTTTATGCTTGGTAACGCAATATTTCCGATTTGTTGACCGGCTTTTGCTACTCGTTTCGCCATATTGACTACGCTGTTTTCGGCCAGCTTTGCATCGTCTGTAATACCGATCGCTAAACCTTGTGACAAATATCCACCGTATTCTGCAAACAAACGACTCGGGCTACGAATACCGAAAAAGTCTTTAATTTTATTCGTTAATCCAGAAAGCATAGACCTAACCTTGTCCCATAGCCAATCCGCCATGCTACTCATACCGTTCCATATACCACGAAGTAAGTCTTTACCGATTTCTACAAAGCTACTTGCCCAATTTCTTGCGGTGTTTTTAATTCCCTCCCATATGCTAATTAATGTGTCTCTTACACCACCAAAAATATTAGAAATAGCGCTTCTTAAGCTATTGAACGTGTTTTGTACTGTAGAAGATAAGCTACTCACGATATTACTAATACTCGTTTTGATACCATTCCATACATTCGATAAAAATGACGCGATTGCATTAAAAATAGTCGTTGCCGCTGTTTTTAATCCATCCCAAACGCCAACAACAGTTGTCTTAATTGTGTTCCAAACAGTTGAAAAAATCGTTTTGTATATGTTGAGTACGGTTGTAAAATACACTTTTATCCCTTCAAAAATGGCTGTGGCTGCTGTTTTTAGTCCTTGCCAAACTGTTATGACTACCGTTTTAATACCTTCCCACATGGTCGAAAAAATCGTTTTATAAATATTGGATATCCTTGTAAAATACGTTTTCAGCCCATCCCAAACTACCACAGCTATAGCTTTTATTCCTTCCCATGTTGCGGACAAAAATGCTTTAATTTCATCCCAGTTCTTATACAACACAACACCGACAGCTACTAATCCAGCAATTGCCCCGATCGCAATCCCTACTGGACCAGTAATAACAGCAATTGCGCTTGAAAAAACTCCTGCCATTCCGCCAGCGCTGGCCATCACACTTGCCAATGCTCCAAAACCTTGCATGGCGGTTCCTATAATCGACAATACAATGCCAATGGATGCAACGATCCCGAGCAAAACAGCTGAAATCGCCGCTCCAATTGCAATGAACCGTTGCAAGCCTGCTGGTAAACTATTAAAAGCATTAAATAGACCTTGTAGAGCCTCAGCGACGATACGTATTGCTGGAGCTAGCGCATCACCAATCGAAATTTGTGCGGTTTCAATAGCGCCACCTAGTTCTTCGAGTGCTCCTTTCAAGTTATCCTTCATTTTTTCGGCTGCTTCTTTTGATGCCCCGCTTGAATTTTGGAGGGATTTTGTCAAAGAGTCTAATTTTTGCGGCCCAGCTTCAATTACTGTCAGCATTCCGCTGGCGGCTTCTGTGCCGAAAATAGTAGACAATGCAGCAAGTTTTTGAGCGTTGCTCATATTTTTCGTTTTTTCAGACAGCTGGCCGATAATATCGCCGAAAGGTAGCATTCGCCCTTGTGAGTCAGTTACTTGAATACCCAGTTCTGCGAGTGCCTCTCGCGCCTCTTTTGGTGGGTCAGATAATCGAATGAGAGCTCCACGCAATGTTGTACCAGCCTGCTCGCCACGGATACCATTATTCGCCATAATTTCTGTCGCGGCTGCCAATTCCTCAAGGGAAATTCCCAATGTCTTTGCAATTGGGGCAGCATATTTAAACGTATATTGCATATCTTGTACACCAGCTGCTGAGTCATTTGCGGCTTGTGCAAGAACATCCGCTACCCTCGCGGCCTCTCCCGCTTCAAGACCAAATGCATTGAGTGCTGATGACACTGTATCGGCCACTAAAGCCATATCCTCTCCCGACGCCTCTGCCGCTGCGATAATCCCTGGCATCGCCGCAAGAATTTGATTTGTGTTGTATCCCATTGCCCCCATAATCTCCATACCTTGTGCAACCTCGGTAGCTGACTTAGACGTCGATGAACCGAGATCAAGAGCAGCCTGTTTGAGCTTCTCTAATTCATTCGGCGTTGCCCCTGCAATCGCCCCTACTCGAGACAGTTGCGCCTCAAAATCCATTGATTTTTTGACAGAAACACCTAATGCACCACTTATTGCCGCGCTTGCTACACCGAATGAGGCGGCGATTTGAGCACCTGACGATTGAAGATTATTTCCAACATCCTGCAGGCGTTGGCCGGTTTCGTTCAATTTTGTTTGGAGTTGTCCCCAGGCTGTTGCTTGTTGTTGGATTGTTTGGTTTAATTGCCGTAACTGTGCTTCGGTTTCTTTCATTTCCGCGGTCGCTTTGTTATAAGCGATTAACAGTTCATTCGTTTCCTTCGCATCTGCTCCTTTTGCCTTTACGCTTTCATCATATAGTCGCTTTAATTCCGACACTTTCGTTTTCTGCAATTCCAGTGTTTGAGCTAAGCTATTTGCTTTCGTACGCAACTGTTCAGACGTTGAGCCAAAATTTTCGATCCCAGCTGTTGCAGCGCGAAATTCGGAATCAATAACTTTGAGCTGTTGATCGATTTTTTGTAAACTTTGTGTTACTGCTTGCTCTAATTTGTTAAAACCGTTCGATTGCTTTTCAATCTCTTTATTTGTCTGTTGCAACTGAGCTTCAGTCTTTTTCATCTCTGCAACAGCTTTGTTGTAAGCGATGAGCAATTTCTCGGTTTCAGCTGCGTCTTTTCCTTTCGTTTGCGCACTTTCTTCATATCTGCGCTTTAACTCGGCTACTTTCGCCTCATGTAACTGTAGTTTTTGTGTGAGGGATTCCGCTTTAATTTGCAATCCTTCCAAACTATTTTCAAAATCCTTCACCCCACCGGTAGCCGCTTTAAACTCAGCGTCAACAAGCCTCAGCTTGCGATTGACTGCCTCAATGCTCGTCGTGAAATTCGCGCTATCTAAACCAAGCGACACTCGCAACGTACCCACTTCCGCCATCGTTTCACCACCTTTACAACAACTGCTCAATCATCAGCCGTTCTTTTCGCGTCTCTTTTTCTTCTGCGTAATCCAAAAGTTCAAAATAAAAACCGATGTCCATCTCATCCACGAGATACATCGGTACGCCGTTCTTAATGTGTGTTAAGTAAAACTCTTTCACCGCGTCATACGGGTCCATTTCAGACCCCGTTACACGTTTGGGTCGCTCGTTTTCGCCACCCCAATGACTTTATTCATGCAATCTGAAATCGTTGGAATTAATCGTTCTGCCGCAATGCCATCGTAAAATTCATCGACCGTAAATTGCCCATTAAATAGTTCGACAATAAAAGCAATGATGGAATCCAACGCCTCTACATCAATATTGTTAAAGTCATATTTTTTACGTAGTTCCAATGCGCGACGAAACATACGTGCCTTTACGAACGGAACGGTAAATGTTTTTTCTTGTCCATCGATTAACAATGTAACTTGCATGTTCATTCCTCCATGTTATGAATTTGAAAAAGAGAAAGGGTTTCCCCTTTCCCTTTACGGTGTTGCTGTTTCTTGATATACAGCGCTAAACCAGTTTTGAATGACTGCTGGATCAACACCTTGATCTTTCGTATTGACCGATGCTTTCCAAGCCTCATCGAATTCTCGTTTTACAAATTTCCCTTTTAGCGTCGGTGTCTGAAATTCAACTTTATCTCCTTTTGTTTTGTATTGCTCTTCAGGCAATTCAAATTTCCCTTTATACAGCCACACATATTTCTGTCCCCCGTTCGAAAGAGGAAGAATAAACCCAAGTGCGACATATGGTGCTGTATCGCCGCTTTTTTGAATAACGACGCCATCATCATTAATCGTTGCGCCTAACAAAAATGCCTGCATCTCTGTTGAAATGTCATCCACTCCGATTTCTACTTCAATTTCACCAAGAGACGAAGCAACTTCAGCTGGTCCGTCATCCGCATACAACGTTTCTGTGTTTACCTTCGGGCTAATTTTTGCTTCAATCGCCTTCGCTAATCGCTTCGGCGTATCGTACTGAACCCCGGTGAAATCGTCCTTAATCAACTTAGCGACATATGGATGTTTCAAACCGATTACTGCCATCTTATTCCCTCCTTAACAAACATAAGAAAATCGAATTGCTTTATGGTATGTTTTTGTTTCTTGTTCGAATAAATCCACTTCCGATGTGCGCCGAAATCCTGCTGCTATCATTCTTTCTTTGACTTGTTGCGCTAGATCGGTATAGTCCGTCTTGCTCCAAATGTCAATTTGAAAAAAGTGTGCCGTTTGTTGTTCTTCATCGTCCGCATTCAGCGCTGAAAACTGATTGTATTCAAAAAAGGTGATATACGTCTTTTCTTTTCCCTCATACGTTTGAAACGCGACTGGAACACCGAGAGGTTTTAGTGTGTCGATGATCATCTTGTTTAGGCTCATAACCTCAACTCCCGCCGAATGACATCGGCCATTTCATCTTGCACACGATCAATGTTTTCCTCAAAAGCTGGCTGCAAAAAGGGATGAGGGTCTGCTTTCGGATATTTTCGTCCTTTCTTCGTCCCTGCTTTTCGACCAAATTCGACAAACAGTCCATAAAAACGATCACGATCCGGTCCGATATCGACAGTTCCATCTTCTTTCATATCAGAAATCACAATGTTTTCGGCGAGTTTCCCCGTATCTCGTGGTGCTTTCTGTGAAGCTGCTTGCTGAACCACTTTTGCACCCGCCATAAGCGCTTCTTGTTTGACTTGCTCAGCTTCGTTCCCCAACGTCTCCAACTTCCGTAACAACTCTTGCATTCCCTCTAACTTAAAGCCCATCACATCACTTCCTTTGCCACAATCGTCATCGTGACATTACGCTCATCATCATTAATGACAGACAAAATTTCAAACGTGCGTCCTTTATATTGAATACGCATATCGGGTGTAATCCCAGCTGTGTAGCGCACGACAAAACGAACCGTATTTTCGTTTTGTGTTGTCGCCGCTTCGTAATACTCTCGCCCACGCAACGTTTTGATCGCTGCCCACAAATGATGTCGGTCTTGCCATTCATTTATGATGAATCCATTTTCATTTTGTTCCTCTACTTGCCGCTGGATTGTAATCCGATGTTTAAATTGGTTAGTCAGTCGCCGCGCCATTCGTCATTGCCTCCTGCACAAAAAATGGCGTCAATGCATCAAAGGCTTTACTCATTTCTTCTTCGCTCACCCGATATTCGTAAAAAATAGAAGCAACGATGAGCACTAAATGATCTGCTTCCGTTCCTGTCGCATTTTTTACATACTTTTTCGCTGTTTCTAAATAGAAAGAGAGCATGGTGTCTTCCATGCTCCCGTCAATTCGTAAATGTTCCTTTAACATGTCAACAGAGACTCCCATATCTCTTCACCCGCTTATGCATTTAACTCAAGCTTAAAGACAGATGGCTCAAACGGACCGTAGACAAGCTGACCGTCATTTAAATGCCAAATTTTAAAACCGACATGGTTTGTATCTGCATATTTTTCAATTAATTTCGTCACTTCCATCGTTCCGACAACATCTTGAATGTAGAACGTTGAAAAATCACCAAAATACAAGCGTTGAATGTTTGGTGTATCTGCATCCACAAAATCAGTCACATCAACTGGAAAACCGAGCAAGCGATAGCCGAAGCCACCTTCTAACCCGATATCTGGGCGCAAAAGTGGGAAGCCATCTGCCGTTTTAATCGTTTCGATTGCCGTTAATGCAGCACGATTAATCATCCAACGTGCATTTTTAAGCATGGATGTTGGCAAACTGTTTTTCAGTTGCACAAACTTGTCGTAAATGTCCGTTGCCGTCGGCGTAAAAGCAACTGCCTTGCGAATTAACGCACCTGGGTTGTCTGCACTATTGAAGAAAAACTCCGCTTCTTCACGTACATATGCTTTCTTTAATTCGTCCACAACGATCCGTTCCACATTCATCTCGCTCATTGCAAGAAGCTTCTTTGTCACAAGCACAAGCGCATCCGTTTCCGTTGGATTCAAATAGTACTCATCAAATTCAATATCCGTCTCTGGGATTGGTTGGTTCAATGCACGCTCTGTTTTCACACGGTTTGCTTTCGCTTTTTTAATTAAAATCGGGAAGCCTTGTGTCCCTTTTGTTGGTACAACCTTCCCATATTTTCGTAACAAGTTTTCTTCTTGGGCATAAGCAATAATTTCTTTGGCCAATGACTCTGGAACAAGTACATTGCCGCCGTGCGTCTGAACTCCCATTGCCCGCGCTTCACTTTCACTAATTTGCCCTACAAGATACCGGCAAAAAGCATTGCGTGTTTTCATTTCATTTGTTTTTACTTGGACACGGGAGGAAAGAGATTGATTAATCATATTTGTTAAGCCAGCACGCTGCTCTTGTGTTAAGATGGAGCGCTTTTCTCCCTCACCCCCGTCTTGTTCTTCATCGTCCTCGTTCTCGTCATCTTCTTCTCCTTCACCAGCTCCGTTTTCAGTATTATCGTCTGTCTCATCAAACTCTGCGAGAGCCTCGTTTACCGCATCTAAATCAGCTGTCAATTCATCGACTTCTGCCTGTACTTCTTCCATCGAACGAGTTTCGGAACCTTTTTCTAATAACTCTTTAAGCTGTTTTAATCGTTTTTCCAATTGTGCTTTACGCCGTAATAAATACTTTTTCATCGCTTTAACGCCTCCTCAATTTGTTTAATTAATTTTTGTCTTTCATAATGAAGTTCGCGCTGTTCTGTGAACCGATCGCGGACATATGCTTCTGTATCCTCATAAGCTGGAAGGCTGACAATGCTAATTTCATAAAGCTTTACTTCTTGAATCGTTCGCTGTGCTGGCTCTACGTCCCAGTTCCATGAATCCCGAACGACTTGAAATCCAAATGAGCATTGATTGATATCACCGCGTTGCATAGAAATCATTAAATCTTTTGCCCAACTCGTATCTGGTGGCGTGACACGAAATTTCAACCCTTTCTCATCTTCATCAAGCGTAAGCGTACCGCTTTTCGTCCGCCCTAAAACATAATCCCAATTATGGTTAAAGAGCGCACGGACATCCGCTTTTCCCGTTAATGATTTGGCAAATGCTCCTTTCGCAATCGTTTCTTGAAACATATCACCAATCATCGTCGGAGAATCAAAAATGCTCGCATAGCCTTCAATGACTTGCGAGCTTCCTTCGGTTCCAGCGCGTATTTCAATGTTCGAGAGCGTAAAAATTCGCTTTTCTTTCTCATTCATGGCGTCTCACCTCCTTTAATCACCTTTTTTAACGTCGCCTCCAGATTATCGAGACCGATTAAGTCTTTTGAAATGTATAGTTTTTTCGCTTCTTCTTGCTCTAAACGATCAAATCCAAGCATTTCGCGCGCATCGTTCGGTGTCGCAATGGACGTTCGCACCAAGTTGTAAGCAATGTCCGTTTTCGTTTTCATTGTCACATAATCTAATGGGTTAATCTTGAAGCGAATCCGGCGCCCGCCTTGAGGGAAAAATAACTTTGACAAGTGCTGCTCAAGATTTTTTATAATCGGACGCAGTACAGTCGTATAAAGCATCATCATGAATTGCTCCATATCCGTCTTTTGCAACTCAAGCAAATGTTCCAAGTCCACACCAAAAAATTTGCCTAAGTCTTTTTTGTACACCGAAAGATATTTAAGGATTTTCTCGTCATCCACTGGACTTTGTAACGCTTCAATCTCATATCCTTTGCTAAGTGGAATTAGCTGAATTTTATTCCCTTGTCCAGTCTGTTCTAACTTGTCAAGAATGGCCATAATCATTGCATTTTGTGCTTGGTTATTCGGTGCAATATGCGTATCCAATTTCAGCAAATACGCAAGCAAGCCGCCTTTTCGATACTTGTCTGTTAAACTGTTTTCCGCATTCATGACACCTTCAAGCGTTTGGCGTGCTAAATCTAACAATCCCACACCGTCTAAATGATTTGTCCCAATATTTTTGACGTGAACAATCATTTCCGCAGGGATTTGAACACCACCAACGCTGTAAATTTTGCTTCCGTCCTCTAACAATTCGGAGTAGACACCGTTTAATACGTGCCATTCATCTTCGTTTTTAAAAATGTAGACTTTTCCACGTATTAAAAGCGTGTTGACGATAAGCTTTTTCATTTCAAATTCAGTCAAATATTGATTAGGATTACGCAAAATCCGTAACGTATATGGGTCACTAATGTCGTTTCCTGCCTCGTCCTCAATAAAAAAATCAGTGAGCGCAATTTGGTCACTGATTAGTTTCATCAAATTATAAATGTCGGAGGATTGAAGAATGTTTTCATCAGTCACATAACCACCGTAGTTCCAGTAAAAGTTGTTAAAAACATTGAATTTAGAGCGTTTAAACCACCCAGCAAGTCGCTGCCATAATCCCAATCGTCCTCACCTCCTTCACCGCTTATAAAGCACTTCGATCATTGCCATATACTCTTCTTCACTAACATCTATCATCATGTTCATCGTTTCCTTATGAGCTGTAAGCATGGCCACAAAGCCATCAATTTTATACTGACTTTGCTTTTTAGATGGTGCTTTGAGCCCTTGGGTATTAATAAAAGCAACGACATTTTCGGTACAGTAAATCAATAATGGATTATCGGTTTCAACGCGCCCCTCATACATTAAAATTTCTAAATCATCGAAAGGTGCATTAAGTGTGGAAGGATATTGCCGCACTTCTACGCAATCAAAACCTTCCATTTCTAGCTTTTCAACTAGCTTGACTGCATGCGCTGGGTCATAATTAATTTGTTTAATATCATACATTTGCGATTGTTCCTTAATGTACTCAAACACCATATCGTAATCGATCGTTTTCCCCTCGCACAAAGTCACAAAACCACGCTCCACTAAATGGCGATAAGGGATGTTCTCCATCTTTTCACGAGCTTCTAGCCCTTCCGATGGAATAAAATACATTTGTTTTACTTTCAATTTTGCTTTTCCACTTTCGTCTACAACAGGAAAGTTTAAGCTCACACACGTTAAGTCGGTTGTTTTCGATAAATCCAAACCGACCACGCACGTCATGCCCGTTAAATCGCCTAAGTCATTGACTAAGCATCTTTCAACAATATCTCTTTCAAAATAAGTACCACTAGAACGAACGAAAATGTTTAAATGCTTTGCTAAAAACTCGTCTTTTCGTTCCGCTGACACTTGCGCCTCTTTAAACTGATTCATCAAATAATCTTTTTTCACCGAAATACCGTAGTTTGGATTCACTTTCGCCCAAACTGTAGGATCATCCCATCGATCGCCCTTGTCTGGCTCATAAATGAGTACAAACCAAGAATCATCTTCAATTTCACCAGTCAAAATTTTTTTGCAGTAATCATAAATCTGCAAACCGACAGACGTTGTACCTTTGCCAGCTGTCGAAACGATCATCATTAACGGCTGTCGTCTTGCCCCCATGCCAGATTTTAAGACATCGTACATATCCGCATTTCCTTGCGCATGCACCTCGTCTAAGAGGACAAAATGAGGGTTTTTTCCATCTAGTCCTTTTGTATCCCGCGATAATGGTTGTAACGTATTTTTAAACTTCTTGCCATTGACCGTAAAGGAATAGACAATAGCATTCACTCCGCCTTTTGGACCCTTATAAATTTGTGTACGTTGATTCAAATCCGGGCTATTTTCAATAGTGATAGCTATTTTCTTTGCGGATATGTTTGCTTGCTCTTTATCGACCGCAGCTGTAAAACATTCTGCGCCAAGCTCTCCATCTGCATAAAGAGCATAAGTTGCAGCACCGGCCGCAATGGTTGTCTTTTCATTTTTTCGAGGCACCTGGATATAGCTTGTTCGAATTACTCGTACCTCTTTACCTTTGTCATCTTTCTTTTTCCAGCCATAAATGTTAGTGAAAGCGAACTTTTGCCAATCTTTCAATTCATAATGCTGACCCGCAACTTCGCCTTCTGCATAAATACAGAACGTTTCCATAAAATCCATTGCCTTGTTCGCTGCGTCTAAATCCAGCCAAATATCTTTACGTTTTTTCCAGCGCTCATAACGCTCTACTGCTTTTAGCACTGTTTTGGGATATTTTTTCTTGTTCCTCTTTACCTTTTTTACAAACAGATCCGCGTAATTTACACCACGTTCAATCATGGAGCATCAATCCCATTTATTCGCAAATGCTTGAAAAGCATCTGTTGTGGCGTTTGCCACTTCTCCAGTAATCTGTTTTTGTGTTTTTGGTGTCAACCCTAACTGTTCCAACAGCTTGCTCATTTTCGTATTCCAATCGGCCGTTTGCTGAGCAAGTGGATGCTTCATTTCATTTGTCGCACCAGCCTTATTCGTGTGCGATTTTGTTGCTGGAAATCCTTCCTCTTGCCACTTTTCATACACTTGTGAATAAACCATGTAGGCATCTAAATACAATTCCAACAACGGTTCAAGCGACTTGTTGTAAGTGCCATTTTCTTTGAGTAAACCAACAATCCGCTCCCGCTCCTTTTTTCGCTTTTTCGTTAGAGCTGTTTTTTGCTTCTTGTCCATTTTCACACCCCCTTTGAAATTTTCATTTTGGAGCACGTTTGAGGCCGGCCGCGGTCCTAAGCGTCCCTCCTTCTTTCTAAGTGGGTAGGGGGGCTATGACTGAAAATATAATCGCTCTTCCCACTTCCGACTTCCTTCTTCAACTTTCTTATGGCACGATTCACAAAGCAAAATGAGATTGTTAGGATCGAGTTTAAGGGAAGGATTTTCACTTATCGGCACAATATGATGGATGTGCGCCTGCCTACCAAACACAAATCGTCCACATTCTTTGCAGCAACCTCCATCACGTTCGTAAATATATTCACGCATTCGCTGCCACTCCGGCGACCGGTAGAACGGCTTGTTTTTCGACTGATGCTTTCGCTTTGGCTTATGTTCATCGCAATACAAACCACGATCAATGCGACGATTACAGCCGTTATAGTTGCAATACCGCATCATTTATCAGCTACTTTGTTTTTAGTCGTTGTTTTGTTTTGTGCCGGTTTCTTCTCTGCCACCTCGTCTTTTCGCTCCATTACGACTCGCTTTTTTTCTGAATCCCACTTTTGAATATGCGTAGCCGTTTCCCGAATGATTTGCATGTGTATCAACTCCTTTCACAAAATAAAAAAGCACCCCGAAGGATGCGTTAATAATCATCGGCTATAAAATTGACGTAATAAGATACTAACTTACAATTAATTCGTTTAAATACGCTATCAGCACACATAGACCATTTTCTGATACCCAGAATTTTCGTCGTTCTCTTCCATCAAACGTTGCCCACATTTCGTACAATAATTCATGTACTTTTTCTCTATCAACAAAGTCGAAAGGCTGAATATCACCATACTTTGATTCTAGGAAGTCAAAAACCCTCTTTTCACGCAAAGCCATATTAATATCTTCGATAGTTTCTTTTTTTCCTTTATCAACTAAAGAATTAACCGACAGTAAATAAAGACCCAAAGTTCTTCGAGTAACTGAATCCATTTACCTGTCACCTCCTTCCGCCTACTCAATACGACAAAAGGAGGCATATTCCTACATCATTCGTTCGTCAAATATCGACACTATTTCCGTCATTTCCGTCTAATCGCCCCACGCACTCTTTTGTACGTCGGACGATTCACTCCCATCAAATCGATAAGTTCCCAAATTCATTCGACAAAATGAAATTGAAAAAATAAAAACGCCACCCCAATCGGAGTGACGCCCTGCTTCAACATATCCCACGATACCATCATAACACGTCTGGAACAAAATAATCTGTCATCTTTCTGCCAAAAATCTGCCGTTTTTCTGTCACCTTTTATCAACTTATTACTCGTATTTCATATAGCTATGGAGGCTATTCATAACCATGTTTTTGGCGATGCTCTTTTAAAAATATAGGTGACGGTGAATCATGTAGCGGTTTGCGAAAACGCAGGTTAGTCTGAATTCCTTGCCCGACAAAGTCAAAATTGGAATACAAAAGAACCCTGTAATCATCAGATAAAGAAATAAGACCGTTTTCAAAGAGGGCGTCATGAAGCTTGCAAAGTAGTATTGCGTTACCGGGATTCATTCGTTCTTCAGGTGTGGAATCTGCCCATGGCTTAATATGGCTTGCAACTAACAATTGCTTATGCGAAATCTGGCACATAGCACACTGGGATTGATAGTTTTCCAGCAACTTTTTTCGTAATTTATACTGACCTTGACGAGTTTTTAGTACTCGAAACAGATCGCTTCCGTCATGTTCACTCGTAATAATGTTCGGATAGATTTTTTCAATTTGCTCTTCGTTTGCTAAATAAAACTCTTCAAGTTCATTTTCATTTAATTCCTGTAATTTTTCTTTCACTTCTTCCAGTGTAACATGGGGATATCGTGCTTTATCGTTTGGGTTCAAACCATAAAAATGTAACAACGCTCGTGCTTTTTTCTCTTCTAAATGAGTATTAAGTGTTCCTTTACTCAAAAATTCGTAAATGACGTTTACCCGAACACTCATTGGTATCTCTTTAACAAAACGAATATCTTCTCGTCCTAATTTTCTAGCACGAGAGTTCTTTGTCACCTCGATATCTATTCCATATAAATCATAAATATTTTTTGAATTAATGAACTCGCGAAGACTAGAAAAATTATAATTAAGATGACCGTTATTCATAATTTTTTGCAAACCATATATGTAAGCAACCTCGGCTAAATGATCATTGGTAATTTCGTTGCTACTATCAAGCAAATCTAGTACTCGTTTTATCATTCCGCTACGCCATACATTTTTCATAGTTAAATCAGGCATCCCAATAAAATTTTTTAACGTCTCAAAACGGCTATGAATGGTCATATTGCTATTGATGGACTTTGTCCTAACATTTTTGGTATTTCGAATAACATGCTCCCCAATTACAAGATCATATATTCGATTTGTTTTCGTATACGTACAGTACCTAGTTTCGTTTATAGCTCCTTTAGTTATTTCTATGCATCTATCACTTACCGTAATAAATCTCTCTCTGCCTTCACTATCGTATAGACGTAACTTATTTTCCTCAGGATATACATCAGAACTTTTTAAATTTAGCAATTCACTCAAGTTTTCTCCCATAACACCTTCAAATAGCAGTCGAAATATAGCTTTATCTTGATAATTTTTTAATTGTTCCTCAATATCGATTAGATCATCTTCTGATATATATAGTTTTCGTGAAGAATCGATACATCTATTATATTCTTGAACTGTAAATAAACTAACCGGATTTAAATTGGATTGCGTATAAGAATGGGCCATTGCCCAGTCGATATACCGTTTGATCTTAGATGCAAATGAACGAACACCGTTAAGATTAGGCTTCTTTGCTCGTTTTAACAGTTCTTCGATCTGGTGTTTATCAAAGTCTTTCAAATCCTTTCCATACCGAATTTCAAGAAATTTACTACGAATGAAAACATAGCTATATTCCTTTCTCGTACTTTCTTCATATGTAGATAAAAAAGCTTCTTTCAATTCTGGATTATACATATGTTTGTCCTCTCCTCTCTATCCAAAACACATACCCCTATCTATTCTAATTTCTCTATATTTCATTTCCCTAATTACCCATATCTTATATTGTGTGTAATTAGACATTTCGACAAATTCGTTGATATTCCTGCCATCTACACTCATACAAAAATGAATTACACATTCGAAAATTTATGTGTAATTCACAAAAAACAAACAAAAATGCTCACCCATGTTCGTAAGTGAGCAGATTCAAATTTTGAATTTTGTCATGGCTCGATCCATTGAGTCTTGATTGACTCCGATGTACTTAAGCGTGATTTCGGGTGATGAGTGATTAAATATCTCTTGTAGCATGGCCACGTCTTTCGTCTGTTGGTAAAAGTGATAGCCGAATGTTTTACGAAGCGTGTGCGTTCCAATTTCACTTAAGCGAAAGCGTTCAGCCGCTTTGCGCAGGATTTTATAGGCCATGCTGCGACCAATGGGTTTATTACGTCCGTTGCGGCTTTTGATTAAATACTCATCATCATTTTTCCCTACAATATACCGATTCAATTCTCTTTTTAAGGCTGGCGTAATACGAATACGCTTTTGTTTTCCGGTTTTCTTTTCACGGATGTTAATATGGGTTCCCCTTACATCTCCAACTTTCAATTTTAGAATGTCAGAAATTCGTAAACCGGTATTGATACCAAGCAGAAACAACAAATAATTGCGTTCGTTCTGCTCTTTTAAATACTCCTTAATGGCTTGAATCTTTTCTGGATCGCGAATTGGCTGCACGAAGTTCATTTTTTATACACCTCGATTTTAAGCGCAAAAGCAAGTTTGTAAAATGCTCGTGATTTAAGCCGATAATATTTCCGCTCGCTCATCCCAAGTTCATGATACACTTCGTAATCGTAAACATCTTCCTCGGACATATATCGTTGAATAATGATTGCCCTTTCCCATTTGCTTAGTCGATTAACGGTGTTAATAACTCGCCTAATATATTCTTCCCTCTCCCGCTCATAATCCATATTTCGTATTGCAATCTTTTCCGTTGAGGAATGAAATTGATTAGTAACTGCTAAAACGAGAGAGTAGCTCTGCGTGACTTTCGGAAGCTGATCCAATCGTAAAGTAAGCAAATACATACGATATTTTTCTAATGCTGCTTCTACTGCTTTTTTCGTAGCAACACGATCAATTTCAGGAAGCATAAATTCTAACTGCTTTTCCATTGTTCCAGCCCTCCTTATCTCTGCCGAAATGCTCCACCCTTGCCGCGTCTATACACTGGTCGACCAACGCCCATTAATTCCTTAATATCTCGCTCCGTCAGCCGCTCTTTTCCTCGTTTCTTTTTACGCGCTTTTTTGCGCTTGTTTTGGCGTTGCTGAACCTTATTAACTTTCATCCATTTTTTTAATTCTTGCTGGATTGTTCGCATGGTACCTCTCCCTTTCGTTTTTCTGATAAAACAAAAAAGACACCAATCATACAGAAATAGCTTGGCTATTCTGCACAATCAGTGTCCTCACGCTCTCGGTCTTGGACATATTCATTTACCCATATTATACCTTATACAACAGCTTTTTGTAGCAATATTCTAAACGTCTCCCTTCCTTTCGGTGTAACAAGTGTTTGCACGTCAGCTCGTCCGTTTCGTTCCCATTCCTTCAATTCGAACAAGGAAGGGACATATTGGGCGTATGGCTTTAACTTCCCTTTCTGGTCGCGATAAATATATTTCTTTTCAAGCAGCCAATCAATGAAAACTTTTGGTTTCACCTTTAGTTCTTTGGCTGTATCACGGAAGTTAGTGAGCAAACGACGATCAACAAGCGCGTCAAAATAATCAGCTTTCGGCTGCATGATTGCAATTTGTTCGTTTTGCTTTCTTACCGTTTCTAGCGTAGCACGGAATAATAGTTTCGTCTGCTCATCGGCGTGCTTGAGATACGTTTCTACAAATAAATCGTCATTTGCTACATATCCGCCGGTTTTTCGTATGGTTGGAAGGACTTCCTCAGCTACCCAATCGCTGAACCTTTCCGCTTCCGGTTTATTGCTGCGAAAAACTAATTTATAAACACCTGCTTCATTGATTGCAGCCATTTCCTGAGGACCTCCAAGGGTGTCCACCTTCACCGACCCCCTTTGTCGATCGCTTAAACGGCTAATAGCATCCCTATGTTTAGTAATGCCCAGCACTTCACACACATCCTTTGCAACAAACCAGACCTCTCCATCTTTTATAATTGTTCTTACTTGACTTCCGCTGTAAGTAAACACCTTTTGTAATTGATTCATCGAAAATTCCCTCCCCATAAACTAGACCACTATCGGTTCAAGATATAGTGGATTCGTCTTTCTCAAAAATGGGGTAAAATTTACTTACCCCATAATCTATTTATCTCTATCGCATCATCTTCGTAATGTGTAACAAATTAATCTATATACATCCAAATTGACATTTTAACCTCTGATTCACGCAGCACACCCGATGCGGCGTAACACCTCATCTGGGTGCTGTAAGACGTGCTGTTCAAACCGAGTAATCGACTGGGCGATGTCTTT
>NZ_JAHZOE010000034.1:0-18357 GCF_019448545.1 Anoxybacillus sp. ST4 | reverse complement strand
TCTTGAACGCGATGCTTGAGTTGTTCATTTTCTTTGCGTAGCTGTTTGTTTTCTTGGCGCAAATGTTCATTTTCTTGAATGAGTTGATGAATGAGCTGTTTTTGTTGTTGGACTTTGCCGATTAAGCCCTCAACTGTAAATACAGCTTGTTGTACCGTCAACATGTGATTCACCTCCTTGTCTATCAATATTCACATCATAGACAGGAAAAGCAAAAAATATTCAGCTCACTTTATGATGTGGCTGAATAGTTACATGAAAAAAGAGTATAAAAAACCACGTGCATTTGAACTTCGTCGTGCAGTAATTGCGGGCGGTCATTAATTTTTAATGACGTCATCCCACATAAAAATTAGTAGCTGTCACGCCCACTTTTATTGTGGGGAGGAATTAAATAGTGATTACAGCAGAAGAATGTGTTTTGTATAAGGAATTTGTGGAAAAATATCAAGGATATCTATATCCCTTATTAGGGGCTCGACTCGCACGAGATTACAATAAAATAAACGGAATTATAATTGATATGGGAACTGGTCCTGGATATTTAACTACACAATTAGCTAAGAGAACAGGAGCCAAGGTACATGCTGTGGACATAAATCCTGCAATGCATGAGTTAACTCAAAAATTAACAACCGATATGGGTTTAAACAATTTAGTTAGTCTGGATTTAGAAGATGTACATAATTTATCTTATCCAGATAACTTTGCTGATTATATCGTTTCTTATTCATGTTTGCACCATTGGGAAGATCCAGTTTTAGGAATTAAGGAATGTTATCGAGTCCTATCAACTGGTGGAAAAATTGTTATTTTAGATACTCTTCCTACAAATAAAAAAAATTTGGACATTCTTCAAGAAAAAATTAAAGAAGCTGAATACTTTCGATTCGTGAAAGAAGCTTTAGAAGAAAGTTATTCATTAAACGAAGTGGAGGAATTTGTAAAACTTGCAGGAATTGAAAACTATTCTTTGGAAATATTTGAGTTTCATCCAGAAGATTTAGTCGATTGTATGGATGATCTAGAGAGTGTAGATTTTTGGGATTTTGAAGAAAGTCAGCCAAAAGTTGAAACTTGGATATTAACAATTACAAAATAGGAGGAACAAGCTATGATAACAGAAAACACTATTTTAATAAAAGATCAATCAAAATCATCTAGAAAATACTTAAAAAGTACAATTATTGAACCTGATATTACGTTAAATGAAATAGCTTCTGACATTTACAATTATATTGATGGAAAAAATAATGTTAAAGATATATGCAATCTATTAATTAAAGAATATGACATAGATTACGAAACTTGTTTAAAAGATACTTTGGAACTAATTCAGCAACTTATTGATTATAAAATTATATATGTAAAGTAAAGGGGGAAATTCAGAATGAATAGTTCGAATTCTCCTTCTTTTTATGAAGAAAATGAGTTGCTAAAGGCTAGATCTAAAACAATTGTTAACTACATTGTAATGTTGATATCATTAGCATCCAAAAAAGGCATGAACCATGAAGATCTTATTGATTGGATTCATAAAACGTACGAGGAACACGGATATTATGATCAGTGGATTTATATAAACGGTTATGGAAACACAGAAGCTTTTGTAAAGATGTTTGTACAAGGTCGTAATCTTTTATATGACAATATTGAAGTAAATAATTTGTCTGATGGTTATGAAGTTAAGACACATACATGGTATGAAAGTGAAATACCAGAAGCTTTTTTCTATTTTGATATGGATGCTGAAGAATTTGCTAACTATTCAGCTAAATTAGCAATTAAAAATGCTGAGAAGCTCGGAATAAATTTATCTATTAAAAAAGAAGGTAATATAGAAATAGCATACATAAAAAAGTTAACAAATCATTCAGTGGAGTGAGCAGAAATGTGTGGTATTGCCGGTATTATTAACCTTAACCAATCTCCAATTAATAAAAATCAGCAAGAGATACTAAAAATAATGATGGATGAAATTGCATATCGTGGTCCTGATGATGAACAATATTATATAAAAAATAATGTAGGTTTAGGGTTTAGAAGATTATCAATAATTGATATAAAAAATGGTCAGCAACCCTTGCAAAATGAAGATAAATCTATCATCGTATTAGCAAATGGTGAGATATATAACTATAAAGAGCTAAGAGGAAGATTAGAAAAAAAGCACAGATTTCAATCAAATTCTGATTGTGAAGTAATTGTACATCTTTATGAAGAAAAAGGAATTAATTTCTTAGAAGATCTTATAGGTATGTATGCTATTTCAATATGGGATCGTAGATATAATAAAGTAATACTTGCTAGAGATCGCTTTGGTATCAAACCGTTGTACTATACATATAATGGGAATGTTTTCACCTTTGCGTCAGAAATTAAAGCTCTTATAAGATCTCCGAACTGTCCTAAAGAGTTTGACTGGGAAACTGCTTTATCTGATCCTTGGCTTAGTGGGTATGTATCTACCAATCTAAACCCTCCTGTCTCATATTTTAAAGGAGTAGAACAGTTACCAGCAGGTACATACTTAGAAATAAATATATGTGATCGTACCATGTATCAAAAGAAGTATTGGGATATAGAAACTAAAATTCAAAAAGAGAAATATAATAATAAAGATGTTGATTATTGGATATGTGGTTATAAGGAATTGTTAAAGGATTCAATAGAAAAATGCTTACAAAGCGATGTGGAGATTGGTTTGTTTCTTAGTGGTGGGATTGATTCAGCTGCTATCGCAGGAATAGCATCCAAAAGAGAAAATTTCCATACTTTTAGTGTACTGAGCCAAAGTACATTTACAAATGAAGATGCTAAATATGCACACTTAATTTCTAAAACATTTAATTTACCCAACCACCAAGTTATTTTTGATTGGCAAGATAATGAATTATTGACACCTCAATGTTATAAGCATCTACTATGGATAACTGAGACTCCATTTTGTGGACCTGAACAATTTTATAAATATAACCTACACAAATATGCTAAACATATAAGACCTAATATAAAAGTAATACTTACAGGTCAAGGAAGCGATGAGTTTAATGGTGGTTATAGCAGAATGTTCGCTCCAGAGGACGAAAAAAATTGGAATGGATTTATTTCTTCTTTAAATATTCTTGAGAGAAACAGGATAATTAGTTCATTAAAAACTAATATAAACGTTTGGGAAGAACACTTTGTTACGAACCCAATATCTACTAAATTCCTTAAAAACCTAGGGGATAATAGTAATCTAACACCATGGCAATCTTATACCTTAACAAAGTATAGAGATTTACAAATGTATAATTGTTGGCATGAAGATAGGATAGCTGCTGCCAATCATATTGAAAATAGAGTTCCATTTTTAGATCATAGGCTTGTAGAGTGGATATTTTCCATACCTGAAGAACTACACCCGAAATTACTTTGGGATAAAAAGATTTTAAGAGAGGCAATAAAGGAATATCTTCCTAAAGAATACTGTAATCGTGAAAAAGTACCTTTCTTTTATGGAAAAGACGTAAAGTATACACATAGGATGATGTTAAATTTATTAAATTTTAATAATTCAGAGTTATTACAAGAAGCTTTTTTAAATGAATATACAGAAAATATTATTGATTTTGATAAGATTAACGTTATCTTTAAAAATATTCAGGAAGATCCAGAAGCCTATGGTACAGAATTTCTATTAAGATTGGTAAACATGGGTTTACTTTCAAATATGATTAATCAAAAAACTGTATTAGAAAGTCCACAAGATAAAATACTAACTGCAATTAATGGGGAATGGACAGATATTGAAAATGAAGTTTCATCTAAATTTAACAAACATAAAGAAATTAACCTTGGACATGTTCCGTCTTTTAAAGAGGGGGTAAAATTAGTAAAGCTATATAATAACAAAGTTGAAAATGATTTATATTACATAGTGGTCAATAACATTATTGAGTTTTCTTTATCAAGAAAAGAAGTTGGCGAATGGATAGACGTATTACAAAATATTGATGGTAATAAAACATTAAATCAGATCTTAATCGATACTAATATAAAATTATCTAATATCGCTAAATATCTTAAGGAAGCCATTGATTTTGAACTTATTGTTCTACAAGATTTTAAATAAGTATAAAGGAGTATAAGTATGCGTACTATTCAGTTTTTTGCAGTTCTAAGAGGACTGGCAATGGGATTATTTTCTCCTATATGGATTCTTTACTTGGTGGATCAAGGTTATGATTTACTACAAATCGGATTGCTAGGTACAATTTTCGAAATAGCAAAGTTAATTTTTGAAGTACCATCCGGAACATTTGCGGACCGATATGGCATCAAACTCTCAATTGCGGGTTCTTTTTTTCTCTCCGTTGTAACATGGGCTTTCTTTCCTTTCATTGATACATTAATTATCTGTATATTAGCTATGATTATATGGGCTTTATCAGATGCGCTCATCTCTGGATCACTAGAAACTTGGATGAGTAGAGTTGTAGGAGAAGAGAGATTCGGGAAAGAAGTAATGAAAAATACTCAAATACTCATTGCATTTATTGTTGTTGGTAGTATTATTAGTGGTTACCTATACTCTTACAATATGTTTTTACCATTTATTATCGTAGTAGCACTTTATACAATCTTGTTTATATGGATGTCAATTTTTGTTAAAGTACCTATTGTTAAAAGTGAACACGAACAGGAACATATTAAGGAGTCATTTTTAAATATCTTAAAACAAAGTTTAAAAATAGTTTTTCATAAACGAAGAGTATTGTTAATTGTATTATCTGGATTCTTTACCGCTTTAACTTACGATATGGTATCAAGATATTGGCAGCCCTTACTCAATGAGATGGGTTTTTCTGAAATCGGACTAGGCTATATCTTTGCACTAGCAGGAATATTTGCTTTAATTCTCTTAGGAATAACAATGAAATTAGAGAAAAAAATAGAAACAAATCCATATATGTCTTTAACAATTGTAGAATCAGTCAGCCTACTATTAGTAGGAGTATTAACAATAGGTTTCAAACCGTTAGGGGCAATCGCAACTTCAATATTGTTAGCAGTTGAAGATGTTAGACATCCAATTGTTATCAGTTATTTAAACAAATTTTTCCCAGATAATTACAAAAATACTCTATTTTCTTTAAATTCAGGAGTTGGTGCCCTGGGAGAAATCCTATCTGGTGTTATCTTTGGAATTATTGCATTAGAATTTGGACTAACAACAACATTTTTGGTAGCTGCCATTTTTCTATTACCAGCAATTATTATTTATTGGGTAGTACCTAAAATCCATGATAAAACTTCTATTACTGTAGATGAGCAACTTCGCTAACATAAAAAATAAAAAATAGACTTAAAGAGCCTGTTCGTCAAAATAATCACTATTATTCTCATATTATCGGCATTGGCATAGATAAACAAATGAATATAACCCATGGCGTTAGCTCTCAACTAGCGCCATGGGTATAAATATTTATACCTTATTGTTTTGCTGATACAGTTGTACGATTTGTTCTTCCCGTTCGCGAATGATAACTTTTGGAACAGGCGTCGGTTTTTTGTTTTGATCGATGGCGACCATCGTTAAAAAGCATGTCGTTGTTAAGTGATGTTCGCCTGTAAATAAATCTTCTGTTTCGACTTTGACGAATACTTTCATGGATGTGCGTCCGGTCGAGTAGACGAATGCTTCGAGTTTTAAAATGTCACCTACTTTTGCGGACGAAATGAAATCAACTTTGTCAATCGAAACGGTGACGACTGCTTTTCGCGCATGGCGCATGGCGGATATTGCCGCAATTTCATCAATATAAGCTAAAACCGTACCGCCAAAAATCGTGCCGAGATGGTTTGTATCAGAAGGTAATACGAGCCGTGTTTGAATCGTTTTTGATTGCTCGACGCTTACTTCCATGACTTTTTCCCTCCGTAAGCTAAGAGTCGCTTGCGATATTCGTGTGCGGCTTCCACCATCACTTGAAGTGCGGCAATCGTTTCTTCTTCTTTTCGAGTTTTTAATCCACAATCGGGATTGACCCAAAATTGTTCTGGACGAAGAACGCGAAGTGCCCGTTCGATTTGTTCGCTTAGTTCTTCTTTTGTCGGAATGCGTGGGCTATGAATGTCATACACCCCTAATCCGATTCCCTTCTCATACTCATATGTTTCAAATACAGAAACAAGTTCACCATGGCTTCGTGACGATTCAATGGAGATGACATCCGCATCAAGCTCATCAATGATATGCATCATATGTTCAAACTGTGAATAGCACATATGGGTGTGAATTTGCGTCTCCTTTTTCACCGATGAGGTCGTGATACGAAATGCGATAACGGCATCTTCCCAATATGATGCATGTTTTTTTGTTTTCAAAGGCAATCCTTCCCGTAATGCTGGCTCATCGACTTGAATGATGCGTATTCCTTCTTTTTCTAACTGCAGCACTTCTTCACGCATCGCAAGAGCGAGCTGAATGAGCACACGTTTCCGTGAAATATCGTTGCGAACGAACGACCAGTTTAAAATAGTTACTGGTCCTGTTAACATTCCTTTCACAGGTTTAGTCGTTAATGATTGGGCATATACTGTTTCTTCTATGGTCATCGGTTGTTGATAGGCAATATCGCTAAAAATAATAGGTGGGCGCACACAACGTGATCCATATGATTGCACCCAACCGTTTGTTGTGCATGCCATCCCTTGTAGTTTTTCGCCAAAAAACTCGACCATGTCTGTGCGCTCGAATTCGCCATGGACAAGTACATCGAGCTGTAGTTGTTCCTGAATATCGATCCATTTTTCAATTTCTTTCTTGATAAACGATTTGTACCTTTCGTCTTTCCACTCCCCCTTTTTCCATTTCATCCGAGCTTGGCGCACGTCGCTCGTTTGTGGAAAACTGCCAATTGTCGTTGTCGGCAAAAGTGGAAGCTGCAAATGGGCTCGTTGTGCTTTTTGTCTTTCGCTGTAAGATGTTCGGTTTAATGGAACGGTTGTGATATCGTCTGTTTGTTTAGATTGACGGAACTTGGAAAAATAAACGGTTGTTTGTTCATCGTATTTGATTAGCTCGTCGATCGTTACGTTTCCTTTCATATGCTCTGTCAACATACGTATTTCATCTAATTTTTCATCCGCAAATGATAAAGTACTAGCAAGTTCTGTTGGTAACGTATGTTCATGTTTTGTTGTGACAGGGACATGTATTAAGCTGCAAGACGGTTGAATGATCAGTTGTTCAGAAACGCCTGCTAAATGATGAAGGAGCTTCGCTTTTTGCACAAGCGAACTTTTCCATACATTTCGGCCGTCGACAATACCAGCAACTAATATTTTATCTTTCGGAAATCCGTAAGTATTTATGTCTTCCATGTTTTCGCCATCATCATGAACAAAATCAAGCCCAATGCCTGCGACAGGCAAAGCAACAACTTCACGGTAATGAGATACGCTAGCAAAATACGTTTGTAAAATAATATTTATGTTCGGTATATCGCGGTGAAAAACGTTGTATACATGATGAAATGCGTTGATGATATCATCGTCTATATCTTGAACGAGAATCGGTTCATCCATTTGTACGAACGACACTCCAGCCTCACCTAGTTGTTTTAACAATTCCACATAAACAGGAACTAAGTGTGCAAGATGCTTTCGCCATTCGTTGCGATCGTATTGTTTCGAAAGTAAAAGAAATGTAATCGGTCCAAGTAACACAGGCTTTGCTTCAATATGGAACGTTTCTTTTATTAGTTTGTATTCTTTCAATAGCCGATTTTCCACCAATTTCGGCTTAGTTTGCCCGATTTCAGGAACGATGTAGTGATAATTTGTATTAAACCATTTCGTCATTTCAAGGGCATGTTGTCCGTTCGTGCCACGCGCCATCGCAAAGTATTGCTCTAGCGGATTAACTATTTGTTTGAATCGCTCTGGAATATATCCGAACATAAATGCTGTATCTAACACGTGATCGTATAAGGAAAAATCTCCGATCGGAATGAGATCAATTCCTTTCTCGACTTGTTTGCGAATCGAATCAAGTCGAATCGTTTCCATCGTTTTTGTGAACTGCTCTTCGTTCATTTGCCCATTCCAAAAAGATTCTAATGCTTTTTTCCATTCCCTCTTTTCTCCAATACGTGGATATCCTACATTCGAACTGTAGATTAACATATACAAGCACCTCCAGTTATTTTATCCCAATCAAGCAGAAAAACCCCCTTCCAAACAGAAGGAGGGCATAGCTAACTCGTATTGAGATACGTGAAGTGCCTCAACATCATATGTCCTCACTCCTCCCTATGACGCGTAGGTCGTAAGTGCATACAACAGGCAGGTCTCCTGACTTAGCTTCATCGCCGTTTATCTCCTTCCCATTTCGCGTGAAACAGTGGATGATGATAAACAGCTCTGCATCACAGTGGCGCGACCGTGTTGGATTTTCACCAAACTTCCCTTTTAAGATTCACAGCATGTGTGAACCACCTGTTGCGTGAACTTATTATTTTGTTGTATAAAATTCAGAATAAACGAACTTTTTGTTTTTTTCAACTGAAATATTTTCTCGTGTGGAGTTTTGAGAGATGTAACGCCGTAGGTAACTATTCAGCCTCCAACTAGAGAAAGTTAGAAAGATACGTTTAAAACTTTCTATTTCCTGTCTAAAGGTATCACTAATCGACAGGAGAGGTGAAGACGATGAAAGAAGAATAAATTCTAGCCGTGTATCATCAAGGACCTAAAGCTGTTGTGTAATTAGTCAAAACATTAATGAATCAAATCGAACAATTACAATAACGGGGGCGAGTAGTTGGACGCACGAAAAAAACAGTACTAACAGCTATTTGTCGCCTTCTTCCGATCCGTTTCGTCCTTCGAACCTCCTTGCGGAAGAAAACAGGCAAGCGCCCAGGTGGACAGATCGGACATCGGAGGTATATGCTCCAAAAGGTGGCTAACCCGCACCATATCGTTGTACACCGAGTAACCCAATGCCAAGGATGCGTGCGGGGCATCGCTAGAACAGGTGCCGGTCCATCAATGCCTTACCCGACAAGTATGGGACTTTCCAACTTTGCCGATGGAAGTCACCCAGCAAGAATGTGAAGTCAAGTTTTATCACCATTGTCATCGTCTTCACCAAGCGGAGTTTCCTGTCCGCGTCACGAACCCAGTACAATATGAACTAAGAGTCAAAGCACTGCTTGTTTATCTCACAAAATATCAATTGCTTCCTTATCACCAGACGGCAGAGCTCATTAAAGATGTTGTTAGTCATTGGATCAGCGAAGGGACGCTGGTAAAGATCAACCGGGAAGCCGGCGAATGTCTGGCCGACATTCGTCCCCTTTTTCATAAGGTGTTGTTGGTTTCTCGCGTTCTTCACGTAGATGAAATAGGCTTTCAGTTGCAGGGAAAACGAAACTGCTTCATGTCACAAGTAACGATCAAGCGAGTGGTATGCCTACCATCCAAAACGGGGCAAGGAAGTGATGAATAACATTAGGTTTCTTCCCTTTTACGAGTGAACGATGATGCATGACGTATGGAAGCCGTATTTTCGGTATCTCCAAGCTCAACATGCGTTGTGCAACTCCCATCTTCTCTTTGAACTTCAAGTGATATGGGAGCTCCATGAACATGGATGGGCGAAAGACCTGATGGATCTTCTTCTCGAGATGAAGCAGGAGGTGGACCAGACTGGCGGATGATTGAGCGGCGAACGGGTTCGGCAGTATCGAAGATATGAGCGTTTCCTTCGTCATGGCGCTGGCCTACTGGATCTTGCTTCTCCAAAAAGGAGGCTCCCGAACGGGTAGCAAAGCAGCCTGAAAGTTGCTTGATCGGCTACAGAAATATCAAGCCGAAGTCTCCGTTTCTTTCGTGATTCTCATGTTCCCTGTGGCAATAACTAGGTAGAACGGGATTGTAGATGGCCAAGATTAAGCAGTGTATTTCCGGCACCTTTCGTAGAGAAGAAGATGTACACGTCTTTGGTCTTGTGCGTAGCATCATCTCCACGATCAAAAAACCGAAGAAACGAGTATGAGATATTCTTTAGTAGTTGCTTCAAGGCCATTTTCACTGCCTATTTGTTTCCACCTAGTCAGGATGTTTTCTGAAAGAGAAAATGCTCTTTTCGTGTTGTCTTCTAGCAAAGTAACTAGTAATAGGCTGAATAGTTACCGCCGTAGTTAATGGTTATATTTTTCTTTTAAGTTAATATTGATATTTTATTGATAATTTTATGTTAAAAAGTATTGATTTTTTTTTTTTTTTTTTGTTATAGTTTTACATGTATAAAAATTAAATTATTTCATATATATCGAATAATTTTTAAAATAAGGAAGTCTTATTTCTAAAATATGTACTTGATAGGTGGTATGTTTTCTGTTTTAACAAAAGAGAGGTTTATGTTCTGATCAATATAATAAAATAATCATTTATGTGGAACAGAATAGACGAAAATATGTGCATTGAAAGAATAAAAGGATTCGTCACTACAACAACATGTACTTGATAAGCGATACGGTTTCCTGTACAAAGAAGTAAAAAAACATTGGTTCATCACCACAAAATGTACTTGACAAGCAATACGGTTTCTTGTACAAAGATGTGCAAAAACCATTGATTTACTGATTTTTCCTCACAATCGTAAATAGGGTATGTTCAGAAAAAAATCAAGTACAACTTTTGGTGAAGAGCCAAAAAAACATTTATTTACTATTTTTTCTCACAAGCGTAAATAGAGTGTGTCTAGAAGGAAATCAAGTACAAATTTTGAACATAGATCATGAAAAGTAAAAAATGTATTTTTTGTTTTGACTCTGTATTTATATAAAATACAAAAAATTCTAACAGTTTTTATTGAGAGGATTGATTAATATGGAAGTAGTTAATAGCAAATTATCTTTAGGTAAGGCTAATAAAATATTCAAAGAAATATCGAGAACATATTTTGAAATGGGAGATCCTACGTACTTGCATTATATGTGTAACCCTTTGAAAAAGATTGTTTTTCAAAATATAGTAGGTACACTTTTTTATCGATATTCTCTGAGTACTGTGAAAATCGTAGATGAAGAACAACCGATTGCCTACTGTTTCCACAGGAAGATAGGTGAGAGGATAGTCATCTGTATGGATATATATTTGACTCCTGAATCAAGAGGGAAAGGATTAAGTAGGAAAGTCATCGAGCTCTATAGAAAAGAGTTGTATAAGCAAGGATTCGATTTTATTCTTGGTGCAGCGTTTAACAAAAATATTCCTTCACAAAAGATGCTCCAAAAGTATGCAGATGCAAATTTCTTTTATACAAATGCGTTCCAGTTTAATAGAAGCACATTCTCTTCTTCTGTCTCTTTGGAATTTAAAAAAATCAATATGAACCAAAAAGAGTTATATTTCAATATTATTTATAAAACCCTACAAAAAGACTTTGAAAATATTCCTCTCGAAAAATCAACTATTCACGATGTTATTAGGTTTATCTGGGGACCATTTGTTTTTGGAATCTTCTCCTCTAATCAGTTAATAGGAAACATTACGTATGAAATTCTTGTCGGCACAATTTACATAAAGCTTGCTTTAGAAGATAAATATTGGAATATAGCTCCCGAAATAGTGGAGAAATTCTGTAGCTACTGTTCTCTAAAACAAGAAATTGTTGTAGTTCAGCACCCAAACAACGTAACAATAGATAGAAATGATGTTGAGAAAACTTCTCCTGTTTTGTTTTTTAACATTTTTACTACGCTGGGTGAATGTCAATGAATAAATTTCATTCGAGTCTGAAGCCTAGATTTAAAGGAACTATTGAATTATTGTATCTGAAAAACAATCAGTTAGTATTCAATAATGTTATAACTAGAGACTATATGATTGTTGAAACTGATGAAATTTCAAGCTTCTTCTTAAGGAAAATCAATGGTGAAAATACTATAAAAGACATTAAAGATTCAGTCAGAAGCAGGTTTACAAGAGACTTTTCGGAAGATATTGATAATTACCTAAACTACTTATATCAGAAGAATATCATAGAATTTGAAGACATAGCGATACCCTCTGACTTAAAAAGATATTCGAATCAGATTCATTTCTTTAGAAATTTTCTTCATTTTAACAATGCTAAAGAAATGCAAAGTTTGTTAGGCAGCAAAAAGGTATGTGTTTTAGGTCTAGGTGGAACTGGAAGTCATATAGCATATAGTCTATGTGCAATGGGAGTAGGGACATTGATTTTAAATGACCATGACTATATTGAAGAGAAAAATTTAACAAGACAAGCTTTATATTGTGAAAACGATGTAGGAAAATCAAAGTCGATTGTTGCCAAAGAAAAATTAAGCAGTATAAATTCTTCTGTATCTATAATCACTTTTGACAGAAGGATATCACAGACATTGGATTTAGAAGAGATTATAGAGGGAGCAGATCTTGTCATTAACTGTATGGATGATCCTAATATGGATCATACAAGCATTATTGTAAATGATATTTGTCAAAAAATGAATATTCCTTTTATCACAGGTGGAGGATACAATGCGCATCAAACAAGTCTCGGTTATTTAATTATTCCTAACAAAACGATGTGTTTTCACTGTATTAGGAAAGCAATTCAAAATCACGATGGAGATTTAAGACCTTTCTTATCTGAAAAGAGAGACATGGATTATGGCTCAGTAGTGGGAATTGCGAGTATTATAGCCAATTTGCAAGTATTGGAGGCTGTAAAGTTTCTTACCAATTTTTCCTCTCCTGTTATCATGAATCAGCATATAGAGCTTGATTTTATTCATTTATCTTTTCGAAAGACAAACCTCTTGAAATATATTCATGAACCTTGTGACAGATGTGTTCACCTGAAAGGAGGTGAAAAAAATGAAAGTTAAAGTTGTTAAAGAAGAGAAAAATGGTGGATTAATTTGTTTGGGTACAAGACTATTGGGCCTTGTTTGTTAGTGAAGAAGTGCTGTTATGTTTGCTATGAGGAGACTGGAGAGAGGGATCTCCTCTCTCTTTTTGTTGATTGAGATGAAATGAAATATAAGTAAAAGGTGGGTGAATCAATGTGTACGATGTAAATGTTCAAGGTGTTTGTAAAAAGTTTGGAAGTGTTTATGCTGTTAAACATATTAATTTTTTTGTAAAAAAAGGGGAGATTTTAGGTTTTCTCGGTCAAAATGGAGCAGGAAAAACGACAACAATTAAGATGCTGACAGGACAACTTTTGCCAACTGAAGGGTATATAGAAATATTTGGTATGAATATAACTGATCATCATAAGGATATTATGAGTAAAATTGGATATATTCCTGACACTCCTATTCTTTACGAAGGATTAACCCCAAAAGAAATGTTAGGTTTTATAGGGAGATTGTATAACATGAAAACAAGTGTTTTATCGAATAGGATTCATGAACTTCTGTCTATTATGAATTTGAAAGATTTTGAAGATGAACTGATTAAAAATTTTTCTTTAGGAATGAAAAAGAAAGTTTCCATTGCATGTGGTCTTATTCATTCCCCTAAACTTCTTATTTTAGATGAGGTTACAAACGGTTTGGATCCTAGATCTGCTAGAGAAATAAAAGATCTTATCAAAGTGTTAAATGAGCAACAAGGGATTTCATGTTTACTGACAACGCATATTTTAGATGTGGTTGAAGAGTTAGCCCATCGAATTATTATTATCGAAAAGGGAGAGATTATTGAACAAGGTGAACTGGTGGAATTAAAAGAAAAGTACAAGGAAAAAAATTTAGAAGGTGTATTTTTGAAAGCGATATCTTGAATGGAGGGGTAAAAACTCAATGGAGACTCCAGTAGCTGTTATCGTTAAAACGTACTTTAGAGAACAAATGAATTTATGGAGAATAAGTAATAAATGGTCACTTTTTTTAAAAGCAATAGCAACAATGATTGGGGCTATTCTTCTAGGATTTATCGTAAACCCATCTCAACTTTTCACACCAGCGGAAATCGTATTGTTTATTCTATTGCAAGCTATTGTTATTAGTTGGTTGCAAACGGTATTGAATATTTATCAAAAATTGTTTTCTTTAAATGACATGACGTTTCCATTTCTTGCAGGTATTCATAAATCATCAATTATTTTAGCAATATCTTTCATTAATGCTGTCAAGAACACAATCATAGCTGTGGGTATTTCTTTGTATTTTTCAACTGCCCATTTAGCATTAACTCTATTCTATTTTGTTGCTTTCTTTGTCAGTTCCTTTTTGTCGTTTTTGTTAGCTATTTTATTTGTTTTATTTTCTACTAAGTTTATTAAGTCTGTGAAATGGCTAATTTTATTTGTATTTGTGATACAAATAGTTCTACTATTCTCCCTTTTAGGTGTAGCACTTACAAAAATTAGTGCTATGACTGTGCCGTTGGTCATTTATTTCGTCTTTGCTTTGTTTGCCTTGTTTTTCATTTGTGTAAAACCAAATGTAGTGGATCGTTTCTATATGATTAGCGTGGATAGTTTTAACAAGATTAACAGAACATATAACAAGGGAAAAGAACGCGTTTCTTTTGTTAAGATGATTAAAAGTCCAATCATATTCAAAGATGCGATTTTATTATTTGTTAACCCGATTACGAAAATTAGATTTTATGCTTGGATCATTGCTCATGTTTCCATTTTATTCATGATTGAAAAAAAAGGACTCCCTTTCTTAATTGATTATCTTCCATTATCACAAAGCCATGAGGAATGGTTTGTATTTCAAATGTCAATAATAACCCCCTTCTTGTTTTTTGGGGAAATTGTGATTTCTTCATTTTACTTAGATAAAGGAGTTTTTAAATGGTATATACTTGCAGGGGTAAATGGAAGGAAGTTATTTTTTTTAAAAGCAACTCTAGGTTTTTGTATACTGCTAGCGCCTAGTTTATTGATAATTACGGTGTATGTGTTGTTCCTAAATTTATCTATAAAATCGTTTGTGTCAATTGTTACGATCACTTTTTTTAGCTTGCTTAGCTTAGTAATTACTACTTTAAGTATATCATTGTTTGACGTCAATATTGAAGTTTATTCCAAACCTTCCGAATCAACTGTAATTGCTGAGCAAATTCCGCAAACAAACATTACTTATTTATCGTTACTAGTTGGGTTTTTACTATTGTTCATTTTTTACAAGTATATGTTTATATCTCCGAGTTTAGGGATCACAGACTTTATTACAGCCATAGCGTGTAATTTTTTATCGGTTATAATATACAATTTGAGTATGAATAGGTTTGAAAGTAAAGTAATGAGATATAGAAAAGTTGGGAATGATGTGTGAAATTCTAATATTCAAACCGTTTATTCATCTAACTCTTGGCGGTGATAATGTTGAAGACAAAAATGAATTTGAAAAATGGAATTCGGTTTATTTGTGAATGTCAAAAAAACGTGGAGGTTGTTTCTTTCGGCTTTTGGTTTCAATTTGGTTCTGCTTATGAAACAAAGACTCATAACGGTATTTCACACTTTTTAGAACATGTAATAAGCAAGCAAGAATTTGAAACATTCATTGAAAATAGAGGTGGAAAAGTAGAGTGTATAACAAGCAAGGAGTATATTAGTTTTAACGTAACCGTAAATAAAAGTGATTTTTTGAATTGTCTAAGAAAGGTAGCTGACCAAATCTTTTCTCCCAGAATAACTAGTGAGATAGTAGAATCAGAAAGAGCAGTTGTTATTGAAGAAATAAAGATGTATCAATCAGATTTCTTAGAGTATGTTTTAGATAATATTTCAAGATGTATTTTTAAAGAACAGAGCTCACTATCACTTCCTATCTTAGGATTGGAAAACAACATTTTAAACTTCGATTTAGAGCAACTATGTGACACTTGGTACAATAAAATATTAAGGTCTCCACTTGTGGTTTCCATAAATGGGGGTATTGATGAGAAACAGCTATGTGAAGCCTTGGATTACATTGAAAACATTCACAAGGAAAATAAAAGTTACAAGATATCAAAGGTTGAGTATTGTCCCTCACTTATTGTTGAGAAGTCCTTACATGATATATCGATTTTGAATATACTTTCTTGCTTTAAAACAAGTGATATTTATCAACACATCTTACCCGAGATTTTCACTTTTTATCTTACGAATTCTGGACAAAATGCACTTTTGATAAAGGAATTAAGAAAAAGAGGACTATCTTACCAAACATTTTCCTATTACTTGCCTTATACTATCGTGGGGGTTTGGGGAATTACTTCACTTTTTTCTTCTGATAATCTATTAGAAGTAATAAATACAATTAAATCCACACTAGAATCGGCAGCTCAGATTAGTTCAGAAGACTTCGAACGAATAAAAAATATGGCAATAAATCAAAGTGTTATCTTGTATGAAACCACATCAGAGAGAATGAAATTCCAAGCTAAAAATTCTTTATTGTTGAGGGAAGATGTTTTTATTGATAATTATTTAGTACGATTAAGCGAAGTTGATATAAAGGATTACATTTCCTTCGTTAGAGATATGATGAATAGAGAGAAGGGATATTTGTTGTTCCATAATGATGAAATTTCGGATAAGAACATATTTATATAAGGGTGAAATAAGGGATGATTCCTTCATTAATACTATTGTTAACGTTGTTAAGTTTTTGCTATGGAGTAATAAATTACAAAATGTCAGAAAGTTTTATTAAACAAACAGAGATAACAAATTTTGATAGGATTTCTCGTTTACACTGCGCCGTTGTTGCCATATTCGACGAAACTTCTTGTATTAATTGTATTAACGTATTCAGAAAGGTGAAAAGCAGAATAGATGTTCCAATTTATTTTTTGAAGATGGATGTTGCAAAACAACTTGTTACTATTGATTGTAATTCTCCGGTCTTATTAATATTTCACCAAGGCAATGTAATTGCAAAAATATGTTCCCAAACAATAGATAAAGTTGCTTCCCATTCAACATATATTAGGTTGATTATGGAGGAACTGAGAACACATGATTTTAATTGAGCCATTGTTCATTGTTATTTGTTTAATGTTAGGTGTAATTTATTTACAAAGTGGTCTAATGAAATTAAGAAGTATTTATGCATTCAAAAACATTGTACAAAGTTATGAGTTGCTCAATAATGAACATGTAGAAAAGGTTGTTGCTTTAATAATTCCTGTTCTGGAGATCTATATATCTTTAAGCTTAATCTTATTTAAAAATCTGCTATTGGTAAGTGCTATAGGCGGATTTTTACAGATTATTTTTATTGCAATTATGATTGAAAAGTATGGAAAAAAACTTCCGTATGGATGTGGTTGCTTCGGAATTCAAGCTCCTTCAAAAATTGATCTAAAACATATCTATTTAAACATATGTTTCTTTATCCTTTTTCTTTGCATCGGAATATATGATATGAGTTCGTGGTGCTAGTGAGCATTATCTTTCAGCCTAGAACCATAGTTGTGCTTTTTTTCTTCGAAGGAATAACATATTTTTTAGTTTTTGTATTTTTTGGATTATTTCTTTATAAGCTGTCTAAAAAGAAATCTTTAAGTTGAAAGGGATGAAAATAATTGATAACTCTTCGGAACATAAAAAAGTACTACAAATTAGACAGTGAAAGAGTTGAAGTATTGAAAGGGGTTTCCTTACGTCTTCAAAAAGGACAACTTGTTTATTTATTGGGAGAGTCAGGATGTGGGAAATCCACTTTGCTGAATATTATCGGTGGGCTAGACTACGCTGACGATGGAGAATACATTTTTAACTCTATAAATGTTAGAGAATTTAATGAAAAGAAGTGGGCACGTTTACGAAGGGAAAGGATTGGGTTTGTGTTTCAAAATTTCAATCTTATTCCCCATCTAAGTGTCCTAGAGAATGTAGAGATGAGCATGATTTTATTAGGAAAATCCAAAGAGAAAAGAAAAAGAAGGGCGATAGAACTTCTAAATATGGTAGGGTTAGGGGATAAATTAGGATATCTACCTAATCAATTGAGCGGAGGACAGAAGCAACGTGTGGCCATAGCGAGAGCGTTAGCAAACGATCCGGACATTATATTAGCAGACGAACCAACAGGGGCTTTAGATTCAGAAAACTCTATGAATATTATGGAAATATTGAAGGGTATTTCACAACAAGGTAAAATTGTGTTAGTTGTAACGCATTCTCAAGAGTTAACTTCATATGCGGATAGAATCATAAGGATGAAGGATGGTAAAATTATTGGGGATGAGCATGATTTAGGTATAGAGTAACTATTCAGCCACATCATAAAGTGAGCTGAATATTTTTTGCTTTTCCTGTCTATGATGTGAATATTGATAGACAAGGAGGTGAATCACATGTTGACGGTACAACAAGCTGTATTTACAGTTGAG
>NZ_JAHZOE010000033.1:0-20006 GCF_019448545.1 Anoxybacillus sp. ST4 | reverse complement strand
TCTTTGATCATAAAAAATTCCCCTCTCGTAATCATGAACCATAGCTCCTCTCATTGACACTATGGTTCTATTGTAAGTGGGGAATTTTATTCCGGCTATATTGGGGATTTTATCATCGGCTTTAACAGTAGCTAAATACTGCAATTGGCAAAATAGGTTTACGATGCTTTTCAAACAAACGGCTGAAGTAAATAAACATCCGTTCTCGAAATGACAGTTGCACATAACTTTGATTTTCAATATGGACGATAATCAAACCGTCCTCCCCTTTTAATTTTGTTTCAACAAGCAAATCAACGCGATACTTCTCCCCTGCCGTCACATCCGTGAACAGTTCCTCTGACAAAAAAGCTACGTGCTGAAAGTCGATATGCTCATGCACATACGGGAAGAAGAGAAGAATAAACTCCTCAAAAAACGTTTGAATCAACTCTTTAAACAACCGATCATGATCAATGGACATGTATGCACCTCACTTTCCGTTTTGGTGCATATTTCGACAAAAGTAGCGATGTTCCTGCTTTAGAAATGGAAAAGCAGAGAGAAAAATTATTGCTCTCTGCCTCTTCTCAAACAGTGCTTGGGGGCGTCTCACTACAGTACTATCTGCTTTATCACTGGTACCAGACACTGTTCCCAAGCACTTTTTATTTATGCCCCACACCTACACCTAAGCCACGTGCCGCCCGTAACAAACCCCTTGGTTCATTCAATGTTGCTTGAACGAGTCGTACCGTCTCATAGCAAGCATCCGTGTTTAATGTTTCATCTTCTGTATGTTCTTTTTCATACCCGACAGATAAGTTCACACTTTGGATGCCATGTTCTGCCCAAATTCTCGTATCGCTACTTCCCCCTGCAGTACATCTCCAGCCCGTTAATCCAACTTCGGAAGCGATCTGTTCGAAAAACTGTCGGTATTGAGCATCGCAAAACTTTTCAAAGGTACCGCATGAGGTAACGATATCGCCACTTCCTCGCCGATCAACAACAATCGCTGCATCGACATCCCAAAGAAAATGTTCGTCAACATGTCTTGCACCAACAAGCCCACATTCCTCTTCGACTGTAAAAATGAACTTAACTGTCCCATTAAAAGCTGACGTGTCAAGCCATTTTGCCATTTCAAGTAAAATTGCCACTCCCGCGCGATCATCTCCTCCTAAAATGCCTTTGCTGCTCGACCAAATCGCTCCTTGTTTCACAATTGTTCTTCCTGGCGCGAAAGCTTCTACCGTATCTAAATGAGCGTTCAACAAAATCGTCGGTCCATGTCCTGTTTTGCATTTCTTTTGTGCAAGCAAGTTTCCATATCGATCGGTGGTGATGTTGTCAACATAAGGGGCGAGTTTCCCATGCACAACCGTGCGAATGTCATCTTCATTTCCACTTTCCCCTGAAACACTAAGCAACTCTTCAAGTGTATGAAGAAACAACATTTTCCGAATATATTCTTCACCTTGTTCTAGCCAATTTATTTGTACTTTCCGCATGTGCTCAGCGAGATCAAGAAGTCGTTCTCTTTTTGTCAAAAATACGACCTTATGAAAACGAGAATGCCGCAAGTGAACATTAACTTGAAGTGCATTCAACAACTGCAACACTTTCTCGATATTTGTCCGCTCATCGAAACACACATGAGGACTTCTTTCCCCATGCCCGTCACAACAAAAAACGGTACGTAGCCCCAAACGATTCAACTCACGAATGATACCGCTCATATACGTATCTAACTCAAATACGTTCGGTTCTTCTAGCCCTAGTGACTCGCTAACTCCGCGCCACGGAACATCGACTGCTTTCAGCCATTGTTTTTCACTAATCGGCGGGCTATCAATCGTTAATACATCGTCCCAAAACGTATAATCGACATTCGCTACATCCAAACTTTTCAACAAAAACTCGACGTTTTCTTTTCTCTCGTTGGTACAAATAAACTCATTCGGATGCTTTTCCTCTACAACAAACCCTTGGCGAATAAATAATTGATTCCATGTTTTCATCGCATCATCGCTCCTTTTCATCATTTACAAACTTAGTATAAAAAAAGAGCGATGACACACATGTCATCACAAATCGTCGCGAAACATAAACGTATAATCACTTCGATACATAATGATATAATCAACAACACCGTTGTAATAGTAGGCCGTTTCCCCTCGAAACTGACATGAGTCGATCATATCGGGCACCCGAACGCGACTTAGCCTTTCCCGAAGACGCCTTACTTTTTGAATAAACGTATTCGTACGAATCTCGTCATTCTCTCTACGCCGAAAAAACACCTCTACATCATATTTCGTTGCTGGACGATTTTCATTTGTTTTCAGCAAAAAATAACAAAGCATTTCCGCAGGATCGCGTGGCAAGCGCACTTCTTTGTCACCATAGGCGACAATATTTTCGCGATCGGAAAAATAAAGAACGACTGTATTTTTAGGAGGATCCATCATGATTTCTTCACATTCTTCTTTTGAACAATACGCTTTACCAGCCGGTGTCCATTTCGTAAATGCCTGCATCGTTAAAATATTTTCGTTTCGCTGCAACCATTCATGCAAAAACGAAAGTTCCGCAGGCGCACCTTGATCGTTTATATAATCAGGAAATTTCTCAAGCGATCGATACGTTTTTTCTGCCATAAACAAGGCGCTATTCGCCAAATAAAGATGCGCATAATATAGCTGTCGTTCATTTAAGCAAAACTCCGGATTCGAATACGTCTTTTGATATTCAAGCGCTTTTTCAAAGTAACGCTGCGCCTTTGCGTACTCTTTCGCCTTATACGCTAAAAATCCGAGACGATAATGGGCAATCGGATTTTCCGAATCATATCTCAACGCTTTTTGAAACGCTGTTTTCGCCATATGCTCGTCTTTTTTAAGCTGTGTTTTCAAATATGTTCCATAATGAATCAAATAACTCACGAGCTGTTTTTTCACATACTCAAACCCATGTTCCTCTTTTTCCTCTGCTGAACAACGGGATAAGTAACGGACCATTTTCTCATACACATCGACAATTTCATAATAAACCCAATCTTTTGCCTCACCGCTATTTAACTCTTCAAGAAGCTGTTCTTCGCGGTCGTATAATTTATCTAAGGTTATTTGGGATCGTCCCATGAAATTCTCCTTTCAAAAGAACAAAGTTACGAACCATTTACTTTTTCTTCCTTTTTCTTCTGCAATCTGCTCGTGCGAACTTGCTCGAAATACCGTGTAAATTCGGACTCCCCCGAATAAGACAAACATAAGTATTCTTTCGCCCTTGTCATGCCGATATACAACAACGATACTTCCCGTTCACGATCTTCTTCGAGTGCAAATGGCATGTTGTCAACATTGACAATAAACACGGCTTGAAAATCAAGACCTTTACTACTTTCAATTGTGCTAATTTTAACGGTTTCTTCATCGCGAGAAAATTTTCGCTTTGTTGTTTCATCTTCCGCGAGCCAATAATAAGGGATTTGCTCTTTTTCCAACGCCCGCTTAATGACATCGATTATGTTTTGTTTATGCGTTCGTTTCACTCGATACAAAATAAGCATTTCCGAATACGGCACGTTTTTCTCTTCATATAATCGCTTCATTTGCTTCGCAACCATTTGCATTTCTTGTCCAAAGTTCTCTGTTCTTACAATGGCCGGCTCTGGTCCTTTCCGCCGCGTACTTTGTGGGGCGATAATTTCTCCTTCAAACTCGCGTTGGGCCACTTTATTGCTTAGTACCGAATGCTCACGATAAAAATCCCATGCAAATTTCACAATTTGTGCCGTATTTCGATAATTAATCGTCAACACCTTAGAACGCCCTTGAAAACTTAATCCTGTATCTTGCACATATGATCGTTTTCGTCTATAAATTGTCTGCGCTCGATCTTCTACAAGAAGAAGCGATTGAGTTGCTGGATTCAATAGTTTACTAACAAGCGCCAGCCAGTCCGAAGAAAAATCTTGTCCCTCATCAATTAAAATGGCGTCATACATTGGCAAGATCGCTTCTTTTTGATTAAGCTTCTCTAACATGTATGGAATTTGTTGCTCGGACATTTTTAAATCATGCTTCAACCATTCATGAAAGTTACGGACAATAATTTGATCGCCTACCGTTTTCGCCATCCCATCTTCTTTTGTAAAGTCAAAATCAAATAACGAATCTGGTTCATGTAACATATGGTGTAGCATTTGGCGAATCCCTTGCGCGAGCGAAATGTTATAACACAAAATTAAAATTTTCCAATCGGGATGTTGTTTCGCCAACAGCTTCGCCCGACTAGCTAAAATAAGCGTCTTTCCACTTCCAGCCACCCCACGAATTAAACGGTTTTTATCACCGAGCTGCTTGGCTAAATTTTCTTGATGCAAATCCATTGCTTTAATGTCGTGGAGCGATAAAAGTACTTGATCTTGATATGGAACAGGTGGACGAAACTCGGCGCTGATGCGCACTTCTGGAAAAAGATGATAACGAATTGCATCAATTTCTTCTTTTGTTAAAGGTGTTCGCAATCGATACGGAACGACAAACATATTGCATATTTTTTCAAACAATACTTCTTCGCTAAACGTTTCTTTGTCCGGATCAATTTCATCACGCAACAGACAAAAATTCGGATCAACAACCGGATACAACTGTTTTTTCACTAAGTCTTTTTGTGAAATTCTTGTAAAAACAACCCCATACCCGTAAGGAAACTTCAGCTGAAATTGATATTTTCCTTCTAAATGAACTAAACTTTTATCTTTTTTCAATACATCAACAATATGAAACGCGTTATCTCTCGCTTGCTTAAACGGACTTTTTACTGTCACCTGCTCACCAGCGCTATTTACAATCGTCCATTCATCATTATTCAAATGAAGCAATGTCGATAATGTATAATCTTTTACCTCAAGCACAACAAGCCCTAAATCAGGACCAATAATGACAAAATCCGGACGTCTTCCTCGAATCTCCGGTTCATAATAGACAATATAGTCATCTGGCAAATATGTTTTTAGCGTTCGAAACAACAGTCGCTCACCTGCGGTTGCACTTGAACGAATCGTTTCCGGAATCGTGTACGCCATCTAAACCAGCTCCAGTGGAAAATAGGATTTTTGTACCATTATATAATATAAAATAAGGAATTTTTGGTGGATTGTATTTGTAAAATCAGTACATTTTTAGACGAACCATATCTTCAAGTGCATAGAGATGATGGCGCAATCCCTTTCTACACTATGCAATAAGCAGATCGTCCGAAAACTAATCGTATATATAGCATGTATAGCTCCAAAAATATCTTTCAATATAAAGCACAGCTAAGATGTTTTTGCAAGGAAAAAGTGCAGAGTGTTGCAGTATATAAATTTGTTTCTATTGCATAAAAATCAAATCTGAATTTCCGTTATTAAGGGCTTGACATGGAGCCTCTGCAGCCATGATTCTTTTGCCAAGCGGCCAGCTGTAGCAGATTTGGAAAACCCAAACAAGTTATCATGACTGCCCCTCCATGTAAAGCCCCTCTGCATAACCATTTGTATAAAAATTTTGCACATATCTGCACTTTAATTTTGCAATAAACATATTTCTTAACCCGTGGTACTAGTTGAGCATTAACACCCAACTAGCACTATAGGTGTTCATGAGTAAGAACATACACAAGGGACAGTATCATCTGATTTCTTTAAGAATTTCTCTACTCCCTCACGCTCCATCTGTTCACGATACTCTTTTAGAGTAAATGGTTTTCCATCTTTTTTTAATATAGACACATTTTTTTGAAAGTGTCTACGGAATCTCTCTTCCATCTCTTCTTGCTCTTTATAACGTTCTGGCCAAATCTTGTAAAGTTGAGCATAGTGTTGAAACCCTCCACGCACACAACGACCACCGCAATTGGCGTGAGCAAACCCGAGTTCATACATTCGTGGTAATCGAATCCCCCACTCATTTTGTATAATAGATTTCACATCAATATCTGCGACAAAAGTCTCTATCATCGGAAACCGAGTCTCTACTGGTTCAAGTGGAACATGTTTATAAAACTCCCTCAAGTTATCTGCACGATGTTTTTCATGTGGACCAATTCCGAAATATAAAATTGGTTCTAAATTATGTTCATCGCGCAGTTCTTCAATAAACATTACAGTTTGTCTCACTTTTAATTCTTCGGAGCATTTGGCTAAACGTGAATTCCCTAGAAATCGATAGTCATAGAAAACTTCCTCAGGCGTACGTCCATCTATTCGTTCTGTAATTTCAATCCCTATATACTCAGCTACTTCTTCCATGAAGCGATAATTATCTTCGTCTTCCCAAAGTGTATTGGTAAAAAAGAGCATACTATTTTCTTTTCCGTATGTCTGAACCATTTGATATGCCACATAGGCACTAGCGGCCCCACCGCTGAACATTGCTACGTGTACTTTTTTTCTCTCAGCCACAATAACACCCCTTTATTTAACAAAATTTTTAACTAATTGATAGATTAGATACTCTATTTCCTCTTGTGGAACAGTTTTTCCACCATTTTTAATGATTCGATTAATATTTTGATACAGTGTCTGTGATTTAGGTGAAAGATTCACTTTAGAAATAACCTTTGTGTCCCCATCAATAATTAAATGAATATTCTCCGCTTTGTTGGAATTTTTGTTTACTAATTGACTGTATTCATTACTTATCTGATTAAAAAACATTTGCACAGTATTATCAGACCATGCATCTAAACTTACCCCGATCATACGATCAATAAGTAAGTCAAGCCAGTTTTCAGAATTTGATTCCAAAACTGTTGATACAAGGTGATTTTGTTTTTTAGATACGGGATTCTGGTTATTAGCCCAGCAAACTAAGTCTTCATAAGAAGAAACGCCTGTAGCTTCATATACACCTTTCTTAATTTTATCCTTCATATTTTTGTAAAAATTTTCTATTGAATCTATGTGATCTTTCAGAACATCTAAATTACCTCTATACCTTTCAACTAACTTCTGAAGCGCTTGGTTAGGATTTACCTCCATCTGACGAATTTTTTCTTTAAGGTAAATCAAATCCTCTTCCATTTTAGATGTTACTTGTGTAAATCTTGGTAATGATCTCATCCATCTTAAAGAAGCTTTAGCCACCCTAATATGTTTAGGAGCCATCATCAATTCCTCATCTATGTGCCTTTTAAAAATTTCTTCGAGTAGTTTAAACAACTCCTCATACTCATAACCAAATTCATAGTAAAAATAAATGTAATGTTCTGCATCTGAAACCATCTTGAATAAATTTTCCCCATTAATTTCTGAAACGTACATATCGTTTCTATAAAACGAAATATTATCCCATTTGTCACGTAGAAGACTGACAATGTAAATAGGTATTAATGGCTCTCGAATTCCAAATGGAGGATTTCGTAGTATATCCACTAAATCTTTTAAGCATCCTGATGGGTTTTTTCGTAATTTTTCAACTAGCGATTCACGTAGTAACCGAAAATTCTCATTTTTTATATTATCCAGATTTCTAATATCTAATTGATTGTTCTTAAATATAGTAGCATAAATTAAGTAATCTGGCCCATTCCCAGTAATATTGAAGTGAGGCTTATCGTAATGTTTAATAACATGATCAATGACATTGTATGCCGCCTTCAACTGAACACGATTAACAAACTTTCTATTAAATGAGTCGTTTCTTACTTCAGGAGTATAAGGATAAATCCTAAACATAATCTGGGATAAAACACCTTCTAAAATATATTCATTCTTAATTTCTCTTTTCTCTCCACATACAATCCATTCTAAATTACTGTTAAAGCTCATGTATCTATCTAAAAATTTTTTAATATTAAAAGATATTTCTTCCTTTTTTAATATTAATTCTTGCTTTAGATATGGATCATTTTTCAACAGCTCATTATCTCTTAAAAATGCACTAACTACCTCATAATGTTCAAGGTACTTATTTACTGGCACCCACTCAAAATTAGGAAGACAATAAATGGCATACATATCTTTGCGAGCATTCAATATTTTACTCACTTTTTCTCTATCTTTGATAGACTCTAATAGTACAAAATAGATTAATAAATCGGATTGCCCTTTATGTTTTGTAGCTAATAAATCGCCGTTTAAAATGTCAGAGCTAAACACTAAATGGACAGATGCAAAACGAGTCATACTTTTTACGTCATTGTATTCATTTGCTAAATAGAACTTTTTGTTCAGATGTTTTTCAAGAATCTGTATCTTTTTGTCCTTCGATAAATTCAATAATAAGAGCTTACTCTCCATTAACTCATCGATATTAAATGAACTACCGTCAAACAACTCCCAGTAACCACGGATAGAATTAAACCGAACAGCCTTCAATTCTGAAAGTTCATTTAAAAAAACTTTTACTTCATTTGTACTCATATCCATCGAAAAGGAGATAAATTCTAAAGTTAGCGGACACTTTGACTGCATCCCAGCCAAACTCCACAATGCAATAAATTTCAAAATATCCCCGTGTTTTTTTGATAGGTTAGGGATTTTCTTTGTTAATTTCTGATATATATTCAAATCATCAAACTCTTCGTATACTTCTATTTCCTCTGCACTAGGAAAGAAATAGTCGAATAGGTTAGAAGCAGTATATACACCGCTATGATTAGATATAAAATCAAGAAATCCTCCTACTTGAAAGCTCTGTAAAAATGTGAATAAGGTTCGCTCATTTTGCCCAAAAAGACTAGAAAGTGTAGGCAATAAGGCTAAAGAAACTGGATGTAGCGGATACGCTCCTTCAATCACTAATTTCTCAACTTCTACTTGATTTAATTCAGGAAAAATAGAAAATTTACGCAAACAACGTACATACTCTTCTTTTTTGAATTTTGTAATCTTTTCCCCTTTATTTAACTCACCAATAACATTTTGTATTAGTCTTATGTACGTCGCTCGGTCATTTTCAATGTGATAAAGAGCGTATCTTTTCTCGATTCTCTGAAACTCACTTTTATATTCATCATTATATTTCAAAAAATAATGTCGCAAATTCTTATGAGTAATAAACATTAAATGGAAATTTTCGGAACTATGATCTGCTAGCTCAGCTAAGTCTTGAATATCCTGCATTGTTTGATGAATTTGTTCAATCGGCATATTTTGTACAAACCTACCGAATTCGTCATAAATCATAAAAATACCCATATTTTTTTTATTAAGTTCTCTTAATACATACTGTATTTGAGATATAAAATCGTCTTCATAATCCATTACAAACTGGGCACCTGATGTAAGGGAAGGGTAGATACTTTTAAACCATTCAACTTCTTTTTCATTAAAACTAAGTAATTCTAACCTCCAAAGCTCTAAATCTTTCTTGTATTCACCCAAAAGTTTTAAAAAATTTTCATATGTTTTAGGGTAATCACTCTTCCAAACATCTATGACCGATAGAATTTTTGCCACAATTCCTGGAATAGTAATCGAAAGTTTATTTTCTCTCAGCGTTCTTACTATTGCTGAAAATACAGATTGGCGAAAAGCCCCCTCGTACCCATTTAAAATTACTGGCAAATATACTCGCTCATGATTTCTTACTTTCTCTAATTCACGGTACACATCATCATCGACTCGATTGAATTTTTCTATAAGTGAGTCAAATATTTCTCTCTCAACTCTCCTCGAAACAATACCACTCACCAAAGTCCCGATAAGTGATTTTCCAGTTCCATAGGGACCTACTACAATATGCGCTTTTGTTCCGACACCATTAAATCCTCTTAACAAACCTCTAAGAACATGTGCATGAGAAGGCGTAGGGATATATCTTTCAAAAAATTCTTTTTTCCCAAAATCAAACTTGATGTTAACACTAGCCTTAAAACTCATATTAAAACCTCAACCTTTCTCTCATACTCATATTTGATATAGTCGATCGCAGAAATAGATGGGAGTTTTATCGTATCAAGATTATTGGTACGTATAAAAGAAATCTTATATATTGGATGATTACTCAGAATTTCTAATGCCCCCACAATATTTGCTCGACTCATATTGAAAACTTTTCCCCACAATCCTTCTTCTATTACGATTTCATCAACCGCTATAACCTCCACTCCTTTTCTCTGTCCATAATCCAATAGAGAATACATTAGAGCCGTTAAACCTATATTCTCTAAATTCCCTTCTTTCTTCCTTATAATTCCCCCCATATCTTCAATTAATCCTATCTTATGAAGGGGACTTTGAATAATTTCTTCTGGATCAAAGGTTGTTTGTCCAGCAGTATACAATTTAATTAAACATTCGATGTCACGCTTTAAAGATTTTGCTGATACTTCTCTTTTTTCTTCCCTACTGACCCACTCAACAAACGCTTGTAATAACTCTTCTTTAGAACACACAGTTTGACTCAAAATATTGAAAAACCAATACCAAGCGGTGGCAGGCTCTCTTTCCTTAGTTAACTCATAATGCAAAATAGATGCTGTGTCGTAAAATCTTATAAATTTGTCAAATTTATATATCGTACAACCTAGTGGAGTTATATGGTGTATTTTCTTTTGTTCACTATTGAACTTTTCCTCAACCAAACGAGTAGCAACTAACCAAAAACGTAGCGATTGTAACATATTCTTTCCAAGCCCAATTACTTCAAAGGAGTCTTTATTATAAAAGAACCTTTCGTCATTCATTAAATGTTTTATCCCTTTACTTAGCCATCGATCTCGTAAGTAAAAGCTTTGATGTTGACCATAAGCCATTCTTTGTCTCCTCCTGCTATTGTTGGAACATTATATCCAATAAAATAATATAACGAAAAGAAGGCATCTAGATAAATTATTATCTAGATGCTTCATTTTTCTCAAAATACTTTAGCAAGGCCCTCTTCACTTCAGTTGTCAAATACGGGCTTTTTCCACGAATTGGATTACCGTTTGTTTTAGCTAGAAAATCTCCTTTTCCGGCCAATCTTTCTGCCCCTTCCTGGTCCAAAATAACATGTGAGGCAACAGCATCCGCTGCCTTCAAAGCCAATCTTCCAGGTAAATTAGAACGTATTTTTGTGTTAATAATTTCAGCTTTCGGATACTGAGTACAAATAATCAAATGAATTCCAGCAGCACGCGCTTTTTGTCCTAGTCGCTGTATAGATGTTTCAACCCTTTTTGCAATCTCTTTATCCTGGCTCATAAAATCAGCGAATTCATCAAAAACAACGACAATTCTCGGTAACTTTTGACCAGTAATATTTATAAATTCCTCTAAATTACTTACATACTCTTTATTCATCATTGAGTAACGCATATCCATTTCATCAACAAGTGATTCTAAAGCCTTAACAGCCTCACCGATATCCGTAATTACTCTCATTGTATGTTTTTTATTCTCATAAAAATTGAACTCAACTTGCTTAGGATCAATAAATAAAAACTGGACATCTTCAGGATTATATAAGCACATGATACTTAAAATTATCGAGTGTAGTGTAACACTCTTTCCACTCCCTGTTGTACCTCCAACGAGCAAATGAGGAGTGATAGAGTCAGATAGATCTATACTCACTACATTGTTTAAAGGATCTAGACCTAAAGGAGTTATCAAATTTGTATTATTAATTTTGGCACCTAACTGTTCTCTCACAAGTTTCATAAACTTTTCAAAATAGATAATATCAGGATCTTCACGCACAATATCCATATATATTCCTCGATTATCAATCGCGAAGTTCGGTTCGTTGTTTAGTTTAAGCCAAATTTGAATGTCCTGAGATCGTGAAGTAATTTTCTTTATTGTTATTTCACTTGGTACATCTAAATAAAATCTTATTACGCTCGATCCCACTATGCTTTCCTTAATCTTGATATTCAAACCATTTTTCAGAAAATTTCGGACCAAAACTTTTTCTAAACCTTCTGTTATACTTTTGTGATCTATCTCTTTATGTGGATGCATTATACTTATTCCTTGCAGCGCAAGCTCTTCTGGATAGTCATGCTGGGAGGAATTATTATATCCCTCGTAGCTGTTTGAATTTTTTTGTAATCCCTGAACCTCTTCATCATCTATAGTTTGTTCACTTTCGTTTTCTTCTGCATTAATTAAATGGTTTTCAGGTACTTCATTACAATGAATACTGCTAGTCCCTGCTCCACGAGGATGTTCTTCTTCTGTATGAAACTCTTCATATTCAGGAACAACATCCTCATGTGTTCCTAAACATTGAAGAATATAGTGACGATTATGGATAAAATTTTTACATTCTCCTAATACTTCTACGTATATACCTTCTTGAACTTTATCCCAAGTTCTGTCAGAAAGATTAGATGTATAACAATAAACATCAATGGATCCGACTAAATTCACTTCTATATCATTAGGTGACACTCGTTGAAGTTGTTTTAACACTTCTACTTGTTCTGGAGAATAAGCTCTTTTTTCAATTAAGTAGTGTACTAATTCGTCCCTCCAATAAACTGCATCAGCATGCCTTTTTGAAAACAAAAACCTGCTCTTGTACTCATTGAGACCTACCTCTACTTGCTTTAGTGCATCCAATCTTTCACGATCTAAATTGAGATGATTCACAAATTTTAACTCAATCACTTCAAAGTCTATAGCAATCTTCCCATTATGCATATAGATCATGGTAGAAATTAAATCTGGTCTTCTTTTATTTGAAGAAAACCATGGTAATTCATCACATAAAGACCATACATGTAGAATGGCATCTTCTTTTTTTCTCTTCTCTATTGATAAATAAGTTGCCAACATTTCATGTGCATACTTTCCTGGACCAATGACTTTTAAAACTAGTGCGCCTGAAATATCTTTTACTTTGTTTACTGCATTAATTATAACATCTCGACGAATATTGTTGTTTTTTAGAATATTAGACAATTTTTTGTATAGTCGATCATAATATGCATGATCTTTAGAGTTATTACTAAGTTTTCGTATATACTCAGAAGAAGATAAAATTAACTTAAAGCTCTTAGTCTTACCGACTCTAGACTTGTATTGTATGATTTGGGCTTTAGATGACGCCTTTTGCAACAACGATTTATCTAAGAAGCGATCCATGATCATTACCCAGTTAAAATGATCATGCATAAAATCAATTAAGAGCCCGTCACTGAAATGACTCGCTGATATTGTTACATTAAGAAGATGTAACTCGTCTTCCGATGGCATGCATTTACTATGGATAATGTATTGCATTTGATAAAAATATTGCAAAACTTTCGGTATACAATCGCTCACATAAGGAATACGTTTAAGTGCTTCTTGATCAGAAAGTGGTTCTTTGTAAGGAGCTACAAACCAATCTTCTGTGCTATTTGGCTTTATTTTTTGAAACATATATCCTACATGATCATTTTGTCCGAAATAGTCCATAAGCACTACCATGTCTGCGTCAAACATCTGTGAGTTAATTTGCGAAGATATTTCCCCTATTTTTTTACCATCCAATATATTTATTTCTAATTTAGGGAATTTTTTATTTATTTCTGGTGTTCTATATTCCTCTCTTAATTCAATCCAACTATTTAGTTCTTTGTGCAACTGAGCTGCTCGAGTGCTGTGTACAGTTAATTTCAATTTAGATAGCTCCGGTATTTTCCGAAAGAGTTCATCTACTGTTTTAGTTACGACATCAGCACCTTGACAATATAACAATAGAAGGTCCAACCCATCTTTAGCATAAGGATACACTTCCAAGTAGTTTTTAACGACATTTACAACTTCATTCGAGAGTTCTTTAGCAAGGTAATTGCTTGAAATAGCTGATTGTGTACTAGTAACAAAAAAACCATTTCCGAACTTCTCTGTTACTTCAAATAAATATGTTTGTTCATCTTCGTTTACAAAATATCTAGGTGACAATTTTGAATATTTATCTGTAATGTAGGTGAGATAGTCATCTACTTTATAAATAGTGAGTTCTTCTTCTGTTTCTTTTTTTAACCATTCCTCCAATTGTTGATTGATTGCTTTCATTCGATTTCCATAACTCAACAATCGGATCGGATTGAATACACTAACAATTCTTTCACAAGGTGCATTAGCCTCTTCGCTATCCCCATTAAATATATCTATTACACCAATGTATTGTAAACCTTTATAAATAGATTTAACTACATTTACAGATGAATATACATTAGATAAAAGTTCGATAAGTTTCTTATTTAAATCATCGTAATCAATGTTACATAGCCCTTCTTCTTTAGCTCGCTTTAAGATAATCAGATATTCATCCATAAAATTATTAAAACGCTCGAAGTGTTCACTCATCCCTTCAGTTTTAGCAGTGATGTAGTGTCTTACTTTATCTTCAACAAGTATTTTCACATTAGATTTTTTTACTTCCTGCTGTGAATATACTTTAACATAAGGAAGTTCACCTTTTTGCACTTCCTCAAGTAGCTGATAGGCCTCATTCTCTGTAAAGTTTAGTATCTTAAATTTTTTCGATCCTAGAATTTGTTCGTCCACAATTAGAGACAATTCAAACGTAATATCTGTTTCGTTAATCTCCTCAAAATATTCCTGAGGAATGCTTCTCTCGTCAAATTGGACATTAGGAGTAACATTAGATAAATTACGAAAATATAAAACTAGTAGTTCCCGTGCCTTTTCGCTCACTTTAGAGTTATCCATTTTTAGTCGAAAGAAGCCCTTATCTAAATTTTTTTTATCTATATTTTCATCAATAAGAATAAAAGCTTCGTATAGTAAGGCTGCATATATATCCTCATACTCTGATGGATGTTTTAATTTCTCTACTAATCTATTTATGGACTTAATAATATTAGGGAAATTCGAAAGTTCCTTTCCGTACTCTTCGACAAATTCTTGAATATCTTCAGGATTTTCTCCTCGACTGATAGCATCAAGTCCTCTCTCAATCTTTTCCTTATCTTCACGTTGCTCAGGAGTTAGAATGTCTTTAATTCTCTCAACTAGTGTTCGCTTTACCTTGAAGTTAAAAATCCCTTCAATGAGTTCGTAATCATACTTTAGTAAAGTCTTATCAGCAGTTCGAATAAAAGAAATAGCCTCTTTACGAAACTGCTCAGGAGACACCTCATCCCATAGTTCACTTATCCAACCATTACTCTCTTCATACTCTAAAAAAGCATTTAGTTTATCTAAGAGGCTCTCTGTATCCAATAGCGATGAACCTTTCTGTAGGTTTGCTAACATATAGTTATTTTTTAATCGTTCAACACGTTGCTTATTAATTTGTAACTTTGAGTCTCTAAACAATCCAAAAACAGGTAAATTACGTTGTATTTTGTGAACGATGACTGGATCATTATCACTTAAAATAGAAACCACAAACTCAACAAGATTACGAAGTTGTGGTTCAGCCACATTATTCATCATCTCTAAAAAGATTTTAAGTTCGTTAATTTCATCAGTCGCTAGTCGAAACTCATTTGACAATAACTCATATAGAATCTCTAGTCCTTTTTGCGAAAGAAGATAGGATTCATCTATAGCAAATAAGTTTTCAAGACTCTGTGCCTCTGGAGTCATCTTATTAATAATTAAAACTAAAGCTTGATTAGGTTGTATATTGTTTCTTAGCCATGTGCTCGTTTCATACTGTTGAAATTTAAACTGATCAAATCCTGAAACCGGTGAAATAGTACGAATAACAGGATCATAGTAACTCCGAAGAGAAGTCATTTTATCTGAAAGTTCCTCTAAAACAATGCAGATATCCCTTTCAGTCAACCCACTAACCTTTATAAATAATTTCTCCGAACGCTCTTTCTGTTTTCTAAAATGATTTAGTAATACTTCTCTAACCCATTTAGCCAGAAATTGTTCACTAGTTATCATAAAACCACCTTTTCTTTTACTGAGTGATAGGGATTTTTTATCATAGCAGTAGCATCAGAGTATTCTATCAAAAGACCATTTTTCTTCAGTTTTTCTCTTAAAGCATTCTCATTTCTTTGAAAATAACTAATGTTTAATCGAGACTGTTCATATAATCCACTAATTTTTGCTTGTTCTTCCCCTATAACAAATCCATACTTTGTATATATGAGCTTTAGAAATTCAGAGAATTCTATCGAACATTGTGATTCGACATTAGTGAGAACGAGCATTTCTAAGAACTTATCAGTCATGAAGTAGCGATAGTTTGTACCAACACGAAATCCCCCCATTCCACCATCTCTGATTACTCCCCTTACAACAGCAAGCTGGTGCTTCTTTAACTGGGATGAAACAATTTCCTGAACAACTTCTGTCGCTTGGTCAACAAAATCATCTACAGATTTACAGCTATTCAATAACTTTTCTATACGTTGCTTTCCGTTTCTAGTTTTACCAAACCCCATATTTTCAAAAAATTTTTTAGGATCTTGACTCCATTGTTCTATTCCCCCAATCTTCTCTTCTATTTCCTTGATCTTTGTAATGAATTGTTCTTCTATCATTTTATTAAACATTTGCTGAACCATAATTTCGTTTTGCAGAAATGATTGAGCAGAAAGCTTTAATATTTGACTAACTTGTCCATCCATACAATCTACAAACATCAGCACTTTATCTTCTATGCATGGTTTCGTTCGATCATACATATAACGCACTAACTGAAAACACACTAAACTTACTAAGAGATGAAACATTTCATTAATTTCTAACTTCAAATGAATAAGACGGTGAAATTCCTCTACAAACTCGAAAAATAGCGGATGATCTGTTATCGGTAACTCCGGATATTCTCTCTTACCATCAGGATCTTTTTTTAACAATGCATAATCCGAGTCTTTTGTTTCTACATCATCATCTAGTATCTCTTTCATTTTTTCAACTATATTGCTAATCGGTTTATTTTTTTGAAGTAATTCCTTCATTCTATCTTGGATTTCTTCCCTAATATCTTCTTTGTGTTCGGTTCCATAAGATAACATTAAATAGTAGAGCTCTCCCCCTCGTGCGAAGAAGTTTCTCTCATAACTGACACTTTCACCTTTTTTTCTTAACTCAAAAAAAAGCAATGATTCATGCAATGGGTATAAACTCTTTGCATACCACGAGCGATTCGCTAAATTTCCCTTCCCATCATAAAGAGGTACTTCGAGATTTCTAAAAAACTCTCGAACCACTGCTACTCTATCTTTATCTCCGATTACTTCGTATAGCTTCTCTTTTTTGTCCTCTTCTAACTTAACAATTCCATTCTTACTACCTTCTTTATCCCCCTCAAAAATAAATTTTCTAAACCTCTCCGCCTTCTCCCTTCTGTATTTGTCCGCATTTAGCCGATAATCAGTGCCAACTAATACATTTAAAAACTCTAAGACATATTCAGGCCCTCTTTGTCCGTCCATAAAACGATGTCCCCATACCTGTGCAGCTACCCGTGCTGCGAAACCCTCTGCTCCTGTCGACATGTATTTTCACCCCACGTTTATCTTGTGCATTGCTTGTATTACTCTCTTCTTATATGGATAGTTCATCTTCAACATATAAACCTTTTTCTCTGTCAAGTCTATAAATTTCCAGAATGGATTCATCTGTTTCACTAATCTGTATTAACTCATTTTTAAACGTATTAAGTAAGATTTCTACATCCTGACTTAAAATATTAAGCATCCCTCCAGCATTTAGTCTCATTAAATATTCGAAAACTAGCAAGTTAATTTTCAATTTTACACTTTCATCTATAGACAAATAAAATTTTGAAGGAATATGATCCAAATCGTCACGGCTAAGCTCTTCGTATAAACGAATTTGTCCTCTGTTAAACGAACCATAGATCACCAAATTTTCATTTGTTGCCTTTAATTGAAAGGATGATCCCCTACTTTTCTCTACAAGCCTTCTTGAAAACGCTCTGTTTAATCCATTAACGATTTCTTTACGCATTCTCGATTGTGCATCCTTATCACCAAACATACTGATGTATTCTGTAACGTATTCAAATGGAAGAAGACGTAATGTAGAAAAATATTTTTCATTTTCTAGTTCAAAATACAATTTTCTACGTAAACGCGGAATCCACTTCTCTAAAAAGTCTTGATTCCCCTCCCCGTAGTTTCGATAAAACTCTATCATATTTCTAAAGTATTGAAATTCCATGTCTAATCCATTATCAAATAACTTCTTGTGCATTTCTTCTATATCAGAATCTCCATGTATATCACCATTAATAATAAAATCATCGATTCCAGAATAAGAATATAAACCTGGATCTAAAGATTTAAAAACTTTTAAAGCACGCATCTCGGAAAAAGCTTCTTCCCCTACATTAATACCATAGAAATTTTGATAGTATACTTTCAACGCTCTCTCTTTACCATTAGCATAATCAGCTTCCCAAATGTCTCTACAAACGTATCCCCCTGTTAACACGTAACTTATATGTATTAGCATCTCTCTTAGAGTAATATGGGTCTCTAAATAGTCTAATAAACGATACTGATCTATGATTTTTTGTTTTACATTGGAAAGAGAAGTTCGTTGGTGATTGAAATAGATAACACAACTTTCTTTCTTTTCGCATTTATTACAAAAACGCCAATTTTCCTCATCGTTCCATTTATCTAGAACTTTCCCCACATATACAGAAGAAGTAACATCCAACAAATTTAAGACGCTCAATCGATTATCATTATTATCATGATGCTCAAAACGTGCAATTATCTTTTCACGAATAGACTCTAGCTCTTTATATTTCGACAACGTTTTCGTTAATTTTCCTTCGTTAGCAGCTATAAGAAAGAAAGTTTTTTCTTCATGATCACCAAGAACATATTTTTGAAGTTCCATCAAAATATCGTATATAATTTCTTCTTTCAATTCAGATAGATCCTTTACAATTTTTATAGTCCCTTTCTCATAAGGTACTGAAACAATTCCCTCTTCCGGCCAACTTTTTAATCTTTGGTCAGCGAAGTAATCATGAATCAACCTACACATCCTAGTTTTCCCATCTCCTGCATTCCCCGTTAAAATTACACTATGAGGATTAGCAGAGAAAATATTTTTTAAATGTTCCTCTACCTTTGTAGAAATAGTAAATTCAAACGAGTGTTCTAAATCTTTTTCATGAGTATATTCATCATATATCTTTGAATGGTTAGGGGATAGCACATTAAACTTATCAAGATACATAACAAAAGGATTAGTAAACATAATTTCTCACTCCATAACCATTTATTTTTTACAATCATATTACTTTAATAATGAAGATGTATTTTACATAACAACATGCTACTATTGATTTAGTTAATCGGTATAGTTTTCGGGGAATTTAATCACAAAGATATTTGGCAAACAAAATAACATTAGAATCATTCTCATAGTAACATTTATTGGTCTATTTTTCATAAAATATAACGCATGTGTATAACAAAAGATTAGTTACCTTATTTTATATCTTATTATCTAAAAAACTAACTATCTAAAAAAACTAACTTTCGACAAGCTTTCTGAAAAGATATAGTATTTTATTGCAATGACAAGTTTCTTCAAAACTAACTTACAATCTAATCATCTATCAATATGCCTAAACAAGATAATAAATTTTATAAAGCAAGTCGTATTCTAACAGAAAAACAATGCGAAAAGTGTCGATTTTTGTCGAATTTCAATTTGTAATTTTCACCATAAATCAACGTTTAATAAATCTCGAACAAGTTTATTATAAACAGGCATCAATATCCTCTCCTATCTCTTTCCTTTATGTATTACATATTTTACTAGATTTTCAATGCGTATTGAAGCATCTTCTACAAACATGTTTGAAAAATGAAAAAGCAACTCTTTGTTGAACAGTTACTTTCTCAAGATACTACTATTCAAAAACAAAATATCAAAAACAAAATACTTTTCCACTTTGTTCCCTCGCATTTATTGCTAGGAACAGAAAAATGTACTTTTTGACCGTAACTATTCAGCCACATCATAAAGTGAGCTGAATATTTTTTGCTTTTCCTGTCTATGATGTGAATATTGATAGACAAGGAGGTGAATCACATGTTGACGGTACAACAAGCTGTATTTACAGTTG
>NZ_JAHZOE010000032.1:0-20503 GCF_019448545.1 Anoxybacillus sp. ST4 | reverse complement strand
GGCATTTCGGTCATAGAAAATGCCCTAGGTAGCGGAAAGAACTCGATCGATCGTTTCGCCTGCCAACAGAAGACACAACGAGTCCCACACGTTTTTTTCGTGTTTCGTAAGTGTAGAAATGATGCTTTTTGCGATACAAAACAACTGGGCGAACGAACATTCCTGAGATGTTCTATTTAACTTTGAACATACAAAGATCTCGTTCGCCTTGGTTGTTGTCAAAGGGAACGTGGGTTTCACTCAAAAAAGCGCAACGCTTTTTCCTTTCGATTTTGAAGTCTCTGAATCAATGAGAGCACTTTTTTCGACAACGGCGTCATCCCTTCCAACTGATGTTTGGCTTTCGCGAGTATGCGATCATACATGCGATTCCAACGTTTTGTTTCTTTTCCAAGCAGAAAGCCACCATATTATTCGACCACTTGTTTAGCGTCTAATAGAAACGCAGGTACATGTTTCGCCTGTGTATGCTCTTGTTCACCGGAAAATATTTCAACTTACTCTATAATGTGGCTGATTATTTATCTATTCGTTGTGTATAATCTAAAATAACATTAGAGATTCCATCCCACGGCATTCATCGTTTCCTTTCTCTTGGGAGGTACTGCATTTTCTGTAATCACCAGATTGAATGACAAGGGTTATTTTCTCTTGATTGAATCGTTCTAGACCGATTCGTACGACGACCTCTGCTGACTTCTGATGTTCAGCTACTTTAGGTTATGAAGCGTACTTCGCGTATCCATCAGACCTCCCCGAGTAAGCGTGCCATCTTTCCTTCCATCTATCTGCTTCATTTCCTCTGTATCACCTTTAGCAGAAAAGCTTTTGTTTAGCAAACTCATTCAATGATATCTAGCCTTATTATGAAGAACGCCGTAATATTCGACATTAAATCACCGATGCCTGCCAAAATAAATCGTTCAGGAGCTTGCTGAATGATATTTAAGTCAGCTAAAATGCCAAATGGTACTTTGGCAGGAACGGTTGTTTTTTTACCGTTGACAAGCAACGAACAGTTGGTGCTTGCGAAACCGTCATTTGATGCGGATGTCGGAATGCTAATAAACGGCACTTGTCGTAAAAACGCCATATACTTGCCGCAGTCGATGACCGCTCCTCCTCCCATCGCAATCATCACATCACAATGGGGAAGTTCAAATGCTTTTTTCATAATGTCGACAATGTCAAGTTGAGGTGGTAAACAAACGGTGTGCACAGGGACGGAGGAAATCGCCTGTTTCATGTCTTGTTCATACGTTCGATAAGTAAAGTCGTCAAATAGCATGACAGCTTTGGAAAAGCGGTACGTTCGCACTATATCGTCCATACGCCAAACGACACCTTCGCCAATTTCAAGAATGGACGGAATCGGAATGTTCATGTTAACACTCCTTTTTCTCGTAAATGACGTTCAACATCAGCAAACGTATCGACAGGGATGAAAGGGATATGGTGCTCGCATAACAGCGATTGTAACGCCCCTTTGGCAAACGTGACATCAGCTACTTTTGCTGCATGGACATCTGGTTCGCTATCGCCGATAAAATAGACGGTTTCATACGTTTGCTTTAACGTACGAACGACGCTTGACTTATCAATGCCGTATCGTTCCGAATAATGAATATGATTCGGATCGATGCGCACATGAATATTTTTGTCATGATAATATCCTTCATTAGAAAAGACATCAACGCCGTTTATATCGTACTTTTTTAAAATATGGCGAATGTAGTAGTCCGTCCCCGCGCTCAGCACATAAAAATCTCCACCACTTCGCTGGACGTGTTTAATAAAAGGTAAGACAGTTTCATCAATTGGAATGTGATGAATATCTTCAATGATTTGTTTTTCATCTTGATGAATGGATGTAAATACGGTGCTTAAAAAGTCGATATCTTTTATCTTTCCAGCACGCCATTGTTGAAATAATTGTTCACCTTCAGGAAAATATTTTTCAATAACAATCCAGTAAAAGTCTTTATGCGAAATCGTCCCGTCAAAATCAGAAACAAACGCCCATTTGTTCATGAACGAACCTCCGTTTTTTTGTATATGCATTCATCAAAGAAATTGAATCGCTTGGGCAACATCGTAGTCGCTTTGTTGTAATGTGGTAGATTGTCCGAGAATCATTTTCGCAAGTTCGGCACCAACATATGGTCCTGCGGTTAATCCGGATGCGCCAAGACCGTTTGCCACGTAAAGACCTTCGATATGCGGTACGGCACCGAATATAGGTAAAAAGTTTGGCGCATGGGGTCGGAAGCCAACACGCGTTTCAGTGTGCGTCCAATCGGATAGGTAAGGTGCGATGGTCAATGCTTTATGCAATACTTCGTACAAGCCGCCAGCAGTCACGCGACAATCGATCCCGACGTCGTCTTCATGCGTCGCTCCAACAACGATTTTTCCTTTTGGAAAGGCCAGTAAATATTGATTATTTGGTGGCATGACGACCGGCCAATGATCGGTATGTTGTTCATTGTGTTTTAGATGAACGATTTGCGCTCGCTGTGGTATGATGAGAAAATCAATACCTAGTGGCAAAAGTAACGGCTTTGCCCAAACCCCTGCGGCGACAATAACCCCATCTGCTTCATAACGTTCATTCTCAACTGTAGCGCCAATGACCCGTCCATTTTTATGCAAAAGGGTCGCGCTTCCCTTTACATATGTTGTTCCTAGTTGAATGGCAGCATGAATAAGAGCACGTTTTAACGCACGCCCATCCACTCGGGCAGCACCGCTTACATATATCGCCTCGTACCCATCGCTTAATACGGGAAAGCGCGTTATGACTTCCTCCGAAGACAAACGCGTAACCTCTCCGATTTCAGGGGCCTCTTCACGTCGTTTGTACACGCGTTCTTCCATACTTTGCAACTTGTCGGAATCATAATGTAAACAAATGGCCCCGACACGTTTGTATCCTGTTTGATGACCGTACGCTTGCAATTGTTCAATGAGATAAGGGTAAAATGCTGCTCCTCCTTTTGCAAGGGCATACCATTTTTTGTTTCTGCGTTGCGATGTCCATGGACAAATTATTCCCGCCGCAGCATCAGTTGCTCGACCTTGATCTTCACGGTCGATTAAAATGACGTTTGCTTTTTCTTTTGCTAAGTGAAAGGCAACAGAGGAGCCAACAATTCCACCGCCAATGACGATATAACGATTCATCGTTTACACCTTTCCTTTTCGTGATACTGTATCATTACGATAACATAGGACATGAAAAAAGCAAGGGTCTTCCCTTGCCTTTTAATAAAACCATTTTGCCATTTCATAATATAAGGGCATGCCGATTGTTAAGTTAAATGGGAAGGTGAGCCCGAGCGCCATGCCGAGATAAATAGCAGGGTTTGCTTCTGGAACGGATGCGCGCATCGCAGCTGGAGCTGCAATGTATGAGGCACTGGCGGCAAGTACGCTAAGTAAAATCGTTCCACCAAAAGATAGACCAGAATAATAGCCGATCACAACGCCTAAAAAGCCATATACAGGGGGGAGAAGAATGCCTAAGGCAAGCAATTTGAGCCCGTATTTGCGCACGGCCGCAAGTTGATTTCCGGCTGTTAACCCCATTCCGAGTAAAAAGAGAACAAGAATGCTCGGATATAAATCAATAAATAAAGGTTTTACAATGGTAAGGGCCCGATCTCCGCCAATGAGCCCGACGAGAAGGCTGCCGACCATTAAAAAGACGCTTTTTCCAAATAACCCTTCTTTAATGATTGGTCCATACACAGATGTAGCAGAGAAGCGATATACCATTTCTTGTTTATATGAGCGACTTTCTAACAATTTCAATATGACAAGCGATACAATAATCGCAGGACTTTCTAATAAGACGACAAATGCGTTCATATAGCTTTCGTAAGGGATGTTTGCTTGTTCGACAAAAGCAAGTGCAGCACCAAATGTAACGATACTAACCGATCCGTACGTCGCTGCAATACCGGTAGCATTTTTCCGATCAATGCCAAGGCGACGACATACACCAAACGTAACGATTGGGATAATGATGCCGAGCGATAACGTTCCAACTAACGGACGAACGAGCTCATGAAAAGCATGTTCCGAAAGTTCAATGCCACCTTTCATACCGATGGCGATTAATAAATAAATGCTTAACGATTCATTTAATCCTGTTGGCAACTTTAAATCCGATTTGACGAGAGCAGCAATAATGCCAAGAAGAAAAAATAAGATGGCTGGTGACGTTAAATTGTTGATAATCATTTCTTGCATAACGTTCCTCTCCTTTTGTATTCTTTTTTATATTCAACAAAAAAGCCGGAAACATTTTTCGATCGGATCGAAAAATATTTCCGGCTTATCTTTTACTGACCGTAAAAGGCCCTTAAAAGATCAACCTTGTGTATCGACTGGTTCCTGTAATAGAAACACAATGATTCGTTCCCCTGTTTTCGTACTAATATCGGTATGCATGCTTGCGACTTGTTTATTTGTTAGCCCATAAATGAGCTCTTTCAATTGCTCGCTACCTGATTCAATTAAATCGGCACGAATGCGTTTAATAGACAACATTCCTTCTTTTGTTTCACACAATGCTTTTTCGGCAGGAGTTAAAATACCGCGCAACTGTACAATAACCATGTTTCGTAAAATATCCGTTTTGACGGAGAGTGGACCGCGGCCTAAATATTCCTTCTCCCATTGAGTAAGGGCGCGACTAATTTGATCTTCTAGTTCCCCTTTTGTTCTCATACGAATCCCCCTTTAGAAACGAAAATCGGCATGCTTCACGTATACACCATGTGAAACATACCGATGTATCTTTAGCCTAAACAGTTTCAACGTTTGCCCTTTCGCTTTCGCCATGTCACCACGTCAAAAGCGCTAAGGTAAAACAATGGAACTGCTTGGCTATCAATCACTCGGTGCGATAATTTGTTTTTAATTGTATAAGGCTTCAAAAATTATGTCAAGGGAAAAGATTGATGTTATCTATCGATATGCCATGATAGAATGAAAGGAAAGGAGAAGATAGGGAATGGGGGAGAAAGTTTGAAACTATATTTTATTGTCAATCCTTCAGCTAAAAATGGAAAGTGTAAAAAAATATGGAATAAAATTGAGCGGATGCTTCAACAGCAGCATATTTGTTATCGTGTTGTGTTCACACAAAAACAAGGAGACGGAGCGAAATTAGCACAACAAATAGCAGAACAAACAAATGAACCGATTGCATTCATTGCGGTCGGTGGGGACGGGACAATTCACGAAGTCATGAATGGGGTGGCCATGTACAGCCATGTGACTGTAGGGTATATGCCCGCCGGGACAGGAAATGATTTTGCTCGTGGGACACAAATTCCAATAAAATGGAGCGAGGCTCTTAGCTATATGTTGTCGAGTGTTAAGGACGGGCATGTAGATGTGTATGACATCGGAACGTTCAAAGGAGCCAAGCAAGGTGTTTTTGTTAATAATGTCGGTTGTGGATTTGATGCACATATTTCACGGAAGGTAAATGCGTCCAAATGGAAACATATTTTAAATCGCTTATATTTAGGAAATTTTGTCTATATGTTTTATTTATTGAAAGAATTATTTACATATGAACCGACAGCTGTAAGAGTGACTGTTGATCAAAGGCAATATACGTTTTCAAAAGCATGGCTTGTCACCGTTGCGAATCACCCATACTATGGGGGAGGAATGAAAATCGCTCCATTTGCGCAGCCAAATGACCAGCAGTTTGACGTGGTCGTTGTAAATGATGTGTCGAGATTAAAATTGCTCGCATTATTTGTGACGGTTTTTTGGGGCGGTCACATTAAAATGAAGGAAGTACATACGTTTCAGGGGAAACATATTTATATTCGTAGTCATATGCGTCTTCCTGTGCACGCTGACGGTGAGCAAATTGGTGAAGGAGAAATTACGATTTCTGTGAATAAGCAAGTGCGTGTGTTTCGATAACCTGAACGGATTCTCATCTGTTCGGGTTTTTATTTTCGTTTGACAAGAAAAAAAGTTGTATGTTAAAAGATAGACAAGCATATAAAGAAAATAAGAATCATTACTTTTTCGGGGGTTACAAATGGAAAATATTGTTCAGAGAAGTCGTGATTTCGGGGCATTCATATTTTTTATAGTTATAATTAGTTTATTTTTACTTGGGGATTTCTTCGTTACAAGTGTTAGTATTCCAACGCCTGCTTTGCAAGTTGGAACTATCTTCTTAAGTATTTTGTTAGAAGCTATTCCGTTTATTTTGTTAGGTGTTTTTGCTTCTGCACTCATTCAGACGTTTGTTTCAGAGCAGACCGTACAAAAATGCATTCCACAACATCCGGTTGTTTCGCTTGTTCCTGCGGCAGTCGTTGGCGCATTGCTACCTATTTGCGAATGTGCAATCATCCCAGTTGTTCGTCGCCTTATTGCAAAAGGAATGCCACTTCATGTTGGAGTAGTTATCATGGTCACGGCACCAATTTTAAATCCTGTTGTTTTTGCGTCTACGTACTATGCGTTTTCATCCAATATGAATATCGTTTATGGAAGAATGGGAGTTGCATTTGTCGTGTCGCTTATTATCGGTTTCATCATGTATGTTATTTTCCGACATCGCCTACCGTTAAAGCCAATGAAGCACTCACATGACCACCATACTAATCATCGATTAACTGCAACTTTAATTCATGCAGTTGATGAATTTTTTGATGTTGGTCGCTACTTAATCATCGGTGCATTTGTCGCTAGCTTTTTTCAAGTGGCCATTAATCGGGAAATACTAGTAGAAATTGGACAACATGAAGTGCTTGCACCAGCTTTGATGATGGCCCTTGCCTATGTGCTTTCGATCTGCTCAGAAGCAGATGCATTTGTTGCTGCTTCGTTTACATCAACATTTACGCCGGCATCTCTGTTAGCGTTTCTAGTGTATGGGCCTATGATTGATTTTAAAAATACGTTAATGATGCTAGCTTATTTTCGCTTAATGTTTGTTGTTATATTTATCAGTATAGTGACGATTGTTGTATATGTCAGTGTGTATATATTTCAGCTTGTCGTATGAGGAGGGGAATGATGATTCGAGGGGTTTTACTGTGTGGTTATGCTTTACTATTTATTAAATTGTTAGTGAGCGGAAATATAACAAACTATATTGCACCTAAAATGTTTCCTTTTATGTATTTCGTCACATTTACACTCTTATTCCTCGGGGGTGTACAAATATGGAGAAAAGAAGAGTCCCATTGTTGCCATCATTGTGAAGGTGAGCATCATGTACCGAAGACAATCGGTCAAAGTGTGCGAGTGTATGGATTGTTTTTTATCCCATTACTGATCGGCTTTATGTTCTCGAATCATGTACTAGATAGCTCGTTGGCAGCTAAACGCGGTGTGCAGTTAGGAGGTAAAGAGAAGCAGCTCGTTCAAGAGTTTTTAGAAAACCCAGATGAATACATGGATAATATTGATAAGCAAATAGAAAATATTATACAAGATGGGATCACTACAGAGGTTCAAAAGGAAAAGGAGCTAAACAAAGATTTGTTAGATAAGTCAATAATTGTTGTAAATGACGATCAATATATCTCTACATTAAACTTCATCAGTGAACAAATTGATGCGGTGATTGGAAAAAGAATTGAGATTACAGGTTTCGTATTCAGGGAACGCGATTTTGCCCCAAATGAATTTGTAGTTGCTCGCTATGGAGTAACTTGTTGTGTTGCTGATGCAACAGTTTATGGGATATTGGTAAGAGCAGACGATGCAGCAACATGGGAAAACGATACATGGGTGAAAGTTGAGGGAGTAATTGATGAAGCGAAATACAAGCAATGGATCATTCCCATCATTACTAACCCGAAAGTAACTATTGTTAACATGCCAGAACAACCGTATGTGTATGAGTACTAAAGGCTCTTGACGGTGACAAGAGCCTTTAATACTTGTTTTGCATATATCGCAATATTTCATACGCACGATCACCAAGCAGTTCGAGAAGTTGTTCAAACATCTCATCGCGCCGTAAATCGAGCTCAATAATCTGTTTCGCTAAGTCCATGATTTTTTTCTCCATTTTTTATCTCCCCCCGATATCGTTCATATTGTTTTCGAAGTTCAGCTACGGTCCAGTAGTGTAATGGATGAAGCTCAAACTTTCCTCCCTTAGTTAGCTTATCAATATAAAATTGCTTCTGTTTCATCGTAGTTTGTAAAAGAGTACCCATTTTCCATCCTCCTGTGTATGTTATTTAACTACCATTGTAGTCATTTTTGTTATTTTCTTCATCGTTTTTGTTATATTTTATAACACAGGTTATTTGTTTTGTTAAAATTTATAACAAAAATCGCGTAAATTTTGCTAGGATTGTGTATGATTATGTTATAAATAATTACATTGAGGAGAGGGTTAAATGGATTCATATAAATATAAAAAAGTTATTTCAATTGGTATTGTGAGCGAATTAACAGGGTTGTCGCCGCGGCAAATTCGTTATTATGAAGAACGCCAACTCATTTTTCCAGATCGATCAAAGGGAACGAGGAAATATTCTTTTGCCGACGTCGAATGGCTCGTTGAGATCGCCAACAAACGTGAGGAGGGGGTGCAAACGAAAGAAATTCGCTATGAAATGATGAAAGAAATTCGTGAAACGATGAGAAAGGGACAAATTAATGCTCATTTCCGTTCGCGTATGTAAATTGCTCATTTCCGTGTTATAATGGTAGCGGAAGGGGAGTTTCGGGCATGTTTATTGAGTTCCCGTTGGATCTGTTTACGTATGTATCGCTTTTTAGCGTTTTTATTGTCGTTATGACGTGTTACGTGACGCGTCAAGCGAAGCATCCTTTCTTCGTTCAGCGTTTCATCGCTCACGATGCAAGCGGTGTTGTAATGGCAAGTGATGTGTATGATATGCCGCTGTGTATGCGATTTGTTACGTTTCGACAGCGGAAGATTCCGATAAATGAGCAGTCGCATGCTAGCGATGAAGAAGGAAGGTGCCTCCTTGTTTGCTTATGATTACAAACAAGGAGGCATAAAATCGTGAAAAAATGGATGTTTTCGTTTTTTGTTGTAATATTAAGTGCATGTAATCGAAATGTACCGATTACAGAACATAGTCAAGGTGTATGGGATCATTATTTTGTTTATCCGATGTCAAAACTATTGCTTATGCTCGGTCATGTATTTTCCATGGGAGCGAGTTCTGTCCCTGCAGCTCTATCACTATATTGGGTTGTTGGTGGATGTTTTTCAATTGTCCAGTCACTCATCATGCGCATAACAGAAGCTGCCAAATAACCTGCTCGCTAGCTGAGCAGGTTTCTTTTCGTCAAGGGGTGAAAAAAATGAAAGTGATTATTGCAGAAAAGCCTGATCAAGGAATGACACTTGCGTCGATTTTTCGAACAAAAAAAAGAGATGGATACATCGAAATTTTACCAAATGAGTTGTTTCCGAAAGGGGCTTATATGACATGGGCTGTTGGACATTTATTTGAATTAGCCTCCCCAGAAAAGTATGAAGCAAGTTGGAAACGATGGACGCTCGATACGTTACCGATTATTCCGAATCGTTTTCAATATGAGATTGATCGTAAAAAAGCGAAACAATTTCAAACGATTAAGCAATTGCTTCATAAGCCGGAAGTGACTGAAATTATTCATGCTGGTGATGCTGGGCGAGAAGGGGAATTAATTATTCGAAACATCATTTATATGAGCGGTGTAAAAAAACCGATCAAGCGTCTTTGGATTTCATCGTTAACACCAAAGGCGATTGAACAAGGATTTCGTCAGCTACTAGACGAAAAGCAAACCCGTCCTTTATATGAAGAGGCGTATGCACGAACGTGTGCAGATTGGCTTGTTGGCATGAACGCATCGAGAGTGTATACCATTTTATTAAAGCAAAAAGGGATGAATGACGTGTTCTCCGTTGGACGTGTGCAAACGCCAACACTCGCTTTAATTGTGAGAAGAGAAAAAGAAATTGAGCAATTTCAATCAAAGCCGTTTTGGGAAGTCATTGCCACATTCGATGTGAATGGAAAGCAATATGAAGGAAAGTGGTGGCATGAAAATGAAACGCGTATACACGATCAACAACTGGCCGAAAAAGTTATCGCATTTTGCAGAAAAAAACAAGTAGAAGTGGACGAAGTTACGTATGAACAAAAAACATTTTTGCCACCGCTTTTGTTTAACTTATCGACGTTGCAAGCAACTGCGAACAAGCGATTTAAATATTCCCCACAGAAGACGCTTGATATATTACAAAAGCTATATCAAAAAGGATATGTATCGTATCCACGCTCCGACTCACAATACGTGACGAAGGGGGAGGCGGAAACTTTTCCTTATATTTTAAAACAGCTTGAGCAAAAGGAAGAGTATGCATCATATTTCCCGTTAGTTCACGAATCAATTTTACATAATAAACGTTATGTAAACGAAAAGAAAGTGACCGATCACTATGCTATTATTCCGACGGAACAAGTGCCTGACCTCATGAAACTTAGCCGTGATGAGCGAAACATTTACGATCTTGTCGTTCGACGATTGATTGCCGCGCATTGTGCCGAGGCAGTCGTTGGCTATACGTCAATCGTAACGGTTGTGGATGGACGGGCGCGCTTTATTTCTAAAGGAAAAGAGCAAATTCAAGCTGGATGGCGGACAGTAATGATCGTAAAAGAGGAGGATGATGTGCAACCGCTGCCAAATATAAAAAAAGGTGAAAAAGGAACAGTATATGATGTGTACGGGAAAGAAGGAAAAACGCAGCCGCCGAAGCGGTATACAGAAGGGGAATTAATTACGCTAATGAAGACAGCGGGGAAATTTTTAGATGACGAACAATTGGAAAAGGTGCTAGCTAAAACAGAGGGGCTTGGAACTGAGGCAACCCGTGCATCTATTATTACAACGTTAAAACAACGGCAATATATCGAAATAAAAAACAATCAAGTATATGCAACAGATAAAGGAAAAGCACTCATTGAGGCTGTTGGTCCACATCTTTTAGCGTCACCTGAAATGACTGCGAAATGGGAACAACGATTAAGTGAAATTGGAGAAGCGAAAGCATCAGCTGCCGTGTTTATGGAACAAGTGAAAAAGCTAGCGGGGAAAATTGTCACCGATGCAGTACAAATGGCAAATCATTGGTCATTTGAAGGTTTGGATACCGCATCGATCCAAAGAAAGAAAAAAACGACGATCGGGAAAACTATAGGATCGTGTAAGTTTTGTGGGGGCTCAGTTGTTGACAAAGGCACATTCTATGGTTGTGCTAACTACGCAAAAACAAAGTGCTCGTTTACTATTTCGAAGACGATGTTAGGAAAATCGATTTCACAAGCAAACATCAAAAAATTATTAACAGAAGGAAAAACGAATGTGATCAAAGGGTTTAAAAAGGGAGAGAGCACGTTCAATGCTGCGCTCATGTGGGATGAGAAGGAGCAGCGCTTATCGTTTTTGTTTGAAAAATAGGAGAACGGTTCTCCTATTTTTCAACTTTACCTTTCCACTCGTTCATGCCGCTGGTCATATTGTATATATTTGTAAATCCTTCCTTCACTAACAATTGGCTCGCTTGCGCCGAGCGATTACCTGAACGGCAAACAATGATATATGTTTCATCTTTTTTTAGTTCATTCATGCGTTCTTGCAACTGTTGTAAAGGGAGTAAGATAGCGCCTGGAATATGACCAGAAGCATACTCCTCTTCTGTTCGGACATCAAGGACAACAACGTTTTCTTTTTGAATCATTTGCGCAGCTTCATGAACAGAAATGTTTGTAAAGCCACTTTGTGCACATCCACTAATAGCAAAAAGAAACATAGATAGAAGGACAAAATACTTTCGCATTGTATCACCTCCTGTATGTCGATCTAAATACCCACGTATGTATTTTAGCGTAATTTTTCGATCTCTTCAAATGTTTCGACACCATTGTCATTTCGATATATAGTAAAATAGGGAAAACAATTTATCGAGAAAGAAGGGGAAATATGGGGACGTATGAGTCGATTATGGACTTAATTGGCAACACGCCAATTGTGCAGCTCCGTCGTGTTGTTTTTTCGACAGGGGCTAGTGTGTATATGAAGCTTGAATCGTTTAACCCGGGTGGAAGTGTGAAAGATCGGGCGGCTAAGCGAATGATTGAGCGTGCTGAAAGGGAAGGTAAAATTGTCCCTTTTCAAAGCACAATTATTGAACCGACATCGGGGAATACAGGAATTGGATTAGCAATGGTGTGTGCAGCAAAAGGATATCGCTGCATCATTACAATGCCCGATAATGCGACGAAAGAACGGATCAATTTATTGAAAGCGTATGGGGCAGAAGTTCACTTAACCCCGGCTTCGTTGCGTATGCAGGGGGCTATCGATGAAGCATATCGATTGGCTAAACGTATTCCAAATAGTTTTATTCCGATGCAGTTTGAAAATCAAGCGAATCCAGATGCCCATCGTACGAGCACCGCGCTTGAAATTATAGAAGCATTTCCAGATGGAGTAGATGCGTTTGTGCTTACGGCAGGAACAGGTGGGACAGTGACCGGAACAGGGGAGGAATTGAAAAAAAAATTTCCCCATTTACGCATTTATGTTGTTGAACCGTATGGATCCCCAGTCCTTTCAGGTGGGCAACCAGGGCCGCATAAAATTCCAGGTACCGGTCCGGGATTTATTCCTCGTATTTTAAATCAACAAGTGTATGATGACATTTTGCTTGTCAAAGATGAAGAAGCGCAAACGATGGCAAGGCGACTAGCGGCAGAGGAAGGAATTTTAGTGGGGGCTTCAGCTGGTGCAGCTGCTTATTGTGCGATTCAAGTGGCTCGAATGCTCCCGAATGATGCACGCGTGCTCTGTATGGCGCCGGATACAGGAGAGCGGTATTTATCGTCCGATTTATTTAACGGATAAGAGGGGCAAAAAATGCCGACGCTATAAAATAAAAAGGAGTGATTGTATGTTTCAAGAAGAAGTAAAAGAAGTAGGCGGTCTTCGTCTTCATGTCATTCCAACAAAAAAGTATAAGACAAACACGCTTGTATTGAAAATGAAAGCACCGTTATGTGAACAAGATGTAACGATGCGCGCTCTCATTCCATATGTGTTACAAAACGCCACAGAGAGACACCCTTCCATGAAAGCGTTACGTACATATTTAGACGAGTTATACGGCGCAACGTTACAAGTTGATTTGGCGAAAAAAGGTGAACACCATATTGTTACGATTCGGATAGATGTCGCAAATGAAAAGTTTTTAGGTGGCACATCTCCATTGTTACGTGATGCAATGGCGTTATTAAGCGACATGTTGTTTCGCCCCCTTACTGAGCAAGGTGGGTTTTCTGTTTCAATTGTTGAGCAAGAGAAGCGTGCTTTAAAACAAAAAATACAGTCGTTATTTGACGATAAAATGAGATATGCTCAGCATCGGCTCATTGAAGAAATGTATAAAGGCTCGCCCTATGCGCTCGATGTTCACGGTAAACGCCACGATGTGGATTCGATCGATGCGAAACGTTTATACAAACATTATGAACATATGTTAAAGCATGACGAGATCGATCTATACGTTGTGGGCGATGTGATGTTAGATGATATAGAACATGATGTGGCTGAACGTTTTTCACTAGAAGCTCGTTCTCGGCGCTCGACGACAACACCAACGCGAATGAAACGAACAAATGTACAAGAAATTGTAGAAAAACAAGATGTGAAGCAAGGTAAGCTACATCTTGGTTACCAAACAAATACGACGTATAACGATGCTGATTATGATGCGTTGCAAGTATGGAACGGGATATTCGGGGGATTTACACATTCAAAATTGTTCATCAATGTGCGTGAAAAGGCGAGCTTAGCTTATTATGCGGCTTCACGCATCGAAAGTCATCAAGGAATGATGATGGTCATGGCAGGAATTGAACCGAGCAATTATGAACGAGCACTTGAGATTATTCATGCTCAAGCAGAAGCGATGCGGAACGGACAATTTAGCGATGAGGAAATCGCCCAAACAAAAGCGGTCATTCGAAATCAGCTATTAGAAACAATTGACACAGCAAGAGGAATGATTGAACTTTCTTATCATAATGTGATTGCAACGCGTCAACGACCATTTCATGAATGGCTAGAAGGGATCGAAAAAGTGACGCGTGAGGACATCGTGCGAGTAGGCGAAAACGTTGAATTAGACACGATTTATTTTTTAACAGAGAAGGACGGTGAGAAAAGATGAAAGTCATTCGCTACGATCAATTACATGAACAATTATTTTATGAGAGGTTAGCTAACGGATTAGATGTTTACATTTTACCGAAAAAAGAATTTAATAAAACATACGCAACGTTTACAACGAAATACGGTTCGGTGGATAACTACTTTACTCCATATGGAAAAACGAGTATGAAAAAAGTGCCGGACGGCATCGCCCACTTTTTAGAGCATAAATTGTTTGAAAAAGAAGATGGCGATGTATTTCAAACGTTCAGTAAGCAGGGGGCATCCGCGAATGCTTTCACGTCCTTTACACGCACAGCCTACTTGTTCTCGAGTACAACAGATGTCGAAAAAAATGTAGAAACATTACTTAACTTCGTTCAAGATCCTTATTTTACAGAGCAAACTGTGGAAAAAGAAAAAGGGATCATTGCTCAAGAAATTCGTATGTATGATGATCATCCGGACTGGCGCTTGTATTTTGGGACAATTGAAAGCATGTACCACCATCACCCTGTAAAAATCGATATTGCAGGAACGGTAGAGTCGATTTCACATATTACAAAAGACTTATTATATGAATGTTATGAAACGTTTTATCATCCGAGCAATATGCTGCTATTTGTTACCGGTCCTGTTGATCCATTAGCTATGCTTGAACAAATTCGCGCAAATCAGGCGAAAAAAACGTTCCGCCCACCAACGGATATTGAGCGATTTCGCTACGAAGAACCGTCCTATGTTGCACGTAAAAAGCATGTAATTGAAATGAACGTGCAGACGCCAAAATGTTTAGTCGGTATAAAAGCGAAAAATGTGTATACAAAAGGGAAAGAAAAGTTGAAGCATGAATGCACCATCGGCTTGTTGCTTGATTACTTGTTCGGAAAAAGTTCCCTAAACTATGAGCGGTTGTATCAGCAAGGATTAATTGACGAAACATTTATGGTAGACTATACGGAAGAGAGCGATTTTGGGTTTAGTTTAATCGGTGGTGACACTTTACACCCTGATCGATTAGCAGAAGAAATTCAACGTATTCTTTTACAATTTGACGATATTGATGATGAGCAAGTGGAGCGATTAAAAAGAAAAAAAATCGGGACATTTTTACGCTCACTAAATTCGCTTGAATATATTGCGAATCAATTTACCCGCTATGCGTTCGATCATATGAGCTTGTTTGACGTTGTAGCAACATTACAATCATTGACATCGAATGACTTAAAAGTAGTTGCTCGCGAATGTTTTGTGCAAGAACAGTTTACGGTATGTCAAGTTGTTCCAAAAAAGGTGAAGTGAGATGAAATACGCGTTAATTACAGGAGCGAGCGGGGGCATCGGTCGCGCGATTGCTCACCAGCTCGCGAAAGATGGGTATGGATTGTATTTACATTATTATAAAAATGAGCAGTCCATTCAATCTTTAGCGAGGGAACTATCAACGGACATATATGCGATCAAAGCGGATTTATCCAATTCTTCGGGGGTAGATGTGCTAACTTCTTCTCTTTTTCATCCTATTGATGTGCTCATCCATAACAGTGGGATGAGCGTTTATGGATTAATGACGGATACAACGGATGAACAAGTGAAACAGATGGTTCAGTTGCATGTAACGAGTCCATTTTTGTTGACAAAGCGTTTACTCCCATCTATGATTCAACGGCGTCGTGGACAAATTGTCGTCATTTCATCCATTTGGGGGTTAACAGGTGCATCGTGCGAGGTATTATATTCGATGGTAAAGGGTGCGCAAAATACGTTTGTGAAAGCGTTAGCTAAAGAAGTAGCTCCAAGCGGTATACGAGTAAATGCCATTGCCCCTGGAGCCATTGATACACCTATGCTTGCTGAATTTACTTCGGAAGAATTGAGAGCGCTAACTGATGATATTCCAATTGGCCGAATTGGAAAGCCTGAAGAAGTTGCGAAAGCGGTGTCATTTTTAATTTCTGATTACGCTTCGTATATTACAGGGCAAATTTTATCGGTAAATGGTGGTTGGTATTGTTAAGCGAGCATAATTTTTTGCATCGTGTGGCAAACTGTTCTTGAAACGAATTTCAAGGAGGTTTGCATATGTCTGTTCTTGATAATTTTGAGCAATGGAAAAGCTTTTTGGCAGATCGTCTTCATCAAGCAGAAGAACAAGGAATGAGCCAACAAGTTATTTCGGATATCGCTTATCAAATCGGAGACTATTTAGCAAAGCAAGTTGATCCGAAAAATCCGGAAGAACGAGTACTTGCTGATTTGTGGCACGTAGCGAATGAGCAGGAGCAACATGCGATTGCCAACATGATGATTAAGCTCGTACAAAATAAATGAGCAATAGGGCAAGCTGGTGTCGATCGCCAGCTTGTTTTACTATGTTTACCTATTCACAAAAAACAGTCGTCCATTCTTTTCATTCTCGCATTCAAATGGTAAAATAAACATACATGCGTGTTTCGACAAAGCGTTGCTTATATGATCGCATCGTGTAATGTAAAGGGGAGAAGGGGTATATATGGAGAAGAAGGAATGGTATTTAGAATATGAAATACATATGAATCGTCCGGGGTTATTAGGTGATATCGCATCGCTTCTTGGCATGCTTTCTATTAATATTGTCACAATTAATGGAGTAGATGACTCGCGTAGAGGGATGCTTTTGTTATGTAAAAGTCACGAGCAAATTGAGCGTCTCCAATCCATTTTAGCGACGATGGAAGATATTACGGTAACAAAATTACGTGAACCGAGGTTGCGAGATCGTCTCGCAGTTCGACATGGGCGCTACATTCAGCGAGATGCTGATGATAAAAAAACGTTTCGCTTCGTTCGTGATGAATTAGGTTTACTTGTCGATTTTATGGCAGAGCTATTTAAACAAGAAGGGCATAAGTTGATCGGAATTCGTGGTATGCCACGCGTCGGGAAAACAGAGTCGATCGTAGCTGCGAGCGTATGTGCGAACAAGCGTTGGTTGTTTGTTTCTTCTACGCTCATTAAACAAACAGTTCGCAGCCAACTCATTGAAGATGAGTATAGCGAAAACAATGTATTCATTATTGACGGAATCGTTTCGACTCGCCGCTCAAATGAACGACATTGGCAACTCATTCGTGAGCTCATGCGACTACCAGCGACGAAAGTCATTGAACATCCGGATATTTTTGTAAGGCATACAGAGTATAAGTTGGATGACTTTGACTATATTATTGAACTACGTCATGAAGCAGACGAAGAAATTACGTATGAACTCGTTGATCAATCTTCTTTTTTTGGTAACGACGGTTTTTCAAATATCGATTTTTAAAGATGGAAGGTGTTTCCGTTGACAGAGTTAGGGAAGCGTTTGAAAGAAGCGAGAGAACAACGTCATATGAGTTTAGACGATTTACAAGAAATTACTAAAATTCAAAAACGATATTTGATCGCAATTGAACAAGGGAATTATGTCATTATGCCGGGGAAATTTTATGTTCGGGCATTTATTCGACAGTACGCTGAAGCTGTCGGTCTTCATGCTGATGAACTGTTCGAGCAATACGCACATGAAATTCCAACGACTCAACAGGAGGAACTCCCTGGTGAGTTGTCTCGTGTAAAATCGAGACAGCTATCAGAACAGGGGGCAAAAGTACTTGATGTACTTCCAAAATTCCTTATCGGAGCACTAGTTGTTGGGATAGCAGTCGTTCTTTGGTTTTTCTTCCAAAATCGAGCGGTGAATGAACAGCCAAAAGAGCAAATTATTAATGAAAAGGCAGAATTTGAGCAATCCGAACAAGCAAATGAACAGCCAGTAGAAAAACAAAATGAACAACAGTCAGAAAAACAGGAAGAAAACGAACAACAGGAACAGTCATCGGAAGCGATGATCAAGGTAGTTGAAACGAACGGGCGAAAGTCGACAATTGAAGTAACCGGGGAACAGTTGATCATTGAACTTGCAACAAAAGGCGATGCATGGATTGAAGTGAAAAATGGGAAAGGGAAAGCCTTTGCACGCAAAATGATGTATGCCAATCAATCCGAAACATTCGACTTAACAAACGAAACAGAAGTGTTGTTAGTGATCGGTCAAACATTAAATACGGAAGTGAAAATAAACGGGCAAATGCTCGAATATCCCGTTAATCCGAGCGACCATGTGCGTCAGGATGTTATGATTATTTACAAAAAACAATAATGTTAGATGAAGTGTTGGAGGTTAGTAACTGTGAATATACCGAATCAAATTACGATTGCGCGAATGCTACTTATCCCCTTTTTCCTTATTTTTTTGTTGGCGCCCATTGATTTAGGTGTCATCCAAATTGGGACGGAGCAATTACCGATCACACACGCCATTGCTGCGCTTATTTTCATTATTGCATCTACAACTGATTGGGTGGACGGATACTATGCCCGAAAATATGGGCTAGTGACGAATTTGGGGAAATTTCTTGATCCCCTTGCAGATAAGTTGTTAGTATCTGCGGCGCTAATTGCCCTCGTACAACTAGATCTGGCACCGGCTTGGATCGTTATTGTCATTATTAGCCGTGAATTTGCGGTAACAGGGCTACGGCTTGTGCTCGCAGGGGAAGGAGAAGTCGTTGCAGCAAATATGCTTGGAAAAATTAAAACATGGACACAAATTGTAGCCATTGCCGCTCTTCTTTTGCACAACATTCCTTTTTCGCTTTTTTCGTTTCCGTTTGCGGACATTTCACTATGGGTAGCGCTCGTCTTTACAATTTGGTCAGGATGGGATTATTTTATGAAAAATAAACACGCATTTCGTCATTCAAAGTAAATAAAAAGGGGATGGGAGAAAGATGAAAGCGGAGATCATTGCGGTCGGTTCAGAACTTTTACTCGGACAAATTGCAAACACAAATGCTCAATTTTTATCACAACAATTAGCGGACATTGGTGTAGATGTATATTACCATACAGTTGTTGGTGATAACCCTAAAAGACTTACACATGCGATTGAGGTGGCTAAGCAACGCTCGAATTTAATTATTTTTACAGGGGGACTCGGCCCAACAAAAGACGATTTGACAAAAGAAACAATTGCAAACGTGTTAAATACATCGCTCGTTTTAGACGAAGATGCATGGCGTTCGATTTGTGATTATTTTTCGAAAACGAATCGTCCGATGTCTCCAAACAACCGTAAACAGGCACTCGTGTTGGAAGGATGTCACGTGCTAAAAAATGAACATGGGATGGCTCCTGGGATGGCACTGACTATTGATCAAACGACGTATATGCTCCTTCCTGGGCCACCAAAAGAAATGCAACCGATGTTCATCAAATATGGACGTCCTTTTTTATTGCAAAAACTTCAAGTTCGTGAAAAAATCGTATCGCTCGTTCTTCGTTTTTTTCACATTGGCGAATCTCAGTTAGAAACAGAAATTGAAGATTTAATCGATAAACAGACAAATCCAACGATTGCCCCGCTTGCCTCTGATGGTGAAGTTACACTTCGCTTAACCGCAAAGCATGAGCGTGAAGAGGAGGCTAAGCGTTTAATTAAGGAAATGGAGCAAAACATTTTAGCACGTGTCGGCCCTTATTTTTATGGATACAACGATGAAACGTTATTTGGAAAATTGTTAGCTACATTAAAAGAACAAAACAAAACGCTTGCTGTGGCTGAAAGTTTAACAGGCGGTTTGTTTTTAGAAGAAATGACTACCCTTCCGAGCGCCTCTACAGCCATAGCAGGAGGAGTAGTATGTTATACGAATGAAATAAAGGAAAAAGTGTTGCAAGTGCCGAAAGAAATATTACAAACGGAGGGGGCGGTCAGTAAGCGATGTGCGCAGTTGATGGCGGAAAACGTCCGAAAACTTTGCCGAAGCGATATCGGCATAAGTTTTACAGGCGTCGCAGGACCGAGTGAGTTGGAAGGGAAACGAGTAGGGACAGTATGGATTGGAATAGCAACTGACCAAGGAACAAAAACGTTTTTGCTTACGTTATCCGGTGGACGACAAGCCATTCGTATGCGCACGGCGAAATATGGCTGTTATTATTTACTACAAATGTTACATTAATTTACGAACGTTTATTCGTTTTTTTCTTGGCAAATAAACATAAAACCTGTATAGTAGTAAGTAGTAGTGATTGCTTCATTTTTTCGTAAGTAAAAGGAGCATTCCTGTTAGAAAGGTTTTCGGGGACTTGAAAGAAAAAAGCCCTCTTGGTATGATGCAGGGGTGTCAACACCTAAAATCAGACCAAGGAGGACTATACAGTGAATTGTACACGAAAT
>NZ_JAHZOE010000031.1:0-24220 GCF_019448545.1 Anoxybacillus sp. ST4 | reverse complement strand
CAATCGAGACAATTAGAAACAGGGGGACGTACGGCGGAAGCTCGCCAGCAGCTTGTGCAAGCGTTGCGTACGGTTGAAGAAGAAACAACGGCCGAAGTTGTCCGCACGGCAAAAGAAGCCGCTCGTCTGACATCAGTAGAAGCAAAAGCGGAGCAGCTCAAACAAGTGTCAGAAGTAAGGAAACAAGCGGAAAGCGCGCCAACGGTGAAAGCGATCGAGGGGCAAGTGAGAGAAGTCGCACGTACATTGCCGAAGGAGCAAGGGGAAAAGGTTACGCGAGCGTTAGAGCAAGCAAAGCAGTTAGAAACAGCGGGACGTACGGCAGAAGCCCGCCAGCAGCTTGTGCAAGCGTTGCGTACGGTTGAAGAAGAAACAACGGCTGAAGTTGTCCACACGGCAAAAGAAGTGTCTCGTCCAACGCCAGTAGAAGCAAAAGCGGAGCAGCTCAAACAAGTGTCAGAAGTGCGAAAACAAGCAGAAAGCGCGCCGACGGTTAAAGCGGTCGAGCCGCAAGTGAGAGAGGTCGCACGTACATTGCCTGTGGAGCAGTCAGAAAAGGTTACGCGAGCGTTAGAGCAAGCAAAGCAGTTAGAAACAGCGGGACGTACGGCAGAAGCTCGCCAGCAGCTTGTGCAAGCGTTGCGTACGGTTGAAGAAGAAACAACGGCTGACGTTGTCCGCACGGCAAAAGAAGCCGCTCGTCCAACGCCAGTAGAAGCAAAAGCGGAGCAGCTCAAACAAGTGTCAGAGGTGCGGAAACAAGCGGAAAGCGCGCCGACGGTGAAAGCGGTCGAGGGGCAAGTGAGAGAGGTCGCACGTACATTGCCAGCGGACCAAGGGGAAAAGGTCGTTCGTGCGCTCAATCAAGCAAAATTGTTTGAAACGGTTGGTCGAGGTGCGGAGGCTCGCGATCGACTCGTGCAAACATTGCGCGCGGTCGAACAGCAGCTGGCGCCTGAGCATGTCAAGCGCGCTCATGTGATAGCTGATCAACTGCAGCAACAGACGATGACGTTGACCGAAGCGGTGCGGCAGCTACAAGCCGATCATACGCTCGCAAAACAACCGTCCGTATTTGAAGCGCTGAAACAAGCAACGCAAACGCTGCAAAGCGCGCGTCAACAGCTTATGACATCGCTTTTGACAGCTGAACGTGGCGAACAACGAGAAAACGACGCCCGCGCCGCCGTTGTGCAAGCAATAAAAACGATGCAAAAGGAGCCGAACGTAAAAGAAGCGTTGCATATGGCGCGTGCGCAGCTTGCCCAACATATGGAGCCTTCGCTTCAAGAAGCGTTTGCCCGCGCGGAGCAACTAGCTGAAAGCGGTCGAGAAATAGCCGCAAGACAAACGATCGTTCAAGCGCTTCAACAAGTTGAACAGACGTTGTTGCCAAACAATACCGTAACAGCTGATGATGCGGTGTACGAATCATTAGCTGTGCTCGGCTTGCAATCAAAAGATATAATCGTGCAAAATGTCACGAAACGGATGGCAGAAGCGACGAAACAGTTCCAACAAACGAAGCGCGATATGATGCGCAACTTAGATGCGATCGATCATCTTATTACCCAATATAAGCAAGCGGCGCGACCGCAAGCAAAGCAATTGCTAGAAACGACGATTAAACAGCTCGATCAAACGATTTTAAAAAGCGATGCGATGTTGTTTGCCGATATGACGATGGAGAAAAAATTGTTGCAGGCGAGCTCGCAATTAGCGGAAGCGAAAAAGCTGTTAGAGAAAGGGCAGCTGGCGGAGGCGCAGAAAATCGTAAAGCAAGTCAAAAGTACGCTTGAACAAATGCAATTTAAGCCAGTAGATGTCAAAGTAAAACATTTTATCGAGGCGCAGTCGCTTAAACAACTAGCACCTGAACGCGCGCTGCTCCAGCAATGGAACGACATCGTCCAGCCGGAACCGTCCGCCCGCCATATGTTGCAAACGATCCGCCGGCTCGGATTGATGCATGAAGCGGATGTCGCGAACAATCTCGTCTTTCATGGTGAAGGCGAACGGCAAGAAGAAACGATAAAAGGGCTTCTAATGAAGTTGGCACAAGCGAACGGAGAAGCGGCGAAACAAGCGGAACAAGCGCTAACGAACATGACTGGTCAACAGCTTTTAAACAAAAACGATCAAGGAAGCGCGATGCAAACGCTCTTTTTCACCATTCCACTTTTGCTTCAAAAAGAAGCAAAAGACGTGAACGTATATGTGAACGCCCGTAACGACGGAAAAAGAGTGGATTGGGAAAATTGCAGTTTGTACTTTTTACTTGAAACGAAAAAGCTCGGTGATGTTGGCGTGTTGCTGAGCGCGAACGAGCGCACGCTTTCCGTGACGTTCCGCAACGATCGAGAAGATTTTGCCGAACGTATGCGTCCGCTTGTTGAAACCGCGACAAAGCGGCTTGAAGAAATTGGCTACCGCGTCGGCAACGTGCAATTTACGACGTTTGCGACAAAAGAGGAAGAACGAACGAACGAGCCGAAGCGAGCAACATGGACGGAGAAAGGATATGATTTTACAATATGATGTACTTTAACCAAAAACGAAAGCGTGAAATAAACGGTCCGTCGGCGGCGGTCATTCGCTACGAACAAGGAGATAAAGCGCCGACCGTCGTCGCCCACGGGCGCGGCTATGTCGCTGAAAAAATTATCGAACTCGCTAAGCAAAACGGCGTGCCGATCGAACAAGATGCCGCGCTCGTTCAACATTTGCTTGACCTTGACCTTGGCGATACGATTCCCCCGCAACTATACGCGGTGATCGCAGAAATTTTAATTTTAATTGAAAAAATGGAGAAAAACTATTAAACAATAAAAAAACGTGACGATAAATAAAGTAGGTGAACGAAAAAAGGGGAGTGAGCGCGTGGAATTTTTAACCGAAGAAGCGGTGTACAAAAAAACGCCGCAACAGTTAACAGCGCTGCTTTATGAAGGGCTTATCGACAGCTTAGAAGAAGCGATTGAAAGCACAAAAAAGGGCGATTATGCCCATGCAAATAGACGCTTGCAAAAGGCAAACGATATTTTACAACGTCTTGGCGTAGGTTTAAACTACGACGCCGGCATTATCGCCCATCAACTAGACGCATTATATAATTACATGGCAGAGCGTCTTATTGATGCGAACGTGAAAAAAGACGTAGCGATGATGCAAGAAGTGCTAACGATCGCAAAAGGCATTGCGGACGCATGGAATGAAGCGTTGAAAAAACAACCGACAACAAACGTTGCGGCAAAAAAAGCGGCGACATATGAACAATTTATTATGACAGAGTAAAGGAGAGGCAAAAATGAGAATTAACCATAACATTCAAGCATTAAACGCTTATCGTAACTTAGCGGTCAACCAATCGAATACAGCGAAAAACTTAGAAAAACTTTCCTCTGGTTTACGCATTAACCGCGCAGCAGACGATGCAGCAGGGTTAGCCATTTCCGAAAAAATGCGCTCGCAAATTCGCGGCTTAGAAGTCGCAGAGCGCAACGCGTTAGATGCGATTTCGCTTATTCAAACAGCGGAGGGGGCGTTAAGTTCTGTCCATAGCATGCTTCAGCGTATGCGTGAATTGGCGGTGCAGGCTTCAAACGGAACGAACACGACGGAGGACAGAAACGCACTCGATCAAGAGGTACAACAGTTGATTACGGAGATCACGCGCGTGGCTACCTCAACAGACTTTAACAAAACAGCACTTTTAGACGGTACTTTTTCTGCAGTGAACTTTCAGATTGGTGCCAATGCTGGTCAATCTATTACATTAAGCATCGGTGATATGAGGGCGTCAGGCTTAACGGTCAATGCTTTAAGTATAACGACTTACAGTGGGGCGCAAGGGGCTATTTCTGCTCTTGACGTTGCCATTGCAAAAGTATCCGAAGAACGGGGCAAATTGGGGGCTTACCAAAACCGTCTCGAACATACAATTAACAACTTAAAAACAGCGCATGAAAACTTAACGTCCGCAGAGTCACGCATTCGCGATACAGATATGGCGATGGAGATGACGAACTTTACGAAAAACAACATTTTAAACCAAGCAGCACAGGCGATGCTTGCGCAGTCAAACCAATTGCCGCAAGGAATTTTACAATTGTTAAAAAGCTAATAGGTAAAAAAGAGGGTAGGTCGATGCGGCCTCGCCCTTTTTTTGTACGTGTGGCATAATATAAAGAAAAAGGTGTGAGCGATGATGGAAGTGCAAAAAGTGTCACGGGCGTCGTTAAATCGCGTTGTGAAAAAGGATGACGCGCCGATGGAGTCGGTATCGTTTACGGAAGTGATGCAGAAGAAAAAAAGCGATGTGTTGTTTGAACGGTTTCAAGCGATGGCGCAACAAATTGAAGCGCAAGGGAAAAAATTAGCCGAGTCGCAAACGGTCGAAGACTTAAAAACGTATAAAAAGCTTGTTAAACAGTTTTTAGATGATGCGGTAAAAAATAGTTTGCAGCTTGAAGAACAGCGCGGATTTAGCCGCGGGGGACGGTCGAAAATTTATAAGCTCGTGAAAGAAGTCGATCAAAAGTTAGTTGAGCTGACGAACGCGGTGTTGGAAAAAGAGAAAAAAGGGCTTGATTTGCTTGGATTAGTCGGTGAAATTCAAGGGCTTATTATTAACATATATACGTAAGGTGGGAGAATGATGTTAGATAACTGCCCGAAATGTGGAAGTTTGTTTGTGCGCACGCAATTTCGTGACGTATGTGAGGCGTGCTATAAAGAGGAAGAAAAATTGTTTGAAAAAGTGTATGCATTTATTCGGAAACGGGAGAATCGCACAGCAACGATGTCACAAGTTGTTGAAGCGACAGGTGTAGAAGAAGCGCTCATTATTAAATGGATTAAAAAAGGACGCCTGCAGCTCGTTCATTTCCCAAATCTCGGCTACCCATGCGAAAAGTGCGGAACAATGATTCGTGAAGGTCGTTTATGTTCGGCATGTATTGGCGGCATTCAAAAAGAGATAACGAAACTGCAACAAGAAGAAGAGCGGCAAAAACAGGCGAAACGACAAACGACATATTTTACAGATCGCAAAAAAGAATAGCTAAATATTTTTCCCGATTAGCCGATAATAAAGGTAGACGAAAAAGAACGGAAAAAGCGAGGTGGGAACATGAAAATTCATCGCATTCAACCGATGAACGTCAATCCGTATGAGCGGACGACGAGGATAGAAAAGCCAACAAAAGCAACGAAAAAGACAGATCAAGTCGAAATTTCAAGTGCGGCGAAAGAGTTGCAAGAAGCGGCGAGATTTTCTTCAGAACGGTTAGAAAAAGTGGAGCGGTTAAAAGCAGAGATTGAGTCGGGCTCGTATAAGCCAGATGCGCGCGCTGTAGCTGAAAGCGTGTTGCGCTATTATAAACGATGACGGGGCGAATGAACATGATCGATTTAATGCAAAAGCTGCTGAAACTTCACCGCGGTTTACTTCAGCTCGCTAAGCAAAAAACGGAAGCGATTAAAAAAAGCGACATCGGTGCATTGCAAGACATGATGAATAAAGAGCAAACATACGTCATGGCCATTCGTCAGCTCGAGAGCGAACGAATGCGCCTTCTCGCCCATCTACATGAAGAAGAGCGGACGGTTCGACGTTATGCGGAACAGCTGGAAGAGACAGAACGTGCAACGTTGCTTCAGCTAGCAAGCGATTTAAGTGAAACTATTGCACAGCTAAAACAACAAAACGAACTAAATATGCAGCTGTTGCAGCAGTCGCTTCAGTTTATTCATTTTACATTAGATGTCATCATGCCAAACGAACATGACATCACGTACGATCCAAAACGAACAGATGAACTGCCGACGCGGTCATCATTCGAAGCAAAAACGTAAGGGGGTTTTTTTGTGCTTTCGACATTTCACGGTTTAGAAACGGTACGGCGCGGGATGACCGCCCAACAACAAGCGCTTTACGTAACGGGGCATAATATCGCAAACGCCAACACACCGGGTTACTCGCGCCAACGGGTAAACTTTGAACAAACGCCGCCATATCCATTTGCGTCGAAAAACCGTCCGGTCATGCCCGGACAAATGGGAACAGGAGTGGAAGGCGGAACGGTACAGCGAATGCGCGAAGAGTTTTTAGATGTGCAATATCGTGGAGAAAATATGAAATACGGCTATTGGAATACGCGTGCAGAAGCGTTGTATAAAATGGAAGAAATTATGAATGAACCGTCAGACGAAGGATTGGCAAAAACGCTCGATCGCTTTTGGCAAGCGCTTCAAGACTTAGCGGTAAACCCATCCAATTCGGGGGCGCGCTCCGTCGTTCGTCAGCGCGGCATCGCTGTTGCGGAGACGTTTCATTATTTATCGAGCTCACTCAAATCGATTCGTGATGATATAAAAAATGAGCTTGACGTAACAGTGAAAGCTGTAAATTCATTGGCGCGTCAGTTAAATGACTTAAACAAACAAATTAGCGAAGTCGAAGTGCACGGCTATTTGCCGAACGATTTATATGATGAACGAAATCGGCTGTTAGATGAATTGTCGCAATATGTGAACGTTAAAGTGACTCCTGTGCCAAGTGGAGGCAGCGCATTAAAAATTGCGGAAGGACGTTTTACGGTAGAGTTAGTGGATCGAACAGGTAGCACAGTCATCGGCACTCTTGTTGATGGGCGACTTGGGAAAGTCAATGAATTTCAAGTCACATATCAAGATAACGTAGCTAAGACGGGACCAATTGTTAGTTTTTCGCTTGGTGATACATCGTTTTCCACATTTGAACGCCTAAAGGAAAACGGAAAAGTAGGAGCCCTTCTTTATTCATATGGATATAGCGAAGATGGAGGCACAACGACGAAAGGGTTATATCCCGAAATGTTAAGTAATTTAAACGCCATGGCAAAAGCGTTTGCAGATAAGTTTAATGATGTGCATTCTAGTGGATTTAGCGTAACGGAAATAAAAGGTAATGTAACTACTCCGGGCACAAAACAATTTTTCACTTACGATTCTAATGATCCAGCGGGAACTTTTGATGTTGCACAAATAATCAAAGATTCGCTCGACAATATTGCTGCATCAGCAACAGGTCAAATCGGCGACGGAAGTAACGCTCAAGCGTTAGCCGAAGTGAAAAATGGCATGATGAACATCGCTGGCAATACGACAACAATTCAAAACTTTTATGAGAGCTTAATCGGGCAAATGGCGGTGAATGCCCAAGAGGCGAAACGGCTGTCGCAAAATAGTGAGACGCTTCGTCAATCGGTTGATGAACGGCGCATGGCGGTCAGCTCCGTATCGCTTGATGAAGAAATGATGAACATGATGAAATTCCAGCATGCGTATAACGCCTCTGCACGCATGATTACAATGATTGACCAAATGCTTGATAAAATCATTAATAACATGGGTCTTGTCGGAAGGTAGGTGAGTAACGTATGCGCGTCACGCAAATGATGCTAGCGAACAATACGCTTCGCAACGTCAGCAAAAGCTACGATAAGCTTGGCACGTATCAGCAACAGCTAGCGACAGGGAAAAAAATTCATCGCCCATCTGAAGATCCTGTCGTGGCGATGAAAGGGATGCACTATCGTACGAGCTTAACGGAAATTGAGCAGTTTCAACGCAATTTATCCGAAGCGTATACGTGGATGGAAAATTCGGAATCAGCGTTAGGTCATACAACAAGTGTATTGCAACGCGCTCGCGAACTCGTTGTGCAAGCGAAAAACGGCACGCTCGGTTCCGAAGATCGTCAAGCGATCGCCCGTGAAATCGAACAGTTGAAAAAAGACTTAGTGCAAGTGGCGAACACGAAAGTGGCAGGAAAGTATATTTTCAACGGTACAAACATCGAACAAGCGCCTGTCACAGACGGCACGCCTCCGACTGTCACGAACAACAACGATGATTTTATGGTCGAAGTCGCCAAAGGGGTAAAATTAAAAATTAACGTCACGCCTAACAATGTGTTTAAGCAAGGATTGTTCGATACGTTGCAGGATATTGAAGATGTGTTAAACGGTAAATCGACATCAGGAAAAACTTTAGATAACTTATTATCTGATTTGGATAATCATTTAAATGCCGTACTTGCAGAACGGGCAGAGCTAGGTGCGCGCGTGAACCGTTTAGAGCTCGTGGAGCAGCGTCTTGCCGAACAACAGCTGATCGCGAAACGAATGATTTCCGATAACGAAGATGCTGATATTGAAAAAATTATTACAGAGTTAAAGTCGCAAGAAAGTGTGCATCGGGCAGCGCTTTCTGTCGGGGCGCGCATCATTCAGCCAACGCTCGTCGACTTCTTGCGTTAAGGGGATGATGAACGATGAGAATCCCGCAGCTAACGATGCAAGCAACATTTCCGCAACTATCGATCACCATTGAACGCGGGTATATGCATATGCGCCAACAACAAGCAGAGCTGTCGATCGAGCAGCCGCAACCGCAATTGGAAATGAAAACGACGCCTCCGCGCTTAACGATCGACCAGACGGAAGCGCGTGCCGATGTGGATTTAAAACATATTTTTCGTCGCATTGAAGAAGCGGCGCAAGAAGGGTATGCGGCTTGGTTATCGTATTTAGAAACGACAGCGATGCAAGGCGATGAATTAATGCGCATTGAACAAGGCGGCGACGTGCTCGCGATGCAAGCACAAGCGAACAGCGAGCGTCCGTCTTTCGACTATAACGTTGGGCTAATTCCACGTCCATTTAGCGTAAAAATCGGCTTTGAACAAGGGCGCATCGAGATGAATTGGCAAACGTCAGGAGCGCGCATTCATATTGAACCGCGCCCTGTACAAATCGACTATAAACCGAACGTCGTGCATATCGATTTAGCGCGCCATAACGAGTTGCGCATTGACATTAGCGTATAAATGAGGGATTCATATGAACATTGAGACGAAATACCACGGAACGGTGCAGCTATCCGACATGGCGATCGTGTCATTCGAACACGGGCTACCGGGGTTTGAACATGAAAAGCAATTCGCCTTGCTGCCGATTCACGATTCGCCATTTACCGTTTTGCAATCCATTAAAAACAAAGACGTAGCGTTTGTTATGATCGAGCCGTTTTCGTACTTTCCAACATACGAAGTTGAACTCGATGATGCAACGTGTGAACAATTAAACATTCAAGCAGAAAACGACGTGGCGCTCTACGTCATTTTAACGGTTGCCGAACCGTTTACAAACACGACGGCAAACTTACAAGCACCTGTCGTCATTAACGTTCGCGAACGAATCGGCAAGCAAGTTATTTTAACAAATACGCGATACAAAACGAAACATCGGCTATTTCCAGAAACGGTTGAGGCGAAATAAGGGGGCGGGAACGTGCTTGTATTAACGCGCAAATTAAAAGAAGCGATCCACATTGGTGACGATATCGAAGTCGTTGTTCTCGCCATCGATGGCGATCAAGTGAAGCTTGGCATTCGCGCGCCGAAGCATATCGACGTGCATCGAAAAGAAATATATCTCGCTATTCAACAAGAAAACAACGCAGCATCACTCGCCTCCATGACTTCGCTTCAACAACTATCCGATCAACTAAAGAAAGGAGGGGAAGAAAATGAGCGTTAGCATCGGCGGCGTTCACGTTCCTGGCGTCATCGCGCGCATCGTTCAAGACAACAAAGCGATCGCCGAACAAGCATTAAATGAAATCATCAATAAACATAAAGACGACCCAGCGCGCGTCATTAAAGAAATCCAGCAGCCATCACCGTTCTCGCAATTTCTGGACATTAAAGTATAAAATTTTTTTCATCACCCTATTAAACTTTGAAAAAACGATCCGATAATAAACGTGAGGGCAAGAAGGAAGGGCGGCCGACTTCATTCTTGCTGAACAAAACCACACGGACGTGGGAAAAACATATTCAAGGAGGAATACACAATGAGAATTAACCACAACATCGCGGCGTTAAATACGCATCGTCAGTTGACTGTTGGCACATTAAATGCATCGAAAAATATGGAGAAATTGTCTTCGGGTCTTCGTATTAACCGTGCAGGCGACGATGCAGCAGGTTTGGCAATTTCTGAGAAAATGCGCGGGCAAATTCGCGGGTTAGAAATGGCAGCGAAAAACTCACAAGATGCGATTTCGTTAATCCAAACTGCTGAGGGCGCGTTAAACGAAACACATGCAATTCTTCAACGCATGCGCGAACTAGCGGTACAAGGTGGTAACGACACAAATACAACGATTGACCGCGATCAAATTCAAAAAGAACTGAACCAATTAATTTCTGAGATTGACCGTATTTCAACGACGACACAATTTAACACGAAGAACTTGCTCGATGGTTCATTAAATGCGACGTTCCAAGTAGGGGCGAATGATGGACAAATTATTAATTTGCAAATTTCTACAATGAGCTCTGCTGCGTTAACGTTGGATGGAACGAACATCTCTGTTGCAGACAACGCGAAGGCTAGCGCATCGATTGCTAAAATTGACAGCGCCATTAACGCAGTATCACAAGAGCGTTCAAAACTTGGTGCATTGCAAAACCGTTTGGAGTACACAATTAACAACTTATCTACTTCTGCAGAAAACTTAACAGCTGCAGAATCTCGTATTCGCGACGTAGATTATGCTTTAGCCGCATAAGCGGTGACAAGCACAGTCGTCCTAGCTGGAAACGGCTAGTGAGGATAACCGGGTGAATTGCTGGAAACCCCTTAGAGCCTTTGGCGCCACAACGAAGCTGGAAACGGCAAGCGTGACGGCTTGAAAAGTCAAGGGATTGGGCAACCAGCAGCCAAGCTCCTGTGACGAAAGTCTGGAGAAGGTTCAACGACTAGGGTATACCGCCTAAGGCGAGCGCTATGGCGATGAAACCCGTAGGTGAAGCGATGGTGAGAGACATCGTGAATCCGAAGTGCCCGGCCCCTAACAGGTAAAGCTGAGGGTGAAGATATAGTCTAGTCATTTGCGAAAGCAAATGTTCGCACGATGGCGAAAGAAATGATGGAGTTCACGAAGAACAACATCCTCTCTCAAGCAGCACAAGCAATGTTGGCTCAATCCAATCAAATGCCACAAGGAGTTTTGCAGTTACTTCGGTAATTTGATTGGAAGGGCGTCTTAGCTGGAAACGGCTAAGAGGATAACTGGGTGAATTGCTGGGAAGCCCTAAAGCTTTCCTTGCCACAACGAAGCTGGAAACGGCAAGCGTGACGGCGTGAAAAAAGGAAAGATGCTACAATGGGCAATCAGCAGCCAAGCTCCTGTGAGGAAACTCTGGAGAAGGTTCAACGACTAGGACATACCACCTAAGGCGAGTGCTATGGTGATGAAGTCCGTAGGGAATTTCCCGAAGTGCCCAGCCCTTCGCTAGCCAAACGGCTAGAAAGGTGAAGAAATAGTCTACACAACGATCGAAAGACGTTGCGGCATGGCAAGCCAACCAACAACCACAAGGAGTATTACAATTGCTCCGTTAATGAAGCAACAAGAGATCTTAGGTTTTCTAAGGTCTCTTGTTTATTTCTCTCCATTTGTACGTAACAGACCAGTAGCTCCGTTGCAATGCGTTTGCAATTTCTTGAACAGTTGCTCCATCCTTTTTCATCTTTTTTATAAGCTGTATTTCTTCTTCGGTGTAATTTTTCCAACGATCAGCGTTGCTTACTAAAACTTTAAAATCAGGGTACTTACTTTTCCATTTTGTATTTTCCATTTGCAAACGCTCGTTCCAATTTGTTTTATAATACATGGATGGGCAATCGATCGTAATAGGGGAAATAAGATCTAAAAATAAGAATGTTTCTTTTACAGATGTCGTTTTCAAAATTACTCCTTGTCCATCTTTTCGTCTGCTTAATTGAAATTTTATACCAAAGGTGTGGAAGATGTGTTGTTGTAGTTGCTGAAGTTCGGTTGCTGTGTAGCATTGTAAGTAGAGATAGATGTGCGGTGTTAAGTAAATCTGTTTTTTTCGAATATTTATTCTTGAAGAGATGCAAAGAGCCCCATCATCCATGTACAAGAAAGCAAGAAAGTGCGGAAGCGTGCAATATGATAACAAACGCACTGGAACACGTTTTACCCCGTCTTCATCGTAAAAGTGAGCATATAGTGCCGTAAACAGTTGTAAAGAAGCAGAACGAATAGATTGACTCCTTGGTGTTATGTACAACAGTTTATCAAAAAATGATACTTTCCACTGTCGATATTCTTTCTGAGCTATTCCAAAATGTTCACGGTAGCTATGATTTTTTCTCCGACTGTTTGAATAGATCTTTGTAATTTCCCCATCACCTATGATACTAGCAATTAAAATATTCTGTTGAATAGGAGTTAATCGCCAGAAATCTTCCATATGGTTTTTCCTCCTAACAAGAACGTGTATTCTTTGTTTTACTCATTATAACACGTTTTTGAATAGATGTGTGTATTTTTCATTAGACGTTCGTCAGAATCTTTTGTTTTAGAGGGTTTCATAAAGCATAAAATGAATAATTACTATATTTGTTTTCTCTCCTCTTCACATCTTCACCTTTTTATCCGATATAAACAGTAGATGAACACATCTATAAAGAGTGAAGGAAGGAAAAAATACGATGAAACCATTTTTATCGTTATGTATGATCGTAAAAAACGAAGAAAAAGTATTACAACGTTGTTTAGATTCTGTACATGGTATTGTTGATGAAATCGTTATCGTTGATACAGGTTCAACAGATGCAACGAAGGAGATTGCGTTGAAATATACGAATAAAGTATATGATTTTGAATGGACGAATAACTTCGCTGACGCGCGCAACTTTGCCCAGAAACATGCGACGGGAGAATGGATTCTCGTATTGGATGCGGATGAGTATGTTGAGCGTACGAACTTGCAAGAGATGATCCAACAATTAAAACAAGCTGATGATCGTGTAGAAGCGTATGATGTGAGTATTTATAACTTTGTAGGTGTATACGGTGAACGAGTGCTCCAACATCGCCATACGCGCATTTATCGCAACGTGCCATATTTGCGCTACGATCGTGCGGTTCATGAGCAATTGCGGCATGTAAGCGGGGAGTATGTTGAAGCTAAGACAGGTATTTTAACTATTTATCATACAGGTTACATGCGGCATGTAGTGGCAGAAAAGAAAAAGCATGACCGAAATGCACAATTGATTGAGCGTGAGATGAAGGCAGGAGAGAGCGTTGCTTTTGACTATTTTAATTTAGGAAACGAGCATCTTTCAAAAGGAGAAGTCGAACAGGCGCTACAAGCATTTATTCAAGCGTATCAATATAAAAAAGATATTCGTCTAAGTTGGGTTTCGTATTGTCTTGTGCAAATTATTTTATGTTTAAAGTATTTACAGCGGTTTGATGATGCTTTGCGAGTGATTGCTGATGCGGAGAATATATATAGCGAAACGGCTGATTTTCCATTTTTACGCGGGGAGATTTACTACTTGCAACATCGCTACGATGATGCTTTGAAGCAGCTTGAATACTTGCTGGAAAACAAAGGAAAGTATCCTTACACAATTAAAACATTTGAATACATTGAGTATGATCCGCATATGTTGCTTGGTCAAATTTACAAACATAAAGGAAATTTACAAAAAGCAATATATCACTTTTCTTGTGCGCTTTCGTTTAATCGAAAAAGTTACGAAGCGCTTTACAACGTATTGCAATTGCTTGCTCGTGTTCATAGTGAAGCGGAAATAGTCCAATTTATTGAAAACAAACAGTTGGCGAACGATTTGTTGGCTATTTCGCTAGTTGCCCGCATCGCTTCTGCTTTACATTTAGAAAACGTGATGAAATGGCTTGTTACAAAACTAGATGATGCTGTCATTCAACGTGGATTTGAAATTAAAGCAAATATGTTACAAAATGCTTACGACGACGCCTTACAGAAAATATTGAAAAGTTCTGTGGCAGATTTACAGACGTATGTTCGTTCGGGCAGTTTAGACTCTTACGATTTATTAGTTTTGGCATTCAAAACAAATCAATGGGATGTCGTTCGCTTATTGCTTCATCTCGTTTCCGATCAAAAGGAAAAAGAGTTTTTGCTGTTTATGTTGAATGAGCATGAACAAGCACCTGAATCGATGTTTTACTTATTTTTACTCGAACGAACGATTCAGTTAAAAGAGTACGAGCTGTTTGAGCAATTTCTTGCTTTGAAAAATCGATTTGCTCCATCTGTTCATATTCAAGTGGCACATTTGCTTCATCGCTATGAATTTACCGACGTAGCGCTCCAATTGTATCGTTCAGTCGATAATATGAACGATTGGGATGCGAATGCATTCGTCAATGTGATGGAAGCGTTGGCGGTAAAAAATGAGATCATGGAAGCGATGCAGTACGGGTTATTAGCAATTAGCTTTGGTCATCACGATTTTCGTTTGTATAAATATGTCATTGAACTAATGGATATATGTGGGATGAGTGAAGAAAAGAAGAAGATTGTTCAACAAGCGAAACAATTATATCCGGACAGTGAATGGTTACTAAAACACAAAGATTAATTCGAACAATACAGGTATTTTATTTAGAAATGAAATAGAAAAATTATGTTATTGTACGTTTGTAAATTAGAGTGCTGTTTCAGAAATAAAAGGCTTTTTAGGTAGTCAATGTAGGTTTTCGTGGGACCAACCAGTAAAAATCTGGATTGATGCATATAATTCTTTTGACTGGAAGAAAAATGTTTAATGTCTTGATATGAGATCATTTTTCCATATGCTTTGGCAAAAGGTGCGAATAGTGATTTGGATAAATAACAAGTCGAGCACATTTGTGTAGTTATACGTGAAGCCAAAATAAAATTGTATCATGTTAAAAATTGGTTGATTTATTTATAGGAACAATAATTTGTCAATTTATAATATTGCGAGGTAATGAAAATGAAAAAGAGGGTGCTAATCGGTAGTCCCATTCATCAAAAGGCATCAATCCTGCAGTTATTTTTAACATCCCTTGAGTATATAAATACAGAAGGACTTGAGGTTCACTACCTATTTGTAGACGATAACGAAAGTCAAGATGCAAAAAAAATTCTCTCAGACTTTATGAGGAGAAAAAATACAGCCTATATACTAAATAGTACAGATACCCAGAGTTATATTTGTGATGAAAGTACCCATTACTGGAATGAAAATTTAGTTTGGAAAGTCGCCCACTTTAAAAACGTTATTATTCAATTTGCTTTGGATAAAAAATTTGACTATCTTTTTCTTATTGACTCTGATATTGTGTTGCATCCAGAAACGTTACAAAAGCTAATTGAAGCAGAAAAAGATATTGTCTCTAATATTTTTTGGACAAGATGGGAACCAAATTTTCCGGAATTGCCACAAGTTTGGGTGTTTGATCAATACGGTCAGTATTATTATAAAAGGGGTGAAAGGTTAACTGAGGAGCAAATACGTGAAAGACATCAACAGTTTTTAGAAATGCTAAGGAAGCCGGGAATATATGAGGTTGGCGGTCTTGGAGCGTGTACATTAATCAGCAGAAGGGCGTTACAGGCCGGTGTCAATTTCAATGAAATTAAAAATGTTTCGTTTTGGGGAGAGGATAGGCATTTCTGTATAAGAGCTCAAGCTCTAGGTTTTGACTTGTTCGTAGATACTCACTATCCTGCATTTCATATTTATAGAGAGTCGGATTGTGAAAAGGCGCAAGAGTTTATGATGAGGAACATTAAAGAAAAAATGGAAAAAGAGTTGTTTTGTAAAATAAAGTTTGCGTTTGAAAGTATAGGTTCATTCGATTATGAAAAAGGATACGAAGATTTATCAACTGCTTATTTTTCTAATCAGATGCGTCAACGTGTTCTCGATGAGATTCAAAGTCAGTTAGAGGATAATGTTAGGAGAAAGCTTCGGGTAAAAGCAAACGTTTATGGCTGCCAAGTTAAAGAAATAAGTTTGAAAGCGCAAAAAGGGATTATCACGTTTATGTTGGAGAACAATGGGGTAGAAGGAGGGAGTACATTTTCTGAGACCTTTTTATGTGAGTCCGAAGTAATTAAAGAAGGGAATGAATGGTTTATTCATTCGTTATCTGTTGTTGATAAGATAGAGGATATGGATTACAAGATTGGGCACACAGGCTATGTTGTAAGAAGGAGAAAAAATATTTCTCTAGTATATACGAATTTATCTGGTATGAATACAGTAGCTTTGCATAAGCTAATACCAGAGAATATAAGAACCGAGTTTAACGTCCAACTAATTAAGCAAAATCTTTCCGCTGAGTATTTTAAACAACTGATAGATAGTGATGCAGTTGTCGTCACTGAGGGGAATTATTTATTGAATAAAAAGGAAATTAATAAGAGTCAACTTGTTGTAGATACATGGCACGGATTCCCTCTAAAGGCTATGGGGTTTGTTGATAAAGGGGAGAAATATAAAGATCGTATAAATAAGGTTTGGGAGAATGTTGACATAATTGCGTCCTACTCTAAATTATTTAATTGTGTTATGAATCAATGTATTAACACTGATCCGAGTAAATATATAATAACGGGATCTCCACGCAATGACTTCCTTTACTTGAGTGATGGAAGAGAAATTCTATCAAGAATGACGGGAATAAATCTCGAGGGGAAACGGATACTCCTATACATGCCTACTTATCGTTCTTCCCCAAGAGGAAACAGACGTGACGGGAATAGAAAATGGGGTAATATTTTCGGCATGGGGTTATTTAACTATTCGTCATTTACTCAGTTTTTACAGGAGAACGACCTCGTATTATTAGTGAAATTGCATCCAGCGGAAGAGGCTGAGGTAATTGGTGATGTTCAAGAAAATGAAAATATATTTGTTTTAAGGGGTGGTATGTTAGAGGAAAATCATGTGGATTTATATGAAATTGTGAATGCAGCCGATCTTTTGATTACCGATTATTCTTCTATTTATTTTGATTATCTATTACTAAATCGTCCGATAATATTTACTCCTATCGACTTGGCTGAGTATGAAAATACAAGAGGATTGTTGTTGGGACCTTACGAGAGATGGACTCCCGGTCCTAAGGTTCTGGATCAGGCATGTTTGGAGAAGGAAATTTTAAAAAGTTTAGCAGATCAAAAGTATTATGAAGCAGAAAGGGAGCATTTGTCTGATTTAGTTCACTTTTATAAAGATTCGAAATCTACCGAAAGATTATGGGAGGCTATAATCGAAGGACTTTCGTTAATGTGATTTTAGTTAAGATACATTGTGAACATGATGTGCACATCGTATATTTCCAAAAAAATAAGTTAAGGAATTTCAATAAGGAAAAGGTGGAAATGGTGAGACGGGTGATCACGTATGGTACATTTGACTTGTTGCATTACGGGCATATTCATTTGTTGAGGCGAGCTAAGCAACTAGGGGATTATTTAATAGTCGGCTTGTCAACTGATGAATTTAATGAAATGAAAGGAAAGAAGTCTTACTTTTCTTATGAACAGAGAAAATTATTGTTAGAGGCTATCAAGTATGTAGACGAAGTAATTCCTGAGGAAAATTGGGAACAGAAGGTTAGAGATATTCTTTCCTACAGTATAGATATCTTTGTAATGGGGGACGATTGGAGGGGGAAGTTTGATTTCTTAAATAATTATTGTCAGGTTGTGTATTTGCAAAGGACGGTAGAGGTTTCGACAACCAAAATAAAAATGGATATACAAAGAGACGTTTCTTTTTTGTGTCAAGAATGATTGATATCTTAAAAGTAAAATGACTTTTGGTGAATAAAGGGTTTTATACGGTGTATGTGGAGTTCATGAGGTGAAGCGTTGAAAACATTAGCTTTAGTTATGATTGTAAAAAATGAAGAAAAACATTTAGCTCGCTGTTTACAAAGCGTGCAACAGATCGTTGATAATATTGTGATTGTCGATACAGGCTCTACCGATGCGACGAAAGAGATTGCTTACTCGTTCGGGGCGAATGTGTTTGATTTCGAATGGGTGAATGACTTTTCAGCGGCGCGCAACTATGCGCTCATGCAATCAACGTGCGATTGGAATCTTGTGCTTGACGCTGATGAATATATTGTGAATGACTGTAAGGGCATCATCAGACATTTTATTGAAACAAATGGGCGGACCATCGGACGTATTAAACTGGTGAACGAATTTATTCAAAACGGCGAGCGACGATACGCCCAATCTTACTTATCACGGTTGCTTCCTAAAGGGGTAACGTACAGCGGGAGAATTCATGAGCAAGTCGATTCTCCATTTCCACGCAAAAATGTTCATGTCGAAGTGTACCATGATGGATACGTTCACACGAATAAAACAGAACGAAACTTGGAATTGCTATTGCAAGAGTTAAAACAACATCCAACCGATGATTATGTTTTATATCAAGTGGGTAAGCAGTACAAACTGTTGCAGCAATTTAACATGGCGGAGAAGTATTTTGAGAAAAGTTATCGTCTCGTTCCTCTTCATGCGTCGTATCGTCATACGTTAGTTGTTGATTATTTATATACGATCATTGCCAACCGTTCGTTTGAACAAGGATTGCAAGTCATCGCAATAGAGAAAAAAAGATTAGATGATTCGCCGGATTTCCATTTTGCGTGCGGACTGTTTTACATGGATGCGATTTTTTGTCATATGGATCGTTATGCACATTTGTTTCCGTTAATTGAACGATGTTTTACCCGCTGCTTAGAAATTGGCGAAACAGAGAAATACGATCGTGTGCGTGGAACGGGGAGTTTTTTGGCAGCGTACAATCTTGGTGTGTTTTACGAAGTGACGGGACAAATCGAGAAAGCTGTTCATTTTTATAAACAGGCGGCAGATGAAGGATATGGAAAGGCTATTGAGCGGTTAAATAGGCTGTTGGGAAAGTAATAGGCTACTTTATAAAGTGAGACGAAAGGAGAAAAATGAGCTCTTTTCTCCTTTTGTTTTTTCGAAAAGTTTTTAGAATTTTAGCTGTTTTTAAGATGTTTCAGATTCATACAACAATCCTTGTGCATCTCGTCAAGCCTTCACAATAAAAGTCTTTGCACCGAGAAAAAATGAAAGTTGGTGAATCCACCACATAGATGAAGTGTTTTTCTTTTTCCCCCTTCAAATTTTCCTTCCCTCATCCGATATAAACGGTAGGAACGTATATGCAAAGGAGCGAACGGTGATGATTGAACGAATTTCTTCTTCTCTTTCTTCCACATATATGTATGAAAAAATAACAGAACGTCCAGCAGAGCAGCCAAAGCAAGAGCAAGCTACCGTGCAGCAAGCGGTAGCCAAGCAAGATGAAGAGCGCATTCCAAAAGAAAAACTTGAAGAAATTGTAAAGGGAATGAACGAATTTTTACAGCCGAGCCGTACGTCGTTAAAGTTTAACGTGCATGAAGATTTAAAAGAATATTATGTCCAGCTTATTGATGAACGAACAAAAGAAGTAGTTCGCGAAATTCCACCGAAAAAATTGTTGGATATGTACGCGGCGATGATGAAGTTTGTCGGTTTGGTCGTCGACCGAAAAATTTAGGAGGTGACACATATGAGTATGATGCGAATTGGTGGATTGGCAAGTGGTATGGACATCGACAAAATTGTTGGGGATTTAATGAAAGTCGAGCGTGCGCCCATTGATAAATTAAAACAAAAAAAGCAATTGCTTGAATGGCAGCGCGACGCATATCGCGATATGAACCGTTTATTAGACGCATTAGATAAACATATTTTCGACGGTGTCATGCGCCAAAGCACGTTTTTGCAGAAAAAAGTGACGAGTTCGAATGAGAACGTCGTGACGGCAACTGCCACTCCGTCCGCTGCGAACCAAACAGTAGAAATTGGCAATATTACTCAGCTTGCAACTGCAGCAAGATGGACGTCTGAAAGTGCCATCCAAACTGTAGGGGCGTTTGATCCGAATGCGAAATTGAAAGATGTCACCTTTCTGGTGGGGGGAGTTACTCCTGTTAATTTGACTAGTTCGTTAACAGTTAAATTGGCTGTAACTGATCCTAACGGCGGTACAAAAAATGTTGAAATAAGTGTGGATCCAAACAATGATACAATTCAGTCAGTTATCAATAAAATGAATCAACATACAGATCTGGGTGTAAACGCATTTTTTGACGACGTCACAAAAAAAGTGGTTATTAACAAAAAACAAACAGGGGCTGGCGCTTCTATACAAGTTATTGAGGGACAAGAATTGTTTCAAGCATTTGGTTTTACAGCTGCCCTAAACAATCTGGAACTGACAGGGAAAGTTGACGGACAAAACGCCAATTTTACAATTAACGGTCTTACAACAGAGCGCACATCAAACACGTTTACAATTAACGGCATGACGTATACGTTGAAAAATACGCATGCAGGGACGGTAACGATATCCTCAACAACAAATACGGATGCGATTTTTAACTCGATTAAATCGTTTGTCGATAAGTATAATGAAACGATTGATGAAATCAATAAAAAGCTAAAAGAAACGCGTTATCGCGATTATCAGCCGCTCACAGATGAGCAGCGTGAACAGTTGACGGAAAAGCAGGCGGAGAAGTGGGAAGAGAAAGCGAGAAGCGGCATTTTGCGCGGCGACTCGATTTTATCGAACGCCCTCTCTAGCATGCGCCAAGCGTTGTATCGAAAAGTTGAAGCAGCGCCAGAAGGGTTTCAACAGCTTGCGCAAATTGGCATTACGACGACACCAAACTATTTAGAAGGCGGAAAGTTAATTATCGACGAAGCGAAACTAAGACAAAAAATCGAAGAGAATCCAGACGCGATTTATCGTTTATTTAGCAACAGTGGTGAAGGAAATGCGAAAGGGATCGTCCGTCAACTGCGCGATGAAATTAGAAAGACGATCAAAAGCATTGAGGATAAAGCAGGAAATACGTTCAAAGTTGCGAATCAATATGTCATTGGAAAAAGCATCATTGATCTTGATACGCGCATTAGTGCGGCGGAAGATCGATTAAAACGAGTAGAGAGCCGTTATTGGAAGCAGTTTTCTGCGATGGAAAAGGCGGTGCAGCGGGCAAACTCGCAAAGTATGTATTTGATGAACGCTTTTGGCGGCGGGGGACAATAATTTAGGAGGTTGAACGATGAACCCATATCAGTCTTATCAAACGAACGCGGTGCAAACAGCGTCGCCGGGAGAGTTAACGCTTATGCTTTATAACGGATGTTTAAAGTTTATTGCCCAAGCGAAAAGAGCAATTGAAGAGAAAAACATTGAAGCGCGCAATACGAACTTGTTGAAAGCGCAAAAAATTATTCAAGAGCTGATGGTGACGCTCAATATGGAATATGAAGTAGCGAAGTCGATGATGACGATGTACGACTATATGTACCGTCGTTTAGTTGAAGCAAATATTAAAAGCGACATCACGATTTTAGAAGAAGTCGAAGGATACGTCAAAGAGTTCCGTGATACGTGGAAACAAGTGATTCAGCTGAATCGTCAACGTCAATATGCGCAGGGCGGTCACGTGTAATGAACGTCGTTGCGGAGCTTTTGCAGGCGACGAAGGCGTTAGTTGAATGCCTTCGTCAGCCTGTTGAAAAAGATAAACGTGATGCGGTCATTGAGCAAGTTGAAGAGCTGCTTGAAAAGCGGGAACAGCTGCTCAAGCAGCTTCCGCATCCGTTAACAGATGAACAAAAACAAATAGGGAAAGAGCTGCTTTCGCTTGATCGAGAGGCAAACGAACTTCTTCGCGAGCTGAAACAACAAATTCAACAAGATTTAAAACAAACGAAACAAACGAAAATTGCCGCTGAGCGTTATGATGAGGTATACGATTCACTAGCTATCGACGGCATGTTTTATGATAAACGAAGGTAGGTATGAATATGTTACAATTAACTCCAGAACAATTAACAGTCGTTCGCCAATATGCGACGTTATTAGACACGATCGAAGAAGGATTTCAGTACGTTAAGGAAAGTTTTGTGGATTATGAGCGGACGCAAGGAGACGTCGTGCTTGCCGACATTTTAGAAGCGTTCGATCAAATTGATGCGGTAAATGAGCGGTCGCTCGCGCAATTTTTTGCTGGGGAGGAAGCGGTGCTACACGAGCTGAAACGATTTTCTTCTGTTGTCGAGGAAGCGTGGAAGTTAGACGGAAAGTTGCAAGACACGAATGGAAAGCAACAAGTCGTTGAACGACATTTAGCTCCAGCGTTTGAGGCGTGGAAAGTAAGCATGATGCAACATCTTCGTCCGTATATTGAGCAATAATAGAAGGTGCGAGTGAATCGCACCTTCTATCGTTTAAAATGCTTCTGTAATTGTAACGTTTACTTCCTTTCGCAAGTCGATTTCAAACGGTGATTTGAGCGTCTCTCCATTCGGATTTTGTAAAATGCGAACGACAGGGCGAAGTGGATATTCAGGGAAAATTTTCGAGACGACACCGCGATATCCGGTATTTAATACGATGTTTGTGCCAAGCGGATAAATGGCAACATATTTCAAAAACGTTTTAATGAGTTCATAATCAAACAACGTGTTGCCAGCTGCACATAAATATTCGGCCGCTTCGTGTGGCGAATGTTGTTGGCGATGATCGCGCGGTGAAGTGAGTGCATCAAACACGTCTGCAATTGCAATAATGCGCGCGAATTCGTGAATGTATTTGCCAGCTGCTTTGTGGGGGTAACCGCTTCCGTCAAAACGTTCATGATGTTGCAAGGCACAGTAAGCGGAAGATGGCGAAATATTATTTTGCTTTTTCAATAGTTCAAATCCAAATTCCGTATGATGTGATATAATTCGGCGTTCCTCAGGGCTAAGAGGCCCTTTTTTCGCCCAAAGTGCACTCGGAATTTGCGTCATGCCGATATCAAATAAAAGCGCCCCAACACCTAAATCGAGCAATTGTTGCGAGGAATAACCTTTCGCTAATCCGATGACACCTGCGATCGTTGCCACATTGACTGAATGGTGAAAAAAATACCCTTTTGAAATGACAAGGTCGGATAAGTTAATGAGCAAGTTTTCTCTGCTTAATAAGTAGTCTAAAATTTCCTTAAATATTTTTTGATATTGTTGGCCGAGATCGAGCGATGAAACGCGCTGTACTGCCTTTTGCTCCTCGATGAGCTCCGTCATCGTTTCATACACCTTTTTTACCGCCTGTTGTCGTACAACTGGACTAATTGTCGGGCTTTCTTCGATATCGAATGTAAAGATGTCGTGAATATAAATATGGCGAATGCCGTTTTCGCGCAGTCCACGAATGTATGAGTCGGTGAGTTTTACCCCTTTCGCAAGCAAAACAGCTCCGTTTGGTCCATAAATGTCGACAGCGAGCACATCGCCGCTTTTTGCTTCAAATATGTGCACTTTTCGCATGCGATAACACCTCAGTAAAAAAATACGAACGCTTTTCATCATCTATAAATTATAGCATAATTATCCATTGTTTTGTTCATCATTTTTTCACAAAAAATGTGACGATTGAGAAGGAGTTTTGTAGGGAATTGTAGAAATAAGTAACTAACCTTTCATAAAAGGAGGAGCAGCGTATGAAATACAACATTCGCGGAGAAAACATCGAGGTTACACAAGCGATTCGAGAGTATGTCGAGAAAAAGATCGGGAAATTAGAGCGTTATTTCGAATCAACCGAAGGAATTACTGTTTACGTTAACTTAAAAGTATATAATGATAAGCAGGCGAAAATTGAAGTCACTATTCCAATGCCACAAATCGTGTTGCGTGCCGAAGAGCGCCATGACGATATGTATGCGGCAATCGATTTGGTCGTTGATAAACTTGAACGCCAAATTCGTAAACATAAAACGAAAGTGAATCGAAAAATGCGCGAAAAAGAAGCAAACGGTGTGACGCTCACAACAACAGCTCCTGTGGCAACAGAAGAGCATGAGGAAGAAGAATTTGAAGTTGTGCGTACGAAACGTTTTAGCTTAAAGCCGATGGATAGCGAAGAAGCGATCTTACAAATGAATATGCTTGGCCATAACTTTTACGTCTTTATTAACGCAGAAACAAACCGTACAAACGTTGTGTACAAACGGAAAGACGGCAAATACGGCTTAATTGAAGCGAACTAATCTTCTCACCCTCTGTCGAATGAAGGCAGAGGGTGGTATAATGTGAAAGGAGCATTCCTGTTAGAAAGGTTTTCGGGGACTTGAAAGAAAAAAGCCCTCTTGGTATGATGCAGGGGTGTCAACACCTAAAATCAGACCAAGGAGGACTATACAGTGAATTGTACACGAAATC
>NZ_JAHZOE010000030.1:0-25073 GCF_019448545.1 Anoxybacillus sp. ST4 | reverse complement strand
TTTCAATTCTGACTTGGAGAAAGGACGGTACATACTTCTACCTCTCCTTCTTCATAGTTTTCCTTTAACATATTAACAAAAGAAAAACGATTTTGTCCTTGACAAAATCGTTTTTCAACAGTCTGAAGCAAGAGGTGATGTCCCTCTTGCTTTTATCTTTAGCACCAAGCCGCACCGACAATAATGAGTAAGATAAACAACACAACGATGAGCACAAATGTTTTTCCGTATCCTGGGTATCCATATCCATATCCACAGCCATATCCGTACATAACGTTTCCCCCTTTACTGTTTCATTAATATCCCCAGCCACCCATATAAGCACTACCAACAATGATTAACAAAATGAACAATACAACGATTAACGCAAAGCCTCCGCCGTGATGATGTCCTCCACTCATCTTTTGACACCTCCTTCTTGTACTAACAACCTATTCAGTTGTTAAGAAAAAGGTTAGGGTTTTTTGAAAAATGGGTGAAAAACACGCCTGCCCTACAGACATCCTTTACATGTTTAATGATTTTCCCCTTCGTCTTTCCCGTGTACTAGAAAGTGAAAATAAAAGCAAGGCAGTCCAAATGCAGCTAAATGCATATACATGAGCATTTGTAAACGGCTCATGGAACAAAAACACACCAAGAAGTAAACTTAACGTTGGTGAAATATATTGCAAAAATCCTAAAAGGGTTAACGAAATATGCTGAGCCCCCTTGGCAAAATATAAAAGGGGCAAGGCAGTCGCCGGACCAGCCCCTACAAGCAATAACATCGTTGCAAACGAAAAAGAAGCAACGTGTAGCTGTCCAAACGAGTGTATAATGAATATGAGCGCAAAAGGAGTCACAAGCATCGTCTCAACAGTCAAACCAATTGTTGCGTCAATCGAAATCACTTTTTTCACAAGACTATATAGCGCAAAGCTACAGGCAAGCGAAAGCGCAACCCATGGAATTTTTCCATATTCAATCGTCATAAGCAAAACTCCAACAGCTGCTAGAATAAACGATACGGCTTGCCATTTGTAAAGACGCTCTTTTAATACAACGACACCTAACAATACGTTTAACAATGGATTCATATAATATCCTAAACTTGCTTCAATCATATGATTATGGTTGACAGCCCATATGTAAATAAACCAATTAACGCTAATAAGTAGCGATGCAACGATTAAAGCGATGGCACGCTTTTTTTCTCGCCATAACAATCGACATGTATGCAAAAATGTAGACCAACTTTTTTGAACGATCAACAACGCAATCATAAAAAAAAACGAAGCAACAATACGATAAGATAAAATTTCCTTCGCCTCGATATGTTCGAGTAATTTCCAATACAAAGGCAATATTCCCCACAATACATAAGCGAGCAAGGCATAGATCGTGCCAAGTTTTTTATTTTCCATTTTGCAGCTCCTTCCTTCATCTCAATCCTCATGCTCATACGGCTCAATATGCACATGAGCATAAACAACGCCATATTTTTGTTCAAGCAAACGCTCAACTTGATCCGCAATGTCGTGACTTGTTACAACATTTAAATGTGGGGCGACACAAATAATAACGTCTATGACAACATCATTGCCATACATTCTCCCCTTAATATCTACCACCTGCTCCACGCCGTCAATATGCTCAATGTCCTGTTTATACTTTTGTAGCGTTTTGTCATCAAACCCATCCGTCAACGTATGAGACGCCTCTTTAAAAATGCCCCATGCGGTCTTGCAAATGATAAATCCAATAACAAAAGCGGTGACAGGGTCGAGCCAACGCATATGTAACTGGGCACCTATCACACCAACAATGGTTCCTACACTAACAAGTACATCGGACAAATGATCTTTGGCAGCAGCGGCAAGCGCTTGGCTATTTGTGACGATAGCTAAACGCTTATTGAACATATATACGGCAAACATAAATACGGCTGAAGCGCCAGCCGTCCATACTGCCACTAAATCCGGCTTTACATACTCCCCTTCCTTCAACGTTTGCACGGCGTTTACTAATACGTCTAATCCGATAGACATCATAATAAACGCTGCGATTAAAGAAGAAATATGTTCTGCACGCGAATGGCCATACGGATGGTTATCATCACGAGGTTTTTTTGCGATGAGTAATCCAATTAAAATGGCGGTAGAAGCAAGAATATCAGTAAAATTATTCCACCCATCTGCTTTTAATGCTTCAGAACTTGACATATATCCGACGTACAACTTAGTTAAAGATAAAACAATATAAGCACCAATGCTTACCCATGCCCCCATCTCAGGCTTCATTTGTGTCATATGCTCCACCAACTTCTCAATCATTTTTGCGTTAACATTGTACCAAGCGTACATCGTGTGGGTCTATAGCAACAAAATTGGTTCATTGAAGAACAATAGCAAACATGCAATAACATTGCCCTTGACCAATTTTATTATTGACGACCGATCCGTATATATGATAGATTGTTTAGTGTTTCATCACTCTACCAATTTATCAAACTAAAGTATTTATGGAGGTCACGATTATGAACGCTGTTATCGTCTCAGTACTCGTCATGCTTATTCTTAGCTTAATGCGAATGAATGTTGTGCTTTCTTTATTAATTGCATCGTTAGTAGGAGGATGGCTCGGCAAGCTCGGCCTTTCTAAAACGGTAGAAGTGTTTTCAGAAGGATTAGGAAATAGCGCCGAAGTAGCGTTAAGTTATGCATTGTTAGGCGGCTTTGCCATCGCTATTTCGAAAACTGGCTTACCGAACGCTATAGTTCATATCATTATAAAAACGGTTGGAAGACAAGGGGAAGGAAAAAGAAAACAATATTCCAAAGCGCTTGTTCTTCTCGTTATTTTACTCATGTCCTGTTTTTCACAAAACTTAATTCCAATTCATATTGCGTTTATTCCTATTTTGATTCCGTCACTTTTGCACGTCTTAAATGAACTACATGTGGATCGTCGGTTAGTCGCATCAATCATTACATTTGGTTTAATTACCCCATATATGTGGTTACCTACCGGATTTGGGGCGATCTTTCATGATATTGTGCAAACAAATATGGCTCAAGGTGGCCTAGTCGTTACAAAATCAGATATTCCAAAGGCGATGTTTTTACCTTCGCTCGGAATGACTACTGGTTTACTTATCGCTTTGTTCACGTACCGAAAACCGCGTGTATATAAACAAGTAAACCTAGAAAGTGAAGACACGCAATCGTTTCAACAACGTGGGGTGTGGTTTGCGATCGTCGCTGTCATGGTCGCCTTAACTGTTCAACTTCTGCTCGATTCCATGATTTTTGGCGCATTCGCGGGAATCGTCGTCATCTACTTCAGCGGATGTATTCGTTTAGCAGAAAGCGATCGTTTATTAACAGACGGAATGCGCATGATGGCATTTATTGGATTTGTTATGTTAAGCGCCTCAGGTTTTGCTAACGTATTAAAACAAACCGGGCATATTGAGAAACTTGTTGAACAAGCAGCTTCTCTTATTGGGCATAACGTGGCGCTTGGTGCATTACTTATGTTAATTGTCGGGCTGCTCATTACGATGGGAATCGGGTCTTCATTTTCTACCGTCCCAATTATCGCGACCATTTTTGTTCCGCTTTGTATGAAGCTTGGGCTTAGCCCAATGGCAACCATTGCGATTATTGGCGCGGCGGGCGCGCTTGGTGATGCAGGATCACCCGCCTCAGATAGCACGCTCGGTCCAACATCCGGTTTAAATGTTGATGGTCAACATCACCATATTTGGGATACATGTGTTCCAACATTTATTCACTACAATATTCCCGTTATTATTTTCGCATGGATCGCGGCCATCGTACTATAAGTATAAAAAGGAGCTACTTTCACGGTAGCTCCTTTTTTGTCGAAACATTTTCGCGCATTCCGACATTTTTTTCAAAAGAAATATGTTAATGTATTGTAAAGTATATTTCAATTTTGTAAATATGCACAGAGGAGGGATTGAAACGATGATTTCACAATTTATCGGTCAAACAGAGGCAGCGATCCTCCACTTTTCCAACTCATTATTGGCAGAGATCGAATTAAAAATTAAGAAAAAACAAATTATTTCACAACATCAAGCGACGAAATATGCGAAACGCCAAATTGACTTATTTGTAAAACGACTGCATTTGCGTAAAGCGCTAACTGCTGTATATCAATCTGAATTATATATTTACGTGTCTAAAAAACTGGCTTACCTATTTAAACGATATCGTGTTCTCCACTGTTTGTAGTCTCATATTTTCTTTACGATTTGAAAGTACTCCTCTAGCGTAATTTGTTTCTCATAAATGACTTTGGCAGCTTTTTCACCGACATAACGCAAATGCCAAGGCTCATACTGGTATTTTGTTATATGTTCTTTTCCTTTCGGGTAGCGAATAATGAAACCAAATTCATGCGCGTGCTCGGCTACCCATTTTCCTTCTAATGTATCGCCAAATGCAGGTGTTATCGCATATTGAACGCTTGGACTTGTAATATCGATCGCTAATCCTGTTTGATGTTCACTTTTTCCAGGCATCGCAACAGCAACGACGGCCTTTTCTTCTCCTAATCGTTGAACTTCAGAGGAGAACAATTGTTGTTGCCGCTCATACGAACGATAACCCGACACTGCATACAACGTGATTTGTTGTTTTTTTGCTGCTGTAAACATTGCTTCTAACGCCTTGGCCGCTTCTGCGCGCATATAACGTTTTTCGACATTTGTCTCTTTAAACGTAAACGGAACATTTGGGATGACTAAGTCAGCCGGTTTGTAGTTAGCTGGCAATTGTTGCTCCTTATTTACTAGGGCTAATATGTTGTCCGGATTAGTAATGACTTTTATCCCATTTTGCACTTCAATCTGGTTCCAAAACCGTTCTTCAAGTACGAGCTCCTCTTGTACCTCCGCTTCAGAAGACGGCGCTGGCGTTTCAGACGATCGTGCCGGCTGTTCGACTTGTATAGGGGGACTAGGTTTTTGTTCTTGCTCATACAATCCAGACGATTGACAGCCACTAACGACCATAACAAAACAATATAACCATTTTTTCATCTCTTTCTCCCTCACGAATGGAAGAAAGCTCCGCGGAAAGTAATCCACAGGAGCTTTCTAATTATTTACTTATTGACGGATAGCCGTTTCAAGCGCAACCTCAATCATTTCATTGAACGTCGTTTGTCGTTCTTCAGCCGTTGTCTCTTCTCCTGTTAAAATGTGATCACTTACCGTTAATACTGACAACGCTTTGCGACCGAATTTAGCAGCTAGAGTGTAAAGTGCTGTCGTTTCCATTTCTACCGCTAACACGCCGTAACGGGCTAGCTTTTCAAATTGCGCATTTTCATTGTAAAACATGTCGGCTGTAAAGACACTTCCAACTTTTAGTTGCAATCCTTTTTCTTTTCCAATTTCATATGCTGTTTTCAGCAAGTCAAAGTTAGCCGTTGGAGCATAATCAATGCCTCCGAATGTCATACGATTCATTTGGGAATCGGTTGAAGATGCCATCGCTAAAATGACATCACGAACTTTGACATCTTTCTGGATCGCCCCACATGTTCCAACGCGAATTAATGTTTGAACATTGTAGCTTTGCATCAGTTCAGTAATATAGATAGAGATGGACGGAACCCCCATCCCTGTTCCTTGAACGGAAATACGATGCCCTTTATATGTACCAGTAAATCCAAGCATTCCTCGAACTTGATTATAGCAAGTCGCCCCTTCTAAAAACGTTTCGGCAATATATTTTGCGCGAAGCGGATCCCCAGGAAGCAAAATTTTATCCGCGATGTCATGCTCTTTTGCACCAATATGAACACTCATTTTTTTATCCTCCTTCTTCTGTCCATTCTTGCATATATACTATACCACACTCCTATGTTTCGCTAAAGTATTGTTTTTCATGTACAAAAAAAGAGGGGAACCCCCTCAAGATATTTTCCGAAAATACTTCGGCTTCACGTATAAAACTTTTTTATCTTCACTAACAACATATTTTTTCTTTGCTTGCTCATAATGTTCATACATGAGGTAACAAACAACGTAAATTGGCAACATCGCTTCTAAAGAAGCTAAATAAATGAGATAAAACGGATGTGCGTTTGTTTCGAACATGCCGCTAAATACATAGTAAGCGCTTGCAATAACAACGTTAGTTATACTAATGTTAGCGAAATGAAGAAGGAAAATTTTTTTTCTCCGTCCAATGAGCCGCTCTAGCTCAAATTTAATAAACAATGAACAGAAGATCGCAATAACCCCGATGACCGCAGAAACAATGAATGCAAACATTGCTCATCCCACCTCATATGTATATTTTTTGCCATCTTGTCGATGTTAATAAGTAACTTGATGTAAAGGAGGGTTCCAATTGGGAAAAAAACACCGCAATCGTATCAATAGCCCAAAGAAAAATAATCATGTTCCAAAGGAAATATTGACCGCCGAAGCTGAAGCACACGATAAAGAGTATAGTGCAGAAAAACGAAAAAAATAATCCCCTTGTTTGCACAAGGGGAAATATTTATCATACTCTAACCTTGTGCTAATTGTCTATATACAATATAGCACAATTTTGTGAACATTTAAAGACATTTTTTATCGCACATGCATACGGTGAATACGCTCCCATCCATCTGGGCTTAGGCGATAAAAAAATTGTCCATATCTCCCTTCGTCAATAAGCAAGATGTCGCCTGTCCCTACGTAGCGCGCATCATAATCTTTCGGCACTAGATCAGGAACGTTAAACATTCGATAAACTTCTGCTAATACGTCATCGTGATCTTCTCCGTTTACTGTTAAGCGATATACTTGGCGGTACCCTTTTATTTGACCAAATTGCGGGGTTTGAAAAAGCGTTACATCATAACATTGCGTTGATTTTAATATTTTCTCCATAAACATCCGAATCACCAATATCCACTCCCTTTTTTCTTTTTGTAACTATTAGCGATTCGTTTTGTCGATTCCTTTTTCATTTTTTTACTATTTTTGTCGAATATATATAAAGTTCCGACATAATTATACATAAAAAAGACTGGGGGCTCCCAGTCTTTTTAAGCGTATCGTCGAATGAGTGAAGCAAGATCTGTTTGTAATGTTTGGATGTGCTGTTCATTAATCGTCACGCGAATGAACGTCTCATCTAAATCGAGTGCTTCCGCAAACAACCCAGCCAGCCCACGCGCACGTCGATCCACTTGAATAAGCAATTCAAACGCATTTGTCCCTTGGGCAAAAAAAATGATTTCCACTTCATCAAGCTTCCCATGAAATTCTCCTCGAACTGGTACAAACTCAAACTCTTGAACAAAAGGAAGTCGCTTACGAATACGATAAGGAGCTTCTTTACATTCGGCTTCTTTCAATCGGAATCCCAAGTTTTCCATCACTTGAAATACCGCATTCATCACTCGGTTAGGTTGAACACGAATATAATCTTCGTCCGTTGGGTCAATCGCATTTTTTATGTCAAGTCCCGTGTGCAACCATACTCTTGCTTTTCCAACTGTGATCGGTGTATCAAGCGGAAGAGAAAAAGAAAACGGAAACTCTTTCTTTTCTCCGGCACGAATGACAAAGGACTGAGCGATTTTCCACTTTTCAATAATTGCATGTTTCGTCACTTTTCGATCATCGACTTCCTTCGTATATGTGGCACAAAGGGATAAATATATATCATCAATCTGTTGATCTATGCTCCCACCTGTCACCTCAACGATTCCTGTCATACGTTCACCAAGCGATAATTGTGACTCATACAATTTTGTATCTACCTTCGCTGCACCAATTCCAATACTTGCTAACACTTTGTTGAATAAGCCCATAAAAATAGCCTCCTCTTATTTTTCATTTCCTATATGTCATACGAACGAAAAAAGAAAATGTTTCAAATAAAAAACGACGGAACGACCGCCGTTTTATTCATCAACCATTTCCTCGTCAATAATACATTTTTCAATTAAATAATCAAACATAATATCTGCTATTTCTTCAATTTCGCATTCCGTCGGAACAAAGCCCCTTCGAACAAGTTCATTGTAAAAGAACTCTGCAATTTCTTCCGTATCGATAACCACTTCAATTTCTTTCACAATATCGCCCCCTTTGTATTATGTTATGAGAAAATCATTCACTTATGTCATCCGTTTTTTATGTATATTTGCCGTTATATACACATACGTTGAAAGTAAAAAGAAACGGAGGACAAGCTTATGGATGAACGAATCGATCGATGGATGGGAACGATCACGAATACATTATTTTATAGCATCATCTTTTTTTGTGTTCCTTATTTCATGTATGTGGTATGGAAATATTTATAATTTTTATTCGCGTCGTTTCCGCTTTGTAAATTTTTTAAGCTGCTCGACAATTTGCTCCATCATTTGCTTATACTGTTCATCGCCAAATCGGTCGTACAACCATTTATAGTCGTTATAAATATCTAATAACCCATCAATAATCTCTCGTTCTTCTTGTTTCCGGCGCAGCCGCTCATTTTCAAATTTCCTTGATATCACATGAATGTCACTCCAATGTTAAACATGATGATTAGTAATAGTATATGTACATATAAAAAAGCCGACACACAACGTCGGCTTTTTTATATCGCATAAGATGCTGGAGCAAAGTCAACATCAAATCCTAAATCCTCTAACATTTGAAAATCAGCATGTTTTTCTTGTCCAGCTGTCGTTAAATAATCTCCAACAAAAATAGAGTTTGCAGCATATAAACCGAACGGTTGTAAACTGCGTAAATTTACCTCTCTCCCTCCGGAAATGCGAATTTCTTTCGTTGGATTCATATAACGAAACAGCGCGAGCACTTTCAAACAATAGCGAGGGTTTAATTCTTTTGTCCCTGCTAACGGCGTTCCATCGATCGCATGAAGAAAATTAACAGGGATTGAGTCTGCGTCTAGTGCTTTTAAGCTTCTCGCCATCGCAATGACATCTTGCTTTGTTTCTTTCATACCGATAATGACGCCAGAACATGGGGACATCCCCGCTTCTTTGACCGTTTCTACCGTACGTACCCGATCATCGTATGTATGGGAAGTCGTAATGTACGGGTGATGCTCTTTGGATGTATTAATATTATGGTTGTATCGATCAACACCTGCTTCTTTTAACCGCAACGCTTGCTCAGGTTTTAATATCCCTAAACAAGCACATACTTTTAAACCGTACATTTCCTTAATTTCTTTCACCGCAGATACAACAATATCGATTTCCTTATCACTCGGTCCTCTTCCGCTTGCGACAATACAATATGTTCCTATTTTCGCTTCGTACGCTCGTTTTGCTCCTTGTAAAATTTCATCCTTGTTGACCATTTTATATGTCGGAACAGAGGCTTTAGATATGGCAGATTGCGAACAATACCCACAGTTTTCTGGACACAATCCTGATTTCGCGTTCATAATCATATTTAATTTCACTTTATTTCCGTAATACGTTTTACGAATACGATACGCACCTTGCAGCAATAATAACAGCTCTTCATCCGGACAATTTAATATCGAGAGCGCTTCATCGTCTGTAATTTCCCCCCCAGCCAATACACGGTCAGCTAATAATAACCAATCCATTGTTCTCCCCCTTTACTTCTAATTACCAATAATCGTATTCGATCGATCTATATATGTCAACAACATTTTTTTGTTAGTTAACAAAAAAACTAGCGAGAACGTCTCGCTAGAAATTTCACTTCATAGATTATAAAAACGTTTCGACAATATTTCTGGCAATCCATACTCCACACGCTCCTGCCTGCGCAAGTCCACGTGTAATCCCTGCACCATCTCCTCCAACATATAATCCTGAGATTTCCGTTTCAAAACGTTCGTTTAACTTTGGACGTGCGGAATAAAACTTCGCTTCAACGCCATAAAAGAGCGTATGTTCTGAAGCAATACCTGGAGTAACATCATTTAGCGCTTCTGTCATCTCAATTAAACTTTTCATTGTATTATATGGAAGGACAAGCCCTAAATCCCCCGGAACAGCTTCTTTTAACGTCGGTTCGATAAATCCTTCTTTAATTCGTTTTTCAGTTGAACGTCTACCTTTTAAAATGTCTCCATATTTTTGTACAATAATGCCACCATTAGATAGCGCATTAGCTAAACGAGAAATTTGATGAGCATATTCATTCGGTTGATCGAATGGATCAGAAAATTTATGAGAGACAAGAAGAGCAAAGTTTGTGTTGCTGCTTCCTAACTTTGGATCTTTATACGCATGACCGTTTGCAAGCATAATACCGGAATGATTTTCAACAACAACATGACCGGACGGATTGCTGCAAAAAGTCCGAACTTGCGTCCCTACGGATGTGTTAAAAATAAACTTACCTTCATATAAATGCTTATTAATTTCCTCCATCACTACATTAGACGTTTCCACTCGAACACCAATATCAACTTGATTATTTATCATTTTCAATCCGCGACGCTTCAATATATTCGTTAGCCAAGCGGAACCATCACGTCCAGGAGCAATAACGATCCGATCAGCATAAAGCACGTCTCCATTTTTCAATTGAATACCTTTGACGTGATTCGCACCGTGTATCTTTTCAGTTACAATATCACTGACTTCCACCTTAAACATCATATCAATATGGTTTCGCAAATATTCATATATGCTCTTTAAAATTTCTAAGTTTTGTTCTGTGCCGAGATGGCGAACTTGAGCACGTAGCAACTTCAATCCAGCAGCATAGGCGCGTTTTTCGATTTCCCGCACTTCATCAGTAAGTGGATCTGTAAGCGCATGAGTCGCACCGTGCTTTAAATTAATGTCGTCAACATAACGAATGAGTTCTAACACAACCGAGGCAGGCAAATAATCGGTCATCCAACCACCAAACTCACTCGTAATGTTAAACTTGCCGTCCGAATAAGCACCTGCTCCTCCAAATCCGTTCGTAATCGAACAAGCTGGCAAGCAACCTGCATAATCTTTTTTCCCAACTGGCGGCGGGCATTTCTCAATCTTTTTCTGCAAAATCGGGCAATTCCGTTTATAAATATCGTGTCCTTTATCAACAAGCAGCACGCGTGCTCCTGGCAATTTTAATGTCAATTCATAACAAGTAAAAATTCCTGTCGGACCAGCACCAACGACGATCACATCATAACGATTGTTCATTATTCATCCCTCACCTTTTCTTTTTCCGAATGTTAATATACTAGAAGATCCTTTTACAGTCAATAAAAAACGATCTTTTTTTAATTATAATCATTTAAATGTTCGTGTTTATTTCGCATAAAAAAAAAGAACGGTGTATACCGTTCCATTAAAAATAACGCTTCTTCCAAAAAACAAACGCTGTAATACTTGAAAAGGCTATCGAAACACCTAAAGCAACTAAATAAGCATACGGTTTATCTTGATACGGAATCGGGACGTTCATTCCATAGAAACTCGTCACCATTGTTGGGAAGGAAATGACGATCGTAATCGCAGCTAAAAATTTCATTACGATATTCAAATTGTTTGAAATAACAGAAGCGAACGCATCCATCATCCCACTTAAAATGCTACTATATACTTCCGTCATCTCGATTGCTTGTTTATTTTCAATGATAACATCTTCTAACAATTCTTGATCGTCTTCATACATACGTAAATAGTTTAACCGAAGCAACCGTTCCATCACAATATTGTTCGCTTTTAACGATGTAGTAAAATAAACAAGACTCTTTTCTAAACTAAGCAAAGAAAATAACTCTTTATTTTGCATCGACTGATGTAGCTGTTTTTCAATTTCACTTGTTTTGCGATTAATTTGTTTTAAATATCTTAAATAATATGTTGAAATCATATATAACATTTGCAAAGCAAAACGCGTTTTCATATACGTATAAAAGTTTTTCACTTTATTTTTTGTGAACTCTTCAAAAATTGGATTTTCTTGAAGACAAACCGTAATAAAACATGTATTTGTAATAATCATCCCAATCGGAATCGTTTCATACGTTGGAATGTTTCCCTCGTCATACGTAATAATCGGAATATCAACAATGATCAGTACGTGATTGTCTTCTTTCTCAATCCGTGAACGTTCTTCATCATCAAGCGCATCTTTAATTGAATCGATCGGAATATTAAGATGCTCCGCAATATAGCGAATTTCGCTTTCTGTTGGAGATACGAGATTTACCCAACACCCGTTTTTCAACTCATGAATTTCTTCTAATTTTCCTTGTTCATTTGACAAATACATATTCATCATGGCGTAACCCCCCTATCTGATCTACAAGAGGTAAGCGCCGCTTTTTTGTCGTTGGAGCGCCTGTTTCGTTCGTGAGCAGTACGTTCCAGCGCCAAAAAACGAAGCTACTTCCTCTATTATTGCTGGTTCTGGTTCATTTGTACTCGCCCTGCTCATAACGGAACTGTCACTCCTTTCGCTTTCATGTTCATTACGGATTAATGATACATGTTTTGCCACCATTTGTATAGTTACTTTTTTATTTTTTCTCGAATGAAGCGTCTAAAATAGAAAAATGTTTTTTGTTCTTCTATAATTGTTTATAAAGGATGGTGAACATAATGAATATACACATGTGCGATCAAGCATTTCAGTGGTACAAAGAAGAGCTTCAACTACAACGGGGGGACTTCGTTCGCTTTTTCGCTCGATATGGTGGTTGTAGCACTGTACAAAAAGGTTTCTCTTTAGGGGTGAATAAGGAAAAGCCAATCGATGCCGCAGTGACGTTAGCAAAAGATGGGATCGTTTTCTTTATTGAACAAAATGATACTTGGTATTTCGACGGCCATGATTTGCATATTGAGTTTGACGAAAAACAAAACGAGCCAGTATTTACATACAAATAAAAAGATAAAGCGGGGGTCCCCGCTTTATCTCTTTTTTGCACGCTCGTACGCTTCATGCCAGTCAGGAAAATATTTTCTAATTAAAACAGGCTGAAACGTTTCCTTTGTCACGCAAACATGTTTTGAAGTGGCTGTGGCAGCAATTTCGTTTGTTGACGTTAATACTTCATATCCATAAACGACTCGAATGCCGTCATATGATTCTACCCATGTTTTGATCGTTGCTGTTTCTCCATAACGCAATGGCTTTTTATAAGAAATTTGCAAATCGATGACGGGAGATACAATTCCCCTTCTTTCCATATCTGCATATTGAAACCCGAGCTGTTGAATAAAATGAGCTCGTCCAATTTCTAACCAAATGACATAATTCGCATGATAAACAACTCCCATCTGATCTGTTTCTGCGTAGCGAACTTCAATTTCTTTCTGCGAAACCATCATCTTTTCTCACTCTCCGAGTCTAACGATACTTTATCTTCATTTTACCATAAACATAACAAAGCAGAAACGTACACACGCGAAATTGATTATAGCATGTAAAAAGCCGCACAGATGCGGCTTTTTACAATTCATATCCTCTTTCCCGTGCCCTCGCTTCGTCTTTAATCTCCGCTCTCATTGCCTCAATCGCTTGTTCACGACGCTCATTTTTTTCCTTAATTTTTTCTCGTTCTTCTGGGCTAGCGAACGCCATCGTTTCTTCCGCTTTTTCGATATTTTCGAGCGTGTTTTGTACCATGTCCTGTAATTTCTCGACATTATCGCGACGATCATCATAATTTCGTTTCATCTTGTCATCCTCCTCATCAAAGTGAAATGTACACCATTTATCGTGTGCGTTTTTTTTTATGTTATACACATTATTTTATTTACTATAATATAGTTATGTAAACTTTAAATGAGGGCGAGTACTCGCCCTCACTCCCCTTTTGTCTGAATGACTTGTGGATGCTGACCAGATTGATCTTGCATTTGCTTCCCCTTGTTGCCGCCTGCCGCTCGTGGTTTTGTTCCAATATGTTGCGGTACAAATGGCTGTTGATTGCTTTTTGGGTTACCCATTTATTCATCCCCCCTCCCTTATAGTATGGCTTTATTACTCTGCTTTATGAAGCCAACGCGTTTCCATTTTCTCTTCCAATTTTTCTAATGCGTTCGCATCGTTCAATAGTTGTCTTTTATTTTCCATCACAAGTTCTGCGAATGTCCGCTTTCTTATTTTTCGCATCGCTCACTCACCTACTTTTTATTTTTTTCTATCTTTTCCAAACATAATGAAAAGTATACAAAAAATAGCCGACTTCTCGGCTATTTCCCCCATTTCTCTACATATTGCACCATTTGCTCATATGACATTGGCCCGATTTGTTTTTCCCGAATCATTCCTTGTCGGTCGATAATAAACGATGTCGGAATCGGTTGAATCTCATATTGCTTCATGACATGTCCATCGACATCTAGCACGACGGGGAAAGTTAAGCGATAATCTTTTATGAACTGGCTGACTTTTTCCCGTGAATCTCTCACCATCACATTGACAGCTACAATTTCTACTTGGTTATGATACTTTTCGTAAAACGTTTGCATGTCTGGCATTTCTGCTCGACATGGCGGACACCATGTTGCCCAAAAGTTCACAATAACTATTTTTCCATGAAATTGTGAGAGTTGAACTGTTTTTCCATCGATCGTTTCTAAAGAAAAATCGGGCGCCTTCATACCGATTTGAATACCAGTTGTGACCGTTTGTCTTTCTATCATATGTTCCCAAAGCATGTATGCAAAAAAAACGAATAAGACAATGATAGCGATCCACTTTTTCATCGTCATCCTCCATTTCGTTTAGCTCCTCAAAAAAGGCGCATATGCGCGCCTTATCGAATATTTTTATGCTCATTGCTCATTTTCTTTACTTCCACTTCAGCATATGAAGCAAATTCGTTATTTAAGTCGTTTTTTTGTTTTGCGTTATTGTTTCGTTGGGCGTTTGCATTCCCTAGCTTTGTTCGTCCCATTCCCTCACCTCCCTTTTATTCAAGGATAGTATGTGCGAATGGGACGATTTGCACTATAACGACTTACCATTTAATTTTTGGACATATTCCTTTACCATGTCAACGGTCACATATTTTCTCTGCGGAACGATTCCGTTTTTAGCTAGCTCATTTATTTGTTTTGTCACTTCATTAATGTTACGCACCGAAAACGTCTCACCTCGTTGACATAAAGCGACTGCTTCCTCAATGTACGCCTCCCGTTTAGCATCTAGCTCGACAAACGTACGAATGAGGGCGTGCTGTTTTTTTGAATGCGCTGTAATAGCTTGGTGAACCTCACTCATCATCCATTCCTCCAATCATATCGTAAATATGTTGTAACTCATCAATTGGTGCCTGGGCAGTTAACGCGGCAACTAATCCTTTAAAATGTTCATTCATTTGTTCGCGCATATGACGATGCAAACGATTCATTGCTGTAGTCCATTGTGTAGAATAATGAGCCACCAGTCGTTGCTTTTGCTCATCTATATACGCGGCAATCGGTTCACGTAATTGTTTTTCTAATTCTTCTTTCATGTATCGTTTTTCATCTTTTTCAAAAAAAGATTTTGCATTTTTGTACAACGTTAGCGCTTTTTTAAATATGTTTCGATCGAGTTGTTCTAGTGCGAGTGGAAATTCGATCGTCGGAAAACTAGGAAGATCCACTTTCGTTACAATGAGATCATGTACTTGTTTCCATTGTTTCTCTAACGCCATAAAATGAAGATCATAACGTTTGTTCATAAATGATTCCATTCGCAAACTAGTTGCGCGCATTTCCTGTGCTAAGTCGAATCCAATCGAATATAAAAACTCGTCTAAACATAACTGCAATGCTCTTTTTATATTTGCTTGCCGATCATGAAGAACGGAAGGATTAAATGACTCTTTAAACCAGTCTGGCAAACGGAAAAAAATACGCTGTTGAATATAATAAACTAACTCATCTAACTCTTGTTCAATTGCATGAACATCATGAGCCGGCTCATATTGTTCAATGATCTGTTCAAGTTGTTGTTGCTCTTGTTGTAATATTTGTAGCTTTTTACGTTTCATATCATCGCTTTGCTTCGCTTCTGCAATGTATTCTCCTAACCGTTGACGAGCTTGTTTCATTTGCAAGCGAGCGGAAGCGATCGCTAATGAGCCAATCTCATGATGAATGAATGGATAAAACGCCTGTTCAAACGTGCTCATCCCCGAATTGGATAGCACATCATGTTTCCACGTATCTCCATTCTTCTCTGCGAGCGCCCACTTGCTCGATAACGAGAAAAGACGCGGATGTCGAATTCCAAATTGGAGAAGCTGATCGTTAACGTAACGAACGACGGCTTGTAATTCCTCTTTTGTGTGAGCTAAATCCGCTGCATTAATAATGAAAAACATCTTATCTAAACTAAACGTATCTTTTACGCGACCAAGCTGAATTAAAAACTCGCGATCCGCTTTCGAAAAAGCGTGATTATAATACGTGACGAAGAAAATTGCGTCTGCGTTTTTAATGTAGTTAAATGCAACCCCTGTATGACGAGCATTTACAGAATCCGCGCCCGGTGTATCAACGAGAATAATGTTTTCACGAGTTAACGGACAGTCATAATATAATTCGATCCATTCGACAAAGCATGACTTTGTTTCATTCGCCACATACTCGTGAAATTGCTGAAACGAGATTGTAAGCAACTGACCAAGATTTTTCTTCATTTGCCCATAACCGCGAACGACGGCTTGTAAAAACGCCCAATGCACGCGTTCTTTTGCGTCAACAGCATGATTACGAATCGCCTTTTCGCTTTCTTCGATCGCTTCTTGCAATGAATGAACTTGCACACCGAAAAAGCGGAGGGAATGTTGCAAATCGTTTAAAAGCTGTTGTTCCGTTTTTACTTGTACCACAACGGTTCCATGTGGATATTCATCTGTCGGTGGAACAATTTTATTAATCGTTGCCGTTGTTGGATGTGGCGAAACAGGCAAGACGTGTTCGCCTATCAACGCATTAGCAAACGAAGATTTTCCAGCGCTAAAAGCTCCAAACAAAGCGATCGTAAACGTCCGTTGTTGAAGTTGTTGAACTTTCTCGTTCATTTCTTTTGCTAGCTGCTTTAATCCTTCAAGTGGAGCAATCATTTCACTAACAGTACGCAATTTTCCAATCATTTGTTCTACTGTCTCGTTCGCTAGTTGCGCCGTTTGGATGAAGCGTTCTTCTGTCACCGTTTCAAATGTGTACGAAACATTTTCTTTTCTTTGACTCCCTATTCGTTTCGTAAATGTTTCATGAACAAATGGAACAATAGCATCATCGCTTAGCGGTTTCGCGGTCGCGATGGCGTTCTGTAATTGCTGCTGAATATGTTCGCGTTGACGCGCAAGTTGTTCTAATTGTTCCCAAACCGAACGCTCCTGAGTCAGCTGATTGAGTTGTCGTTCATACACATTCAACTTCTGTTGTTTTTTTCCTCTTTCGATCATATGATCTATCAGTTGAAGTGCTACGTCACGATACAATCGTTTCATTTCATTTGCTATGTCGTTCGTATAAGTGAGCACATAATCTCCTGTGATAAGCGGTTGATTTGGCTTTCGCTCAATGATCCATTGCTCAGAAAGTGGGATAGTAAGTTGTTGCATGCGATGCAACAACTCATGATCGTGAATATCGTATCGTTGATAAAACTGTTTTAGTAGGTCCCGAACATGCCATTCCAACTGACTTTCAATGTTACGATGCAAATTCTCGTAGAAGGCACGCAATCGCCTTTTACGTTCTTCTTCCGTCTTTTGTTTTGTAAATAAAAAACCGACTTTAAAATCTGGTTGGCACGCTTCTAAATAGGCGCGCGCATGCTCCCGCGTTTCATAAGGCATCACATATGCATTATCTAGTATAGTTGCTAACTGTTGCTCAAATTGCTGTCTCGCATTTGACCACGTTTTTTTTATGTGATCAATCATATTCTCCATCTCTTCGATTTTTTCGAGAAGCTCACGATCGTTCTTAAATGAAAGCGATTGACGAATGTTTTGTTCCTCTTCTGCTTGTTGAGCTGTCAACGTTTGCATATAGTCATCAATGATTTGCTTCACTGCAATATGTATACTTTGTTGAAGCCGATCGTTTTTTTCACGAAAAAGCGACCGCAACAATTGTTTTAACGACTCGAACTCATTATATACATGCTCCTTTTGTTTCAGAGACGTATAAAAAATACGTTCAAATGTGACGCCCCATTGCTGAAATGCCTCGTCAACAGAACGAGCAAACTGTGAAAACGAAAGCTCTTCGTCGCGATGTTTATCGATTTGATTCACAATTAAGTATAACGTTTTTCCATACTGTGATAATCGTTTTGTAAACTCGAAGTTTAGCTCAGCTTGAACATGATTGTAATCCATTACATAAAAAATCACGTCCGCTAAATGGAGGGCGGACTCTGTTGCCAAACGATGCGCATCGTCTGTTGAATCAATTCCTGGCGTATCCATCAGTACAATTCCAGATGGAATCGCATCTGTTTCTTGACTAATCTCAATCATATCAATCGCATCGCCGTCCCGGCAAAACGTTTTTACTTCTTCATAGTCATAAGGAGCGGCGTATTCAATCGGCTCACTATGTTTGTAATACACGCGTGCATATGGCTCACCCGCCTTCACCTTCACTAGATTAGCACTCGTTGGAATTGGGCTAGACGGTAAAAGTGGGACACCAACTAATTCATTAATTAAACTAGATTTCCCGGCAGAAAAATGTCCACAAAAAGCAATGGTAAACTCTCCATGATACACTTTTTTTATTAATTGCTTTGTTTGATTCGCTTGCACAATCCCTCCGATCTTGACAAATTGATCATGAAGTGCGATGAGGCGATATACCCATTGTTGTAGCGATTCTGCTTTTGTCATTTGCATTCTTTCCCATACCCCTTTTTAAAAATCTACCTCCATTTTACTGTAGTTCACAAAAAAAATACATAAAAATCCCCTACTGACTAGGGGATTTTAACAAACATAACGCACGCTCCTCTGCGCGAATACGAACGGATAGTAAGTATGCGTTACATATAGTGAAGATGGCAGCCGTCCAATACGCTTGAAACATAAGCGGAATAATAATTAATTCGAACACAACGACAAAGTAATTCGGATGGCGTAACCACCGATACGGTCCTTTCTGTATCCGTTCCGCTTCTGGCAATACGATGATTTTTGTATTCCAATACCGTCCAAGTGAAGCAATAGTCCAAAGACGAAACAGCTGTAAAACAATAAATATTTTAAGCAAAATAGACCATAATGGTGACGGACGTTTACGCATTCCTTCAAGCAGAAGCGAAATAAAAAATAAGCTGTGCATACCTACCATATATTTATAGTGATTTTGTCCAAATTCTAACGCCCCCCTCCTCTTCATCCAATGTTCATTTCTTTTTGCCCAGCATAATTCCGAAATTCTTTGAATAATTAAAAGAAAAAACAGTACCCATCTCATCTTACATCTCCCCATTTAAGCAATAAAAGCTCACAACTAAATCCCGGCCCCATAGCCATCATTAAACCGTACCCTTCTTGCGTCATCGATTGTTGTAAAAAGCGCTTTAAAACAGCAAGTACAGTTACGGACGACATGTTTCCGTACTCTCGCAAAACAGACATAGCATGGGTTAACCGATCTTCACTAATATGTAAACAATCTTGATAAGCATCAAGCACTTTTTTACCGCCTGGATGCACAATAAAATGTTCCATTTGCGTCAGATCAACCCCATTTTGTTTTAAAAATGATTGGACGATTTCACCAACTGATTGACGAATCATTGTCGGAATATGCTTAGAAAACACGACATAAAAACCTTGATCTTTTATATCCCACCCCATAACGTTTTCTGTGTTGCGCATAAACGTTGTTTGCATATCGAGCACGCAAGGAGCTGTATGCCATTTCTGTACATCATCCCCTACAACACATACGCAAGCTACTCCATCCGCAAATAGCGATGTACCGATGAGGTTGCTTTTTGAAACATCATCAAGCTGGAATGTTAAACTACAAAATTCTACTGCAACAACGAGCACTTTCGCCTCTGGATAGGCCCGACAGTAATCTACTGCTCGAGCGAGCCCGGCTGCCCCACCCGCACATCCGAGCCCCCATATCGGAATGCGTTTTGTATGCACAGAAAAAGGAAGCTCATTCATCATTTTCGCTTCAATGCTCGGTGTCGCCATTCCTGTTGTGGAAATGTAAAAAATTGCTTCAATCTCTTCAAAAGGAATATTTTTGCTACGTAAGCAGCGCTCAATCGCTTCTTTTCCGTATCGAACAGCACATTCAATATACTTTGCATTTTTTTCCGCGAATGAATGAACTGTCGTATACCAATCTAATGGTTGCACAAACGTTCTTGTTTGAATATGGTCGTTTTCAAAAATAGATAGTAAACGGTCAATCTGTTCATAACGATCACGAAAAAGATTTTTTACTGTATGCATTACTTCCTTTTGCGACACACGGTATGGAAGTTGAGCTAGTTCAACTGCAACAATCTTTGGCATACATTTCCCTCCTCTCGATAATGATAATATTTTTCCTATAAATAAAATTTATACTTATGAAATAGAAAAGCTTTCCTCAATGCAGCTAGGAGGAAAGCTTTCGACGTTTTGAAAGGAGGTATGTTGTTGTGCACTTTCATTATAACGCAATTTATTGTTTCGTCACTATGTTTTTTATGTTTTCTTTGTCTGTATTTGTCGAAAAATGATGTAATTGAAACAAAAATTTTGTTATGATGAAGAAAAAGGGGGTCTTTTTATGGCGTTAGGTGAAAAAATTACAACGATTTTAAACGGAACGATCGAGTCTATTCGATCTGTCATTCCGCTAACGATGACAATCGACAAACCTTCATTGTTTACTCAACCTTTCACACAAACATCCATTAGCGTATTGATTGGGATGACGGGAGATTTACGCGGACGTCTGATCAGTGAAGGGCATGAAACGATGTTCGGAAACATTGGAGAAACGATGTTCGGCATGCCATTGGAAGGAGAAATGCTCGAATCATTTACAAGTGAACTCGGTAATATGATCGCAGGAAACTTGGCTACAATCGTATCCCAAAAAGGAATTACAATCGATATTACACCTCCAACCGTCCTCGTTGGCCAAACAAAAATTTACGGCTTTGATAAAGCTTTTCGTGTACCAATCTACTTTGAGAACAAAGGGGAATTACAACTTATTTTAACAATTGATAATGAGTGAATGAACGAAGCTTGCGCCTGTAAGCTTCGTTTTTTATTTAACATCCATCTTTTTCTAAATATTTCACACTTTTTTCACAACCTCACAAAATTCATGTGACAAAAGTCACAGCTATACCTTATTTTTACGGTTATGATGATGATAAAGTAACGAATGAACAATTTGTGAAACATGTCAAGAAAGCGTTTCATTTCACAAATTGTTTTGTATGATGTAAGTGTATACATTTCTATTTAAGGTTTATTTAGGAAGGGGGGATGAAGATGAAAACGCAATTAAACACAAACACACCAAAAACGAAAGTGGAGAAAGAACCTACATTAAAAGGAACGCTTGCTTCCGTTTTGTTTTTAGGATTTTTCCTTATTTTCACGTGGGTAAGCGTGTATTTCTTGTTTTTAAATCGTTTATAGAGAGAAAGGAGACGGGACGTTATGCACATGCATAAGTATGAAAAAATCTGGCTATTTTTCGGCATCGGTTCACTATTCGTATTTCTAGCTGTCTTAGGCGTCGGTGCATTTGCACAAGGCACACAGCCACCAAGCTGTTTAACAACGATCGACCCAGAAAAAGTAGACCAAACGCCGCCATTTGATCAGCCAGGCCTTGTCAAAACAGGAGATAACGAATATCAGCTAAATATTGTTGCTTCTGCGTTTGCTTATATACCAAATCAAGTAGAAATTCCGAAAGGTGCAAAGGTGACGATTAACGTAGCAACAAAAGACGTCATCCACGGATTTGAGATAGCGGGGACAAACGTAAACATGATGGTTGAACCAGGCTATGTAAGCAGCTATACGCAAACGTTCGATAAAGTTGGTGAGTACGTTGTTTTATGTAACGAATATTGCGGAGCCGGTCACCATTTAATGACGGCGAAAGTGAAGGTGGTTGAACAATGATGAACGGAACATGGAAAGTAGACGCTCGTGATGGCAAATTAGCAATGGCCCATATTTATGTCGCTTTCGTTGCCCTTGCATTAGGGGGACTCGCTGGTTTATTACAAGTGCTCGTACGCTCAGGAAAATTTGAATTACCGGCAGGCATTAGCTATTATACGATTTTAACAACCCACGGTGTATTACTTGGACTCGTTTTAACTACATTCTTTATCATTGGTTTTCAATTTGCTGCTGTAAGCCGTACGGCTGGAACACTTTCTGATCGCGTTCGTTTTTGGGGTTGGGTCGGCTTTTGGCTCATGACAATCGGCACAGCCATTACTGCATTTTACATTTTAATTGGTGAAGCTTCTGTTTTATATACGTTTTATGCACCTCTACAAGCACATGCAGGATTTTATATCGGTTTAACACTTGTCATTGTTGGTAGTTGGATTAGCGGCTTTGCAATGTTTGCTCATTATGCGAAATGGAAAAAAGCCCATCCGGGTCAAGTGAGCCCACTACTTACATTTATGTCTGTTGTGAATATGATTTTATGGCTCATTTGCTCGCTCGGTGTAGCGGCAACTGTATTGTTCCAACTTATCCCTTGGTCATTAGGCTACGTCGATCGCATTAACGTACTTGTGAGCCGAACATTGTTCTGGTACTTTGGTCACCCGCTCGTCTATTTCTGGTTATTGCCTGCATATATGATTTGGTATGCGATTATCCCAAAAATTATTGGCGGAAAAATGTTTTCTGACTCACTTGCTCGCATGTCGTTCATTTTATTCTTAATTTTCTCGATTCCTGTCGGTTTCCACCATCAACTCGTGGAACCTGGAATCGATCCAGCTTGGAAATACTTACAAGTTGTCTTAACGTTTATGGTCGTTATTCCATCACTCATGACCGCGTTTTCGATGTTTGCAACATTTGAAATGTATGGGCGCTCAAAAGGAGCGACAGGATTATTCGGATGGTTACGAAAATTACCATGGGGTGATGCCCGCTTCTTTGCACCATTTATCGGTATGTTGTTCTTTATCCCTGCCGGTGCTGGTGGTCTTGTAAACGCATCACACCAATTAAACCAAGTCGTTCATAACACAATTTGGGTAACTGGTCACTTCCATTTAACGTTAGCTACAACAGTTGTGTTGACATTTTTTGGCGCAGCATATTGGCTCATCCCGCACTTAACGGGACGTGTCATGACAAAAGCGATGAACCGTTTGGCGATCATTCAAACAATTGTTTGGTCTATCGGTATGATCTTTATGTCTAGTGCTATGCATTTTGCAGGACTACTCGGTGCCCCACGTCGTTCAGCGTTTTCGACATACGGTGATGCGCCACAAGCGCTTGAGTGGATCCCTTATCAAATCGCTCAAGCTGTTGGAGGAACGATCTTGTTTATCGGTATTATTCTCGTGCTCATTATCGTTACAAACTTAGCATTTTTCGCACCAAAAGGTGAAACGGAGTTCCCTGTGGCAGAAGTTGCTGAGCAAGCCGAACGTACACCTCTTGTATTCGAAAACTGGAAATTATGGATTGGCATTGCGGTTGTCCTTATTTTAATCGCATATACCGTTCCGTTTATTGATATGATCCAAAATGCACCTCCTGGATCAAAAGGATTTAAACTTTGGTAAAAAAACCGGGCACTCGCCCGGTTTTTTATAATCGATAAATATGTTTATATTTTTCTTCTAAGTATTGGATTAAGTAGATCGGATTTAGACCTTCCCCGGTTACTTCATGTAAAATATCGAGCGGTTTTTTCGTCTTTCCGAATTGGTGAACATGTTTTGTAAGCCATTCTCGAATACGAACAAGTTCCCCATTTTCAAGCAACTGATCAAATGGTAGCTCTTTCTCCATTGTGTGTTTAAACTGTGCCGCGTACATATATCCAAGCGCATACGATGGAAAATAACCGAAACTTCCTCCAGCCCAATGCACATCTTGAAGAATTCCTTCCGCATCACGCTCTGGACGAATACCTAAATACGCTTCGTATTTTTCGTTCCAAATATATGGTAAATCTTTCACTTCAATGGCGTCATCAAACAACGCTTTTTCCATTTCATATCGAACAATAATGTGTAATGGATACGTCAGTTCATCAGCTTCAATGCGAATAAGAGACGGTTTCGACTCATTAATTGCACGATAAAAATCGTCTAATGAAACATGTGAGAAGTGCGAAGCGTGTTGTTGTAATAAACTATAATATCGCTTCCAAAATGAATAATGACGAGCAATAAAGTTTTCATAAAATAGCGATTGTGATTCATGAATCCCCATTGACGTTCCATCGTACAATGGTGTCCCTGCCAGTTCTTTAGAAATATGTTGTTCATAAAGGGCATGACCACATTCGTGAATTGTACCAAATACAGCTGTTCGGAAATCATTTTCGTCATATTTCGTTGTAATTCGGACGTCTCCATCATTTAATGTAATAGCAAAAGGATGCACAGTTTCATCTAGCCGCCCTGCGTCAAAGTCGTAACCTAGCTCTTTTAAAAGCGCTAAACTAAATGCTCTTTGCTTTTCTTTCGGAAATGGTTGAAATAAAAAGCTCGTGTCCGGTTTGTGACGGGACTCGCAAATTTGTTGAACAAGCGGAACAATATGATCACGTAATTTTGAAAACACATCATCTATATACATCCAAATTGACATTTTAACCTCTGATTCACGCAGCACACCCGATGCGGCGTAACACCTCATCTGGGTGCTGTAAGACGTGCTGTTCAAACCGAGTAATCGACTGGGCGATGTCTTTTTGATCTCTATGCAAGACGTTAGCAATGACTTCATCTTTTAGCCACTTCCATAGCCGTTCAATAGGGTTTAACTGTGGGGAATACGGTGGCAAAAAGATAAAGTGAAAAGTAGCACCTTCTTGACTATCAAGGAATGCTCGCACCATCTTGGCATAATGAATACGCGCGTTGTCCAACACAAGCACGATGAATCGAT
>NZ_JAHZOE010000003.1:0-213377 GCF_019448545.1 Anoxybacillus sp. ST4 | reverse complement strand
TTGTGTCTTCTGTTGGCAGGCGAAACGATCGATCGAGTTCTTTCCGCTACCTAGGGCATTTTCTATGACCGAAATGCCCTATTTGTGCTGGGCTTTTTTATACACTAGCACTGGGGTGAATAGTTACAAAAATAAAGGTCCATCGTTTTGAAAAACGATGAACCCATTCCATTCTTAATCGATTTTTGCTTTTCCATGCCATTTCAATACGTTGTCAAGGTACCCGCCATCAATAAATAAGGCGATTCGTGAATACAAAAACATCCCTCCTCACATAAAAAGCAAAAGGAGCGACACGATGCCGCTCCCTTCTTGACCTGCCATCCATATGAACGACAGTGTTTATTCTATACATAGTTGTACAACAAAAATACGACGTGTCAAAGCATTTTTCTTATTTCTCATCATGTTCTTGTATTTTGTAACTAAACATAAAAAGGTTAACATCGTTAATGCAACCCAACTAATCCTAGCATACACAGAAAAAAAAACACTACCATCAACACCGTACCTAACACTGTTTCATTATGAATATCGCGACCTTGGTGTAGCTTTTTCAACAATAGAGTCAAATTAAAAAACCACAATCCTGACACAAGTGGTAAAACGACTAAGAAAATGTAAATCATCTACTCACTTCCCTTTTTTTATTATAACAAGCAGGAAATATAATCGATACAAAAAAAGACAGAAGTCCACCGACTTCTGCCCTTTCGTATTTATGCAATTTGAAGCGGCATGTTTTCTTTTAGACCGAGCGTTTGGGCAGCGAGCGTTTGTACGTCGCGTAAAAGCGCTTCGTTTTTCATGAGTGATACACCGTAAGATGGAATCATTTCTTTAATTTTTGGCTCCCATTGTTTCATTTCTTTAGGGAAACATTTTTCAATGACTTCAAGCATGACATGAACAGCGGTTGATGCGCCAGGTGATGCACCGAGTAAAGCGGCAACCGATCCGTCATGTGCGGCAACAACTTCCGTACCGAATTGAAGCGTTCCTTTGCCACCTGCTTCTGTATCTTTAATGACTTGCACGCGCTGGCCAGCGATAATAATATCCCAGTCTTCGCTTTTCGCATTCGGGATAAATTCGCGCAGTTCTTCCATGCGTTGTTCTTTTGATAACATGACTTGTTCGATTAAATATTTTGTTAGCGCCATATTTTTTGCCCCAGCTGCAAGCATCGTCAACACATTATGCGGCTTGACGGATGTAATTAAGTCGAACATCGAACCGTTCTTTAAAAATTTCGGTGAAAACCCAGCAAACGGCCCAAATAATAACATTTTCTCATTGCCTATGAATCTCGTATCTAAATGCGGGACAGACATCGGCGGCGCACCAACTTTCGCTTTTCCGTACACTTTCGCATGATGTTGGGCGATAATATCTGGATTGTTGCACACCATAAATAGCCCGCTTACCGGAAAACCACCAATTCCTCTTCCTTCAGGAATGCCTGATTTTTGTAGTAAATGTAAGCTCCCACCGCCTGCACCGATAAAGACGAACTTCGCTGTATGGACTTCAACTTCGCCGATTGTGAGGTTGCGTACCTTTACTTCCCATAAATTGTCGCTTGTCCGTTTCATATCTTCCACGTGATGCTTATAATATAAATTGACATGCTTATGTTCTAAATGTTCAAATAACATGCGCGTTAAAGCACCAAAGTTCACATCGGTCCCCGACTCGATGCGCGTGGCGGCAATCGGTTCTGTCATGATGCGGTCTTCCATCATCAGCGGGATCCACTCTTTCAATTGTTGTGGATCATCTGAAAACTCCATTCCTTTAAATAACGGATTGTTTACCATCTGTTCAAAGCGCTTTCTCAAAAATGCAACATTTTCTTCCCCTTGCACAAAGCTCATATGTGGAATTGGCATGACGAAATCTTTTGGATTGCGAATGCGTTTGTTTTGAACGAGATAAGACCAAAATTGGAGCGATTGTTGAAATTGTTCGTTAATTTTAATCGCTTTGCTTATATCAATTGATCCGTCCGCTTTTTCCACTGTGTAGTTTAATTCACAAAGAGCGGCATGACCCGTACCTGCATTGTTCCATTCATTCGAACTTTCATCCGCCGGTTGATCTAGTCTTTCAAACACTGAAATCTCCCACTCTGGTGCTAACTCTTTCAACAACGTCCCTAATGTCGCACTCATAATCCCCGCACCAATTAAAATGACATCTGTTCTCATCATTGAACCCCCTAAATGTTCATTCCGATCTGACCAACATTTCCCCTCATTTATTATAACACATTTAAATTATAGTATGTCACTATTATTCTTCATTTTACAAACGTGTTTATATGATTAAATAAGAACGACCCCATTCGCTCATTTCCGACAAAAAGAAACAATATTCTTTTTTTAATGATTTTACAAAATCATTCGATATTTTTCTAGCTTTATTTATAGAAAAAAACGAACAAGGGCGACCTTGTTCGTTTTTTATTCGGCTGTCACTTCCTGCTTGCGAATAAATTGATCATAAAATGCAGCAAGCGATGTATAAACGTAAGGAATAAGCCATAAAAGTCCGATACCAAGCGTAACGATGGACAGAAGCCCCCAGCCAATGAAGCTGAGATATAGCAAAAGTAACTTTCCTTTATATCCTTTCATGCGCTTTTTACTTTCACTAATCGCTTGAAGTGCACTGTACTCTGGGTGATCCTTTAATAAAAAGAACGTTTGTGAGTAAGATAATGATTTAATAATTCCCGGGATGATGAGTAGTAAACTCCATAAAAAGACGAAAAGCCCGAATAAAAGCGAAGTACCAATCAGCTTTAAAGCTAATTTTCCGTTTTGATACACCGTAAACAGCGGAGAAATACGGACCGGTTCATTCCGATACACATCTAAAAATACCCAATACATCGCGATGCTAAGAGGAATGAGCGCAAGGGAGATAATCATGCTTGCAACAGAGGCTGAAGTGGGCACCTCTTCTTGATCAAGCCATGTTTCCCATCCCCCGCTTAGTACAACTTCAACGGCATTGGAAAAACAATGGTTACAGCCGCATACACGAGCATAAAAAGCACTGCGCTACCCCATTTTCCTCTTAATGCATCTCTTGCCTGACTCCTCAACGATGATAACGTCATAAACTGAGCCTCCTTTTTCGTATTGCTTACACATGTAATTTATGATGTCATTACTTAATCTAGCATATATATTTACAAAATAGTACCTTTTTTTCAAAACATGAAATGAATTTTCTCTGTTTCTTGTATATAATGGAATGTATGAATATAGCGAAAGGAGAAAAAACATGAAAAGCATAAAGCCTGGCCGTGGACCGTCGATGCAAGGATTTGTCGGAAGCCTCTTCTCGATTATTTTTGGTATTTTTTGGACATTTATGACTTTTTCGATTACAAAAGATTCTCCGTTTCCAGGAACACAAATATTTCCGCTGTTCGGACTGATTTTTGTTGGGCTTGGTATTTTTCAAGCCGTCTACCATTATAAAAATGCGACAGGAAAAGAGCGGATGTCCATCGTCGATATCGTTGATGAACATGAAGAGAAAGATCCGCTAAATGAGCGCTTCGGTCGTAGCGAGGGGAAAAAATATTGTTCATCTTGTGGAACAAACATACAAACAGATTTTCGATTTTGTCCATCTTGTGGGAAAGAACTATGAAACCGAGCGATATGCTCGGTTTTAATGTCCAATCGTTTGTTCAATTCCTCCTGGCTTGTTGTAGAGAGCAAGACGATTGACAAGCGTTTCACACGCTTCACTTAAGCCAATGACATTTGCTTCTACACCGTTTTGGTGCATTTTTATCACAACGCGATCGATCGCATGTACACCTGTTTCGTCTTTAATACGTGCTTTCGCCAAGTTAATGTTTACTTTTTTCACATCGTCATTGTAGTGAAACGCACAGACAAAGTCGTTCGCCGAGGCGAAAAAGAGCGTGCCTTCTACATCATATGTTGCGATGTCACCTTTTATCGTTTTCGTCACCTTCACTTTGGACATATCCGCAGCAAAAAATAACGCACTTAACATCATTCCAGCAATCACTCCGATCGCTAAGTTATGTGTGATTACCACTATGGCAACAGTAATAATCATGACGAAAGCATCTGCCCTTGGCACTTTAGCAAGCCGTTGTATCGAACCCCAATCAAACGTGCTGATCGATACCATGATCATAACAGCAACAAGCGCCGCGAGCGGAATCGTAACAACAATACGGTTAAACGCAACAATGAGAACCATTAAAAACACACCAGCGACGAGGGAAGAAAGGCGACCTCGCCCACCTGATTTCACGTTGATAACCGATTGCCCAATCATTGCACATCCCGCCATGCCACCAAAGAAACCGGCCACAATATTAGCGATTCCTTGACCACGCGACTCTTTGTTTTTATCGCTTTCTGTATCCGTCAAATCGTCGACAATTTGCGCTGTTAAAAGGGATTCTATTAATCCAACAAGCGCAAGAGATAATGAATAAGGGAAAATAATCATAAGCGTTTCAAGCGTCAATGGGACATTCGGAATCAAAAAGTTCGGTAACGTTGCAGAAATTGCTCCCATATCTCCTACCGTGCGCACATCTAATTTAGCCACAAAAGCAAGCATTGTAATGACGACAATCGCAACAAGCGGAGATGGAATAGCTGTTGTGATGCGCGGGAAAACGTAAATAATGAACAAACCGAGTGCCACAAGCGCATACATCATCCAAGACTCCCCCTGGAAATGTGGCAATTGAGCAGCAAAAATTAAAATGGCAAGCGCGTTAACAAATCCGATCATGACCGGACGAGGAATGAATTTTAATATATTCCCAACTTTCAGTAAACCTAAAACAATTTGAATGACACCTGTTAAAATTGTAGCTGCCAGCATATATTGTAAACCGTGCTCCGCTACTAAACGAACGAGAACAAGCGCCATCGCCCCAGTTGCTGCAGAAATCATCCCCGGCCTTCCGCCAACAAAAGCGGTGACGACTGCAATACAAAAAGAAGCGTACAGACCAACCATCGGATCGACACCTGCAATGATGGAGAATGCAATCGCCTCTGGAATAAGCGCAAGCGCAACGACAAGCCCCGCAAGTACATCTCCTCTAATATTTCCAAACCATTCTTCTTTCCAATGTTTAAACATACAACCCCTCTTTCTCTTTAATATGTTACTTCTTCCACAAAGAAGCGATCCCGTACACAACAAAGCGATTATACATAACATTGTTCACATACTCAACCTTTTATGACGGCTCAAAAACATCTATACACGCATACATATCAACAAAGAAAGCGATATCAAAAAATTTTTAAAAAAAGCTTTGATTAGATGATATAATAGACAAAAATAGTTGTGAGGTTGAACGAATGAAAAACATTTTACTTGCGTCAGATGGCTCTGAACATGCTTTACGTGCGACAAAAAAAGCAATAGAACTTTGTTCATACTTTCAAGAAGCGCTAGTTACTGTTGTATATGTTATTAATACAACGACAGCGAAAACGGACGTATTGCTAGAAGGAAACATAGAAGAACGAGAAGCGATGCGTAAAAAACGTTTATCTTCAACTGAGGCGTTGTTGAAAGAAGCCAACATTCCGTACGAAATTCGTATGTTAAGAGGAGAACCAGGACCTGCTATTGTTGAGTTTGCAAACGCGCATTCCTTTGATCTCGTCATTGTCGGCAGTCGCGGATTAAATACGTTACAAGAAATGGTGTTAGGAAGCGTGAGCCATAAAGTCGCTAAGCGAGTAGAAGCACCCGTATTAATTGTAAAGTAAAAAAGTTCGGCGCCTGCCGAACTTTTTTACCCTCTTTTTCCCTTTATAGACCGTGTCAACCATACGGCACCAAAAACAAATACAGCAAAAACTCCAAGCAACGTACCAAACATTACAAGTTGAAATACAATGTCCCCGATGTACATAAAATCCCCCCTTTCTTTCTATTATATTTTTTTATTTTTCATATACAAGCCATGTCGGCTTATTTATTTTTGCTGATAAATGAACAATTTTTGTTTTTACACGGTTAGCTTCTTTTCCTTGAAGTGGAATCGGTTGATAGTTGTTTCGTGTCGTTACAGATGAAATGCGAAACGGAATGATACGAACGGTCGTTTTTGGCTGTTTTTTGCCGTCAGCAAAATAAAACGTTTGTTGATAAACGAACGTATCTTTATCGCTCGGATTTTTATTCCCTCCAAACATAAAGTTGCCTAAGCTATAGACGATCATTCTCCCTTTATATTGTTCAATTCCTTGAATGACGTGCGGGTGATGACCGACGACAAGATCGGCCCCGCTGTCAATCGCAAATCTTCCTAGCGCTTTTTGTGTGCTGTTTGGCACATAACTGCGCTCTTCTCCCCAATGAAAGTGAATAAGCACAAGTTGCGCCCCTCGTTTTCGCAATGTGCGAATGTCATCGGCCATTTGTCGACGAAATGCTTTCGTATCGCTCCAACCTTTATAACCGAGCGTACCGATGTTTATCCCTTTCACCGTTTTCATTAGCGAAATTCCGTTTCCAAAATAACCGACATTCGCCCGCTTTAGCGTGGCAATCGTATCACTATATCCTTTCTGTCCGTAGTCAAACGTATGATTGTTTGCCAGATTCACTGCATCAATGCCGGCGCGCGTTAACACATGGACATAAGATGGATCGCCGCGAAATCGAAATTTCTTTTCTGCCTTTTGCGTTGCTGTTGTGAGAGTCGTTTCCAAATTGACGGTTGTAAAGTCGTCGTTTTTAAAAATAGATTCGATATGTTTCGTGAAAAAAGCAAGCCCGTTCTTTTTCGCTTCATCATCAAACGAGTACGCATAGCCGTAATTTTCATCACGACCGAGGGTGACATCACCAGCCACGCTGAGCGTAACGCTCGTTTCCCCTTCTGCCCAAGCCCGATTGGCGAATAAACAAAAGAACATGCATATAGCTACGTATATTTTCCTCATTTCTCCCACTCCCCCTTAACATGTACCGTTCGACATATGGGATGAAAATCCTTTTTTTATTTTATTTGTTGATTATTTAGAACATCATTTTATGAAAACATAATAAAAATAATTGTACACGTTACTGCTATAGTTAAACCAATTGCCGTTTCGTACGGAAGTAATTTTAACCTCTCTTTTGTTGACATATGAACGCTTGCCGCCGTCACATGAAAAAAGCTGCCGTGCGGCAAATGGTCAAGCATCGTCGCTCCAGCATGTACCATCGCTGCACCAGCAAGCGGTGAAACACCCGCTTCAATAAGCGCTCCCCCAAAAATGTGGCTCGCTACTGCTGTGCCTGCGGTCGTCGATGCTGTAATACCTGATAACAACGCACCGGCTAGCGGGGCGATTGTGTACGGCGAAAAACCGAATGACTGAAGTGTTTGCATAAAGGAACCATGTAGCGATGAGTTTGCGATCACACCGGCTAGCGCCCCTGTACCAATAAGCATGAAAATAACACCGCTCATCTTCTCCATGCCAACGCGCAAAAAATCGTTCAGTTCGTTCGTCTTTTTCATAACTACCACACCAACGAGAGCACCGGCCGGCAAAGCGATTAGCGGGTCAATATGAATACTAAAAAGAGGACGCAACAATAAAAGAGTCATAGCTACAGCGGGAGCAACAATCGCTTTCGTCCAAGAAGGAGTTTCCTTTTGAACGATTTCGACTTCCACCTTTTGCGTATTGTCTACAGACCATCGTTTTGCTATGTTGTACGTCACGAAAAGACCGATACAAGCAGGCACAATCCCGGCCATCATAAGCGAAGAAAGCGGCACATGAAAAGCCTCCGCTGCTGCGATAGTGTTCGGATTAGGTGAAATGATGTTTCCTGCTTTTCCTCCACCAATTAGCGCGAGTAATATCGCAAAACGTGAAATGAAAAGACGTTGGGCAATGACAAGCGCAACCGGTGCAATCGTCATAATTGCTACGTCAACAAATATTCCACAAGCCGTTAGCACCATTGCTGTACAACATAACGCAAATAGCGCATACTTCTCCCCACATGCCCTCACTAATTTTTCAGCAATTGCTAATGCAGCCCCTGACTGCATCAACACCCCTGCAAGCACACCAGCAGCTAAAATACGCAAAATAGACGGGATCATTTCTTTTGCACCATCCATCATTAGACGAACTGCCTCATCGACAGAAGCCCCGCCGAGTAAAGCACCAATAAACGCTCCACACATCATTCCATATGCGACCGGAACATTTCGTAGTATAAGAATAATCGCTGAAAGAAAAGCAACTATCGCCCCAAACATGCTCACTCTTATCCCCCCTCAACCACCAAAACGGATACATAAACGAATTGTATGCACTTGCCTTTTGTAAAAATATATCATAGATCATGTAAATACTGTGTAAAAACATTCAAAAAAATACATATGCATGTATTGTCAACTAATTTTGTATATAGTACTCCTTTATTTTGACTTACAAGGTGTTGCACTTAATATTACAATTCATCACATAAAAAAGGTGCCCGATGCGGACACCTTTTTCTTATGATGAAATTGTACGTTTAAATGCGTCAAATTGCTCAGTAATCTTTTTCTCTGGTACAGCTGTCAATAGACTGACGACGACGATAGCGATCAAGCTGGCGATAAAACCTGGCACCATTTCATACATCACTTTGGCGTATGAAGAGTTCGCCCACACGATTACCGTTGTCGCTCCTGCCACCATTCCGGCAAGCGCCCCCCATTTTGTCATGCGGCGCCAACATAAGCTTAAAATAATGACAGGACCGAACGACGCGCCGAACCCGGCCCACGCATAACCGACAAGATTTAAAATTGTGTTGTTTTGCTCGTATGCTAGCCATAAAGCAACAATCGATACGAGCAATACAGATAAACGACCGACAAATACAAGCTCCTTATCCGATGCTGAACGACGGAATAAAATTTTGTATAAATCTTCTGTTAACGAGCTTGATGTAACAAGCAATTGCGATGAAATCGTGCTCATGATGGCCGCTAAAATGGCAGCAAGCAAAAATCCTGTAATAAGCGGATGGAATAAAATTTCACCTAGTTTAATAAATACCGTTTCTGGATTTTCTAACGTCATGCCTGCTTTTTTAAAGTAGGCGATGCCGAAAAGTCCTGTTAACATCGCACCGACAGATGAAAAGATCATCCAACCCATGCCGATGCGGCGCGCTTGTTTCATCTCCTTCACAGATGAGATGGCCATAAAGCGAACGATAATGTGCGGCTGGCCGAAATAACCGAGCCCCCAAGCAAATAAGGAAATAATACCGACAACGCTTGTCCCTTTAAATAAATCAAGCAAATTCGGATCGATGTCGAGAATTGTCGTTGTCGTTTCCGTTACCCCACCAATGTGCATAAGCGTTACAACAGGTACGAGAATGAGCGCGATAAACATAATTAATCCTTGCACAAAGTCCGTCCAACTGACCGCTAAAAATCCCCCAAACAACGTGTAGGCTACAACGACACCTGCCACAATCCATAACCCTGTATGATAATCTGTACCGAACGAGTTTTTAAACATGACCCCACCTGAAACGAGACCAGATGAGACGTAAAACGTAAAGAAAATCATAATGACGAATCCAGACACGAGACGTAACAGCTTCGATGTATCGCCGAAACGATTTTCTAAAAATGACGGAATCGTAATCGAGTCGTTCGCCACTTCCGTATATACTCGTAAGCGCGGCGCAACGTATAGCCAGTTGACGTAAGCCCCGAGCGCTAAACCGATGACAATCCATGAAGCGCTCAATCCTTGCGCATACATCGCCCCAGGTAAACCGAGCAACAACCAGCCGCTCATATCCGATGCCCCAGCGCTTAATGCCGTCACCGCTGGGCCGAGCGTTCGTCCACCTAACATATAATCGGACAAGTTTGACGTCCGTTTATACGCCCAATATCCAATTAGCAACATCCCCACCATATACAAAACAACAGATGCAATAACCAAAACAATCTCCCCTTCCTTTGTTGTCTTTGAAACCCCTTTGTATTTATCATTATACTAAAATATGTTCACAATTTGTACAAAAAATTATTTTCCAAAAAAGCCTTTTAATGCGAACGCGACGTTTTGCGGGCGTTCTGCAAGCCGGCGCATAAAATATCCGAACCAATCGTTTCCGAACGGTACATATACGCGCATAGTGTATCCTTCTTTCGCTAATTGTTGCTGCATATCTGTTCGAAACCCATACAACATTTGAAACTCGAATTGCTCACGTGGAATATTATTTTCTTTAACAAATTTTTTTACTTTTTCAATAATATGATGATCGTGTGTTGCAATTGCTGTATAGCTTCCGCTCAATAAGTGAAGTCGAATGATGTTCATGTAGTTTTCATCGACTTGTTGCTTATGTTGAAACGCCACTTCCGGCGGCTCTTTATACGCACCTTTCACTAAACGAAGCGATACACCTTTTAAGTTTTTTACATCTTGTTCCGCGCGATATAAATATGCTTGAATGACTGTTCCGACATTATCATACGTTTGCCGAAGCTCATGCAAAAGATCGAGCGTCGCTTGACAATGCCCTGAATCTTCCATATCAATGCGCACAAAGTTGTTATATCGTTTTGCTGTGTCAACAATTTGACGCATATTATTTAAACAAAAATTAAAATCAATGTCGAGTCCAAGTTGTGTCAGCTTCACAGATAAGTTGCTACGAACTCCTGCCCGATGAATAGCTTCTAACGTGCGAATGTTATACTCTGTCGCTTCGATTGCCTCCTCGCGACTAGAAACAAACTCCCCTAAATGGTCAAGCGTACAAACAAGTCCTTTTTCATTCAGTTCACGCACTTTTTTGATAGCGCTTTCAATCGTTTCCCCCGCAACGACTTGGGAAGCTCCAAAACGGAGCCCCCATTTTCTCGCTGCTTGATTTAACATTTTACTTTGCGAAGCATACAAAAAGATGTTTTTCGATAATTGTGCAAACACCGTATTCACCTCTTTTAAAACATTTCGCTCACTGTTTTTGCTTGCATGTGCAACAATAAGTAGTCTGGGCCACCGGCCTTCGAGTCCGTTCCCGACATATTGAAACCACCAAACGGATGGTACCCAACAATCGCTCCTGTGCAGCCGCGATTGAAGTATAAGTTACCGACATGAAACTCCTCGTGCGCTTTTTCTAAATGATGGCGATTATTTGAAATGACTGCTCCTGTTAATCCGTAGTCTGTATTGTTTGCCACTTCAAGTGCTTCATCGAACGTGCGCACTTTCGTGAACGCCACGACTGGACCGAAAATTTCTTCTTGCATGATGCGCGCAGTTGGAGCGACATCCGAAAAAATGGTTGGTTTAATAAAAAACCCTGTCGCGTCGTCACCTTCTCCACCTGTTACGAGTTTCCCCTCTTGTTTTCCAATTTCAATGTAGTTCATAATTTTATCGTACGACGCTTGATCGATGACAGGTCCCATGAATGTACTTTGCTCTTCAGGGTTGCCTACTTTTAATTGTTTCGTTAACGTAACGACACGGTGAAGCACTTCGTCATATACATTTTCTAACACGATGGCACGCGAGCATGCCGAACATTTTTGTCCTGAAAAACCGAATGCGGAAGCAACGATCGACTGAGCGGCTAATTCAAGATCAGCATCTTCATCAACGATGATCGCATCTTTTCCTCCCATTTCAGCAATGACTCGTTTCAACCACTTTTGACCTGGTTGAACGATCGCCGCCCGCTCATAAATACGACAGCCAACAGCACGCGATCCAGTAAACGAAATAAAGCGCGTTTTTGGATGTTCAACAATATACTCTCCAACTTCTGCTTCGCCGCCTGGTAAATAGTTTAATACACCTGCAGGAAGACCCGCTTCTTCCATTAGCTCGACAAATTTAGCAGCGACAATTGGCGCGCGGTCAGACGGTCGTAAAATAACCGTATTGCCAGTCACAATTGCAGCCACCGTCGTTCCTGCCATAATCGCAAGCGGGAAGTTAAACGGAGAAATGATAAGTCCGACACCGAGCGGAACATAAAAGAAGCGATTTGCCTCTCCCGGACGGCTTAATACCGGAACACCTTCCGCAAGCTTCATCATTTGTCGGCCATAATACTCTAAAAAGTCAATTGCTTCCGCTGTGTCAGCATCTGCCTCTTTCCACGGTTTGCCGACTTCTTTTACGAGCCATGCCGAAAATTCATGTTTTCTTCTTCTTAACATTGCGGCTGCACGAAACAATACGTCCGCACGCGCTTGAGGTGATACGCGCTTCCACGTCTCAAATGCGGAGAGAGCAGCAGCCATTGCCTCATCAGCGAGCGCTTTTGTCGCCTTTGAGACGACACCAACGACTTGTTGTTTATTCGCCGGATTGATCGACACGACTTTTTCTTCCGTGACGATTCGTTTTCCTCCGATAATCAGTGGATATTCTTTTCCAAGCTGCCCTTCAACATGCGCAAGTGCTTGACGAAAAGCATCCGCTTCTTGTTGGCATGCAAAGTTTGTAAATGGTTCATGTTTGTACTCTACAGTCACATGCATCGATCCTTTCACGATTTTGTCACATATTCTACGATTCATTATAATTTATACTTTCTGAAAATTGTTTGTCGCCTATGCATAATCATTTCGACTTATTTTTGTTGACCGTCCACAACACTTTCCTTATATTTGTATAAAAGGAGATCGATATATAACATCATCCGTTGCTCAAAATCGTGAAGCGGAAGAGCGGCGATTGCTTGCATACGTTTTAACCGATAGTTTAACGTATTCGGATGAATGTACAAACTTTCTGCCGTTTGTTTCATATTGCAGTCGTGTCGGATGTATGCACGAAGCGTATGTAAAAAATCTGTCCCGTGCTGTTCGTCGTATGTTTTCAGTTTTAATAATGCTTCGTTTTTATACCGGCGTTGCTTATATTGTTCGTATATAAACGGAAGCATGCGATAAATCCCTAAGTCTCCATAAGCATGTGGCAACGGCTCATCCATATGTTTTTTTAAATGGATGACTTCCATCGCCTCTTTGTAGCTATCGCGCAATGCTCGTATTCCGACATATTCGTTGCCAATGCCGACAAGAACATCCTCATCTATACGACAGCGAAAATCTTGTTGCAATTTCGCTACAACCGCTTTTGTGGTCGCCATAGAGCGTTGAGTTGTCGTGTCGCCAACAACGAGCAAAAAAGGATGATAGTGATGAATAAAAAAGGTCGGGGCGTGCATTGTTTTGATAATAAATGTCAAGTATTGGCGAATATCATCTTTCTTTTCCTCGTTCACTACTTGGAAAACGGAAACAGTAAATGAAGAAGGAAGTGCTACTCCAAGCACTTGCGCCTCAATGTGAAAATCTCGCTCACTCATATCACGATATTGAATATAGCGAAGGAAAAGATTGTTCACTTCTTCTAGACGTTTATATCGTTTTCCGACTTGTTCATGCAACACATATGCTGCTTCTTTTGCGACTTCTTTCATCCGCGTTCGCTGCTTCTCTGTCAAATGATCGAACGATGCTTGCACCCAAAGATATCCGTACACTTTCCCGGCATGTTTTAAACAAATGACAGCACGAGCACCGAGATCTATATCAGGAAGCGGAGGAATGCTAACGACCTCGTCTGTTTGTTCAATCTTTTGCATCCATCCGTGTTCATGTAAATAATGAAAAACGTGGGCTGAAGCCCGCTTGCTTAAAATGGTGCGCATACGCACTTCATCTGTTTCGTCATGATGTCCACTATATGCAAGCAATTCAAAGTCACGCGATTCAATCGTCACAGGGTGCTGTAACTCTAAAAACAATTGATCGACGAGCTGATATAACGACATAAAAATCCCCTCCTCCTTTTATTATGCTTGATCAAAGGCGTGAAAAAAAGACTTCGGGCAGCCCGAAGTCTTTTTCTATTAACGTTTTCCTTTGACATACGGCGTACCGAGCGCTTTTGGCGCATCCGCACGTCCGATAAATCCAGTTAACGCTAAAATCGTTAAAGCATACGGCAAAATAAGCAAATAAACAGTCGGTACGTTTTTCAAAAACGGAATCGCCTGTCCGACGATGCTTAAACTTTGCGCAAATCCGAAGAAAAGAGCTGCCCCCATCGCGCCAAGCGGGTGCCATTTTCCGAAAATCATTGCAGCAAGCGCCATAAATCCTTGACCAGAGATCGTCGCATGGCTGAAATCGCGTGAAATAATCGTCGCATAAATCGAACCGCCAATTCCTGCAAGTGCACCGCTTAACATCACTGCGATGTAGCGCATTTTTGTCACATTAATCCCCATCGTATCTGCCGCCATCGGATGTTCCCCAACGGCACGAAGGCGAAGTCCGAACGGTGTTTTATAAATGACGTACCATACGACAGACGCTAATACAATCGCTAAATAAGATGGCAAATATCCGTTTGAAAATAAAATCGGACCGAGAACAGGAATTTTACTTAAAATCGGAATATCAATTTTATCAAAACCAACTTGTACTTGGTCTGTCTGTCCTTTTCCATACCACATTTTAACGAGGAACAACGATAACCCTAACGCTAAAAAGTTAATCGCCACCCCGCTAACGACTTGGTCAGCACGAAGCGAAATGGCTGCTACTGCATGCATAAGCGAGAAAATGGAAGCAACAACCATCGCAACAACGATCGCAAACCATGGGGTTAGTTCACCGAACTGGTCAGCAAACGTTAAGTTAAATACTACACCAGTAAACGCTCCGATGACCATCAAGCCCTCTAATCCGATGTTGACAACGCCGGAGCGTTCGCTAAATACGCCACCAAGCGCCGTGAAAATGAGCGGTGCCGCAAAGAAAATCGCGGAAGGAATAATAATTTCAAGGATGTTTAACATTTATTTTCCCTCCTTTTTCAAGCGCGTAAGCACAAGACGAATTAAATAGCTAGAAGCAACGAAGAAAATGATCAACGCAATGACGATGTCAACAAGTTCTGTCGGCACATCGGCCGCTGATGGCATCTCTAACGCTCCGACTTTTAACGCTCCAAATAAAATGGCTGCTAAAATAATTCCAAACGCATGGTTTCCTCCAAGGAGGGCAACCGCAATTCCATCGAATCCGACTCCAGTAAATCCCGCTTTAACGGAGACGTTTTCAAATGTCCCTAATCCTTCCATTGCTCCAGCAATACCGGCGAATGCCCCTGAAATAACCATTGCCAATACGATATTACGGTTCACGTTCATGCCGGCGTAGTGCGACGCATGTTGGTTAAAGCCGACGGCGCGGAGTTCGTATCCTGTCGTCGTTTTCTCAAGCAAGAACCACATGACAACAGCCGCAATTAACGAAATAATAATACCGTAATGAAGCGTGGAGTAATCAGTTAAAGACTGTAAAAACTCTGAACGTAACGATGCTGACGGATGAATTTTTTCCGATTTAAAACCTTGATCGGATAAAACGGAACGAATGACCGCATTCGATACGTATAGCGCAATATAGTTCATCATAATCGTCACGATGACTTCATGGACGCGGAAACGCGCTTTTAAAAAGCCGGGAATAAATCCCCAAAGCGCACCTGCAAGCGCTGCCGCAACAATTGCTAACGGCAAATGAATGACCTTTGGAAGTTCAAAGGAAACGCCGACCCAAACGGCTGCAAGCCAACCAACGATGAGTTGCCCTTCTACCCCGATGTTAAATAGCCCTGTACGAAACGCGAAGGCAACCGCTAACCCCGCTAAAATATATGGTGTCACTTGACGAATCGTTTCCCCAATATAATATCGATCACCGAAAGCCCCATACAATAAAGCAGAATATCCGGCAATTGGGTCATAACCGCTCACGATCATGACAATGGCGCCTGCAATAATTCCAAGAATAACCGCAAAAACAGGGACGAGAATATTCGTTAGACGATTTTCACTCATGATGATACACCTGCTTCCTTCCGTTTGCTTCCTGCCATCAATAAACCAAGCTCTTGTTCTGTCGTTTCTTTCGGGTCGACAATGGCGACAATTTTCCCTTCATAAATGACAGCAATGCGATCGCTAACGTTCATAATTTCATCTAGCTCGAACGAAACGAGCAAGACAGCTTTTCCTTTATCACGTTGTTCAATGAGACGTTTATGAATAAACTCAATCGCTCCAACGTCAAGTCCACGCGTCGGTTGTGCGGCAATGAGTAAATCTGGGTCGCGATCTACTTCCCGTCCAATAATTGCTTTTTGTTGGTTTCCTCCTGATAATGCGCGCGCTTTCGTATATTCATCTGGCGTACGAACATCGAATTCTTGAATGAGCTGACGCGCTTTGTCGTAAATAGCTTTGAAATTTAAAATGCCTCGTTTAGAATATGGCTCTTTGTAATATGTTTGAAGCACCATATTTTCTCCGATCGGGAAGTCAAGAACAAGCCCATGTTTATGACGGTCTTGTGGAATGTGCCCAACACCTGTTTCTGTAATTTGTCGCGGTGTTAAGTTGCGAATTTCTTTCCCATTTAAACGAATCGATCCCGATTCAGATTTCGTTAAACCTGTGATCGCTTCGATCAGCTCTGTTTGTCCGTTGCCGTCCACCCCTGCAATACCGACAATTTCACCTGCGTGTACCGTCAAATGCAAGTGATCGACAACAGTAATTCCGCGCGAATCTTTCACGACTAAGTCTTGAATTTCGAGTACAGGTTTGCCGACTTTTGGCGGTTGTTTTTCTGTTTTGAAATGCACTTCACGTCCGACCATTAACGCAGCGAGCTCGTTCGGATTCGTTTCCGATACATTTAACGTGCCGATGCCTTTCCCGCGTCGAATGACGGTCACGCGGTCGCACACTTCCATAATTTCTTTCAACTTATGCGTAATTAAAATAATCGATTTTCCTTCACGTACAAGCGCTTTCATAATTTGAATAAGTTCTTGAATTTCTTGAGGTGTTAACACGGCCGTCGGTTCATCGAAAATTAAAATATCTGCCCCACGATATAACGTTTTTAAAATTTCTACACGTTGTTGCATTCCGACAGAAATGTCCGCAATTTTCGCCTTCGGATCAACCGCTAAGCCGTAACGCTCTGATAGCTCACGCACTTCTCGTTCCGCACGCTCAATATCAATTTGTCCACCTTTTGTCGGTTCGCTTCCTAAAATGATGTTTTCAGTTACGGTGAATGTATCGACAAGCATAAAGTGTTGGTGCACCATTCCGATCCCTAAGTCGTTGGCGACGTTCGGATTGGCAATGTTCACTTTTTTTCCTTTGACGCGAATTTCCCCACCATCCGGTTGATACAGTCCGAATAGCACGTTCATTAACGTCGATTTCCCTGCGCCGTTTTCGCCTAATAGCGCATGAATTTCCCCTTTTTTCAGCTGCAACGTAATGTTATCATTGGCCACAAAATTCCCAAAAACTTTGCGGATGTTTAGCATTTCAATTACGTATTCCAAACGTGATCCACTCCTTATATGAGCATGGTTTACATCACTAAATGAAAAGCTGCAACATGTTGCAACCCTTCATTTAGTGAGTTCTCCGAAGGAAAGGATCCCTTCGGAGAACGATCATTTACCTATTTCAACTCGGCGCGAGTTGTAGGAACTTTCACTTCACCGTTAATAATTTTTTGTTTCCATTCGTCAACTTGTTTTAACACGTCTTCAGGAACGTTGTTTTTCGTTGTTGGTGCAATACCTACACCATCTTCTTTTAAGCCGTACTCAACTGCTTGACCGCCAGGGAAGTTTCCGTTTTTCGTTTTTGTCGCTAAGTCGTATACAGCAACGTCAACGCGTTTTACCATCGATGTTAACGTTACGCTTTTATCTGTTCCAGGCACTTTTCCTTCTTCGTATTGGTCGCGGTCAACACCGATGACCCAAATTTCTTTGTTCGGATCTTGCTTTTTCAAGTCGATCGCTTCAGAAAACACACCGTTTCCTGTCGCACCAGCCGCATGATAAATCACGTCAATACCAGAAGCATACATGCTTGAAGCAATTGCTTTTCCTTTGTCCGCTTTGTCAAACGCACCTGCATATTGCACTTCGACTGTCGCATTTGGATTGACAGCTTTTACACCTGCGATAAAACCACTTTCGAATTTCTCAATTAATGGAATTTCCATCCCACCGACGAAACCGATTTTATTCGTCTTTGTCATTAAGCCAGCGACAACCCCAACGAGGAACGAACCTTCGTGCTCTTTAAACGTAATGCTCGCTACGTTCGGTTTTTCTACAACGCTGTCAACGATAGCGAATTTGTTATCTGGTTTTTGTTCCGCAATTTCCGTAATGGCATCTGTCATTAAAAACCCGATACCGAAAATTAGATCAAAATCGTTACGTACAAGTTTATTTAAGTTTGTCGCATAGTCCGCATCACTTTGCGACTGTAGATAGTCATAGCCGCCTTTTCCTTTTTTCAAGCCGTTTTCTTCACCAAATTTTTGTAAACCTTCCCATGCTGATTGGTTAAACGATTTATCATCAATTCCACCAACGTCTGTAACCATCGCCACGCTAAATTCGGACGCTTTTCCTTCTTCTGTTTTCGGCTCTTCTTGCCCTTGTTGACCACAACCACCAAGAATTAAACCGGCAGTTAATAATAAAGACATGGATAATCCAAAACGCTTTTTCTTCATCAATCATTACCCCCTCAATTTTCAAATATGGATCAGCAGAAAAGTGAAATGTAAACGAACCTTCTCCCTCCAATGTCACCTCCTTCATAGAATAAGCATGTTTATAAGCTACACGCGTTTTCGTAACACGTGGAAGCTAAACTTATCTGATTTAAAATAGTCGATCGAATATAAGATCGGCTCGTCATTTTCGTCAAAATGCATTTGTTTTAAAACTAAAAGCGCAGTTTCCGGCTCGCATTGCAAAACCGGTGATACTTTTTCATGATAACCGAGCGGTTCAATGTGTGTAACAGCGTACGCAATATACCGATTCGCTTCATTATGTAATATTTCTAATAACGACTCGTTTTCATAAGCAATTCCTTTAGGTAAATATTTACAAGGAACTTTATCAATACAATACACAACCGGTTCGTTATTTGCTGTGCGCACTCGCTCGACAACGAGCAAATCTTCCTCTTTATGACATTGAAAGCGCTTTATATCATCTTCAGTCGGTTTCTGAATAGAAGAAGATAAAAAAATCGTTCCTGGTTTGCGTCCGGCTTGGCGAATCATCTCCGTCACGCTACTTAGCTGCTCAATGCCAGAGGTGAACATCGGGCGGGAACTAACGAACGTTCCAACGCCGTGGCGGCGGATGATGACATTTTCTTCTTCTAACACTCGCAAAGCTTCACGCAACGTTGCGCGGCTAACTCCTAACTGTTTGGCTAATTCAAATTCCGAAGGGAGTTTTTCTTTTTCCTTATATACCCCTTGTTCAATATCTTTTTTAATCCGATCAATGACTTGTAAATATAAATGTCGATGATCTGTTTTAACAGACATTCACCATCCCCCACCTTAGATATCAGACATCTGATGTTAGACAAATTTCTTACTAATAATATAACATTTTTTTGCCCATAAATAAATAGCGAATAAAAAAATTGTCGAAAAAAGTCGTATAAAATCATATGTAAGCGATTTTAATAATATATCATTATTATGTCCCATTTATACAAAAAAGAGGCTTACTTTTAGCCTCTTTCATGACGTTTTTGCTTGATCGCTCGGGGATACGAGCACCGCGCGCGGCTTACTTCCTTCATAAGGCCCGACAATACCACGCGCTTCCATCGCATCAATTAAACGTGCCGCCCGATTATAGCCGATGCGGAACCGTCGCTGCAACATAGAAACGGATGCGCTTTGCATTTCGATGACAAGCTGAACCGCCTCATCAAACAGCTCATCATCAAACGCTTCTTGCGGCTCATCATCTTGCGCCATCATCGTTTCTTCATATTGCGCTTGTTGTTGTGAAATAACATATTGCACGACCGCTTCCACTTCTTGATCGGAAACGAAAGCACCCTGCACGCGAACGGGCTTAGAGGCACCGACAGGTAAAAAGAGCATGTCCCCACGCCCGAGCAGCTTTTCGGCCCCTCCCATATCTAAAATCGTGCGCGAGTCTGTTTGTGACGATACGCTAAACGCGATGCGCGATGGAATATTTGCCTTAATGACGCCCGTAATGACGTCAACGGATGGACGTTGCGTCGCGATAATTAAATGAATGCCTGCTGCGCGCGCCATTTGGGCAAGACGAGTAATGGAATCTTCTACATCGCTTGAGGCAACCATCATTAAATCTGCTAGCTCATCCACAATAACAACGATATACGGTAAAAGCGGTTGTTTCGTTTCCGCAGTCTCATTATGACGCTCAATATATTCGTTATATCCTTCAATATTGCGCGTGCCTGTATGTGAAAATAGTTCATATCGCCGTTCCATTTCGCTTACGACTTTTTTTAACGCTTGGGACGCTTTTTTCGGATCTGTGACAACCGGAGAAAGCAAATGCGGAATACCATTATATACGCTTAATTCAACCATCTTCGGATCAATCATCATCATTTTTACTTCATGCGGCTTTGTACGCATAAGCAAGCTAACGATTATGCCATTAATGCATACGCTTTTTCCGCTCCCTGTCGCGCCAGCAACAAGTAAATGTGGCATTTTGTTCAGTTCGGCAAGCACCGCTTGTCCGGATATATCGCGTCCGAGTCCGATTAGCAACTTCGCCTCCCGTTTGTCCGCTTCCTTCGCTTCTAGCACTTCACGCAAAGAAACCATCGCAATTTCTTCATTCGGCACCTCGATGCCAATAGCAGATTTTCCAGGGATCGGTGCTTCCATACGAATGTCTTTTGCGGCGAGAGCAAGCGCTAAATCATCGCTTAAACTAACAATTTTACTTACTTTTACACCGACATCTGGGTATACCTCATATCTTGTGACGGCTGGACCAATATGCACTTTCGTTACTTTTGCCTTCACGCCAAAGCTTTGAAACGTTTTTTCAAGCTTGCGAGCATTTTCATAAATGTTTTCTTTTTCTCGTGATTGATCGACCGCCTTTGGTGGAGAAAGCAAGTCAATCGGTGGCAAAGCATAATCTGTTTCATGCGTTTGCGTAAATACGATCGGCTTTTCTTCTTCCGCTGCTTCATTAAAATTAGAAATGACAGGACCTTCGCTTTCTTTTTCCTCCGCTTCATCTTCCTCTTTTTCTTCGAATGCCGTCACCACTTCAATGTGTGGCTGAGGTTGCTTTTCTTTTTTCGGACGACTCAAAAACGAACGAACATCTGAAAGAACTGCTTTCGTTTGCGTCCGCATAAATGAAATGAACCATTCAATCCCTTTTCCAGCAGTATCACGTAACGTTTTTCCCGTTAAAAGCAACAGACCGATAATCATCAATATGGAAGCGATCCATTTTGTTCCTAGCTGATCAAATAAATAATAACTAATCGTATACAGTAGGGCACCGAGCATGCCACCGCCCAAATCAGAAAAAGAACCGTTTTCTCCGCGCACATCTGCCCAAAATAACTCCCATGTCGTCTGAATAATGCTCGGATTTACTAATTTTCCATTCCGCGATAAAATGTTGAACAACGTTTCGTGACTAAATAGTAATAATGAAAGAATGATTAAATACAATCCGACGAGCACGCGTTGAAAAAACGGAGGCCACGCTCGCTTCCAAATGATGTACAACGACGTCATAAGCGCTCCTAACAACGCAACAATGTACCACTCCCCTAAAAAAAAGCGCGTTGTAAAAACGAGTGAACGTCCGACAGCGCCGACATTTGCCATCGCAATGACCGTGCATGCTAACATCGTTAAACCGATGAGTTCGAAACGCAATGTTTTTTTCCATTGTTCTTGTTTGTTTGTGCGACGTTTATTTTTCTTTCCCATATTTCGCCCACTCCAACATATAAGATGAAAAAGCAGCCAACAGGAGAAGCGTGGCTGCTTGTTCTTATTATACCATAAATTGTAGCGATGTCGCACAAAGTTTTGTGCCCGGCTCATACGTTAAATAATGCTGTGGATCACTACTTAGTAGCCGAACGATTTCATACTCATTCGTTTCCGTTTGTTGTACAAGTAAAGGGATCCCATGATAATAGACCGTTCGTTGCTTTTTATACGCTGATTCATCTGTTTGAAAAATGATAAATGGTGAAACGACCGTATGTAAAATCATTGTAACATCGCCCCTTGTTGATTCGAATGATCGATCAGCTCTCGCAATTTGCGCATCGCTTGCGAAAGCCCGCCAACCTCATCAATTAAGCCGTACTTCACAGCGTCCGTCCCGACGACATTCGTTCCAATATCCCGCGTTAAATTTCCTTTTGAAAACATAAGTTCTTTCAATTTCTCCTCACTAATATGTGAATGCTTTACGACAAAATTCACGACCCGTTCTTGCATTTTATCCAAATACTCAAACGTTTGTGGAACGCCGATGACAAGACCCGTCAAACGAATCGGATGAATCGTCATCGTCGCCGTTTCTGCAATAAACGAATAGTCGCACGAAACCGCAATCGGCACACCAATCGAATGTCCACCGCCGAGCACAATCGAAACGGTCGGCTTAGACATCGATGCTAACATTTCAGCGATCGCCAACCCTGCCTCCACATCGCCGCCTACTGTATTTAATACGACAAGCAATCCTTCAATATTTGGGTTTTGCTCAATCGCCACAATTTGTGGAATGATATGTTCATACTTCGTCGTTTTATTTTGTGGTGGCAATTGAATATGCCCTTCAATTTGACCAACAATTGTTAAGCAATGAACGGTCGAATCTGAAGAAAGCTGCGGAACATTCGTTTGACCGAGTTGCACAATATTTTCTGCCGGAGACGGCTTCGTTTCCTCTTGAGATATATCTCGCTCGTCCATAACACAATCCCCTTTCTGTCGTGTGATGTCGTTAGTATACGTGAACATCGTCTTATTCATACAAAAAACACCTGCGCATCGCAGGTGTTTTCTTGACTTTGAGCATGTTATTTTACACTTCCATAATAATTGGTAAAATCATCGGTTTCCGTTTCGTTTTTTCAAATAAATATTGGCTAAGTGCATCGCGAATGTTTGTTTTTAATGAAGACCATTCAATAACGTAATCTTCCATACTTTTTTCAACAATCTCTTTGACGATTTTTACAGATTCTTCAAAAAGCGTTTCTGACTCACGCACGTACACAAAACCGCGCGAAATCATTTCTGGACCGGCAACGACGCGTTTATGTTGCTTACTTAATGTGACGACAACGATCATAATACCGTCTTGTGAAAGTAAACGGCGATCACGCAACACAATGTTGCCTACATCTCCAACGCCCAACCCATCAATTAAAATTTGACCGCTCGGCACCTTCCCACCAAAACGGGCGTGACCGTTGCGAAATTCGATAACTTCCCCTTTTTCAATTAGAAAAATCGCATCTTGACGAATGCCGACCGCTTGGGCAATTTTCCCATGCGCCTTTTGCATACGAAACTCTCCGTGCACCGGAATAAAATACTTCGGCTTCATAAAATTCAACATTAACTTTAACTCTTCTTGATAACCGTGTCCGGACACATGCACGCGACGCTGACCGTACACGACGTTCGCTCCTGCCCGATATAGCGCATCAATCGTTCGGGCAATAAACAGTTCGTGTCCCGGCATTGGAGAAGAAGCAACGATGACTGTATCCCCTTCTTTAATATTAATATATTTATGTGCTTGTTTCGCCATGCGGGCAAGCGCCGCCATCGGCTCCCCTTGATTGCCTGTCGTTAAAATGACTAAGTCACGATCGTTGTAGCGATCAACTTCATTCATCGGAATAATCATATTTTCATCAAACTTTAAATATCCAAGGCGCACTGCAATATCGATCACTTTATGCATATGACGGCTCATAATGACGACTTTTCGTTTATGATCGCGTGCAGCATGCAACACTTGTTGAATGCGCGTAATGTTTGATGCAAAACAAGCAACGATAATGCGTCCATCTGCATTGTAAATCACATCGGAAATTTCTTGTCCGACAACCGCTTCAGAACCCGTATATCCCGGTTTTTCCGCATTCGTGCTATCGGATAGTAAGCAAAGCACGCCTTGCGCTCCAATTTGCGCCATTTTTCCAAAATCGGTACGACACACTCCTACAGGCGTTTGATCAAACTTAAAATCGCTTGTGTACACAATGGCCCCCTGCGATGTGCGAATGCTGACGCCAAGGCAATCCGGGATGCTATGATTCGTTTGGAAAAACGATACAACCGCTTTATCAAATACGATTTCACTATCTGCATGTATTTCTATACGCTTCGCCTTGGATGTGATCCCTTGCTCCTTTAGTTTTTCTTCCATGAGCGCAAGAGTCAATTTTGCTCCGTACACAGGTACAGTAATTTTTCGTAGCACGTACGCGATCGCCCCAATATGGTCGTCATGGCCGTGCGTTAAAAAAATGCCACGAATACGCGCCTGTTGCTCAACTAAATACGAAATATCAGGAATGACCATATCAATGCCAAACATTTCGTCCTCTGGGAACATAAGCCCAGCATCTAGGACGAAAATGTCTTCATCTACCTCGACGACGTACATATTTTTTCCTACCTCTCCGACGCCGCCAAGGGCAAATACACGTATTTTCTCTGCTTGTTTCATCATAAAATCCTCCTACAGTCAAACAAACTAGCCCGCTCAAAGTCACTTACATCCATTATAACTGATTCAACAATAAAAAAGAAAGGGATGAATTCCCTTTCTTTTAACCTTGCAGTACATGCATGAGTTGCAAGCGTTCTTGCTCCGTTAGTGGCACGAGCGGAAGACGAACAGAACCGACATCCAATCCTTTCAACTGTAAAGCCGTTTTTACTGGCACAGGACTTGGGGCAGCAAATAACGCCTTCATCATTGGCAACAGCCGTTGATGCATCGCTGCCGCTTCCTTATTGTCTCCGCGCATAAAGGCTTGAATCATTTCTTTCATTTCGTTTCCGATAATGTGCGAGGCGACAGAAACGACACCGCTTCCCCCAATAGCTAATACAGGAAGTGTCAATCCGTCATCTCCGCTATACAACATAAAATCATCACGCGTTTTTGCGATAATTTCTGTCATCGCGTCTAAATTGCCGCTTGCGTCTTTCACAGCGACAACGTTTGGAATTTGCGAGAGGCGGACAATCGTTTCAACGGAAATATTGACAACCGCCCGCCCCGGAATGTTGTACACCATTACTGGTAACGATGTGCTCTCTGCAATCGCCTTGTAATGTTGATAAATGCCTTCTTGGTTCGGTTTATTATAGTAAGGGGCGACGATCATGACCGCATCGACACCAATATGTTCTGCTTTTTTCGTCAACTCAATGGAAGCGCGCGTATTATTGCTTCCTGTTCCTGCAATAACTGGCACGCGTCCGTCTACAACTTCAACGACGTGGCGAAAAAGCGCCAATTTTTCCTCTGTCGTCAACGTCGGAGATTCCCCTGTCGTTCCAGCAACAACGAGCGAATCGGTGCCGTTTTCGATTAAATAATTAACTAATTGCGTCGTTTTCGCAAAATCGATGTTCCCTTTATTGTCAAATGGTGTAACCATCGCTGTGGCAATTTGACCAAATTGAACCACAATATTTCACTCCTAACTCCATTCATATGATTCAGCCGCAGCCGGCTGTTTAGCAAGCTGAAACGCTTCATGAAGCGCATTGACCGCTTCTTTTAAATGTTCTTCTTTCACAAGTACCCAAATCGTCGTATGGCTATCTGCAGACTGCAAAATTTGAATGCCACGCTCGGATAGCGCTGTGACAATTTTCGCTGTAACGCCTGGAACACCGGCAATACCCGCTCCGACAGTCGATACTTTCGCGCATCCTCGGGTAACCGTTGGTTCGTAACCGAGCTTTTGCAACGTGGCGACAGCCCGATCTGCAACATCGCTTGACACGGTATATACGACTCCATTTGGCGAAATGTTGATGAAGTCCACACTAATTCCTTCATTCGCCATCGCTTTGAACACTTCGGCTTGCAAATCGTAATGTCCCTCTTTGGCCGGCACTTTAATTTGTGTAATGTTTGAAACGTGCGCAATTCCTGTTACTAGTCGCTCTTTCACATCGCTTCCTTTTTTCGCAATCGATGTAACGAGCGTGCCAGGCGCATCGGAATATGTCGAACGAATGCGAAGCGGTACTTTTGCTTGCATCGCAATTTCGACCGCGCGTGGATGAATGACTTTTGCCCCTTGATACGCCATGTTACAAATTTCTGTATACGTAACGACATCAAGCGGTCGAGCATTTTTTACGATGCGCGGATCTGCCGTCATCACCCCTTCAACATCGGTAAAAATGTCAATCCACTCCGCACCGAGCGCTGCACCGAGTGCCGCCGCAGACGTATCGCTTCCTCCGCGTCCAATCGTTGTCACATCCCCGTTTTCAGTGACGCCTTGAAAACCTGCGACAACGACAACATCGTGCTCTTTTAAGGCACGCAATAAACGCTCGCAACGCATATCGACGATTTTCGCATTCGTATGGTCTTTGTTTGTGCGGAAACCTGCTTGCGCGCCGGTGAAGGCTGTCGCTTTTATCCCGTGCTTATTTAACATGTTTGTGAATACAACGCTTGAAATAATTTCACCGCACGCCATCAGTAAATCTTTTTCTCGGTTCGTCACATGTGCATTTGCCCCATCAATGAGGCTGAGCAACGTATCCGTTGCATATGGGTCTCCTTTTCGCCCCATTGCTGAGACGACAACAACAACTTTATACCCATCTTGCAGCGCTTTTTCAATATGTTTGCGCGCTAAATTTCGGCCGTGTTCATCGCGAACAGATGTACCGCCAAATTTTTGAACGATTATTTTCAACGTCAACACCTCGATGCTGATTTTACGCTTTTACAAGCCCTAATTTTAAAAGACTTTCTGCAATTTGAACAGAGTTCCATGCCGCTCCTTTTAATAAGTTATCAGAAACGATCCATAAATGGAATGCTGTGTCGCGATCTAAATCTTTGCGAATGCGACCGACGAATACATCGTTTTCCCCTGTGGCATATAAAGGCATCGGGTACAGCTGTTCGCTCGGATCGTCTTGCAGTACAACGCCAGGCGCTTCTTTCAATAATGATTTCAACTCGTCAACTCCTACACCTTCTTTTTCAATTTCAATATATACGGATTCGGAATGACCTGTCATGACCGGAATGCGCACGCACGTTGCTGCCACTTCTAGCTCAGGCATGTGCATAATTTTCTTTGTTTCACTAATCATCTTCATTTCTTCAAATGTAAATCCGTTATCTTGAAACTTATCAATTTGTGGAATGGCATTAAACGCAATTGGATAATGTTTACGGTCTGATTTTACCGGCAAAATTTCTGGTGTCACTTCTTCCCCGTTTAACATTCGTGCCGTTTGCGTTTTTAATTCTTCGACAGCTTGCGCGCCTGCCCCTGATACAGCTTGATATGTCGAGACGATGACGCGCTTTAATCCGAACGCTTGACGAATTGGTTCGAGGGCAACGACCATTTGAATCGTTGAGCAGTTTGGGTTCGCAATAATTCCTTTATGCCAATGTAAATCTGCTTCATTCACTTCAGGAACGACAAGCGGTACGTTTTCATCCATACGAAACGCGCTCGTGTTATCGACAACGATTGCACCGCGTTTCACCGCTTCCGGAGCAAGCTGCTTCGACACCGCCCCTCCTGCGCTAAATAACGCGATATGAACACCTTCAAAGCTTTCTGGCTTCGCTGCTTGTACCTCGATTTCTTCACCTTTAAACATCACTTTTTTCCCCGCTGAACGCTCCGATGAAAGCAACGATAGTTTAGCAATTGGGAAATTTCTTTTTTCTAACGTTTGAATCATTTGTTGTCCGACAGCTCCTGTCGCACCAACGACTGCAACGTGTAATCCTTTTTGTTCCATCACTTCTTCTCCTTCCAACTGATAGACAATTTTAATATCATTTATTTTAGCATATTCATTCATAAAGGAGAGACGTTTTTTATAAATTTTCTTTCAACTGTTTATTTATGAGCGACGATGACCGGCTGAATTTGCCGACCTTCTAGCGCCGCTTCTACCGTATCAAGCAACAACGGCATATGGGCAACCATCGAATTTGGCTTTTTAAACGGATCATCTTGCCCGAACGGAATGAAGTAAATATTTTTCGCTGCCATTAATCGCATTAAGTTAACTCCATTCAAGCCGAGTGCGTCATTTGTCGAAATGCCGACAACGACCGGACGGTGATTGCGCATCGTTGCTTTAGCCGCCATTAATACGGGAGAGTCGGTCATCGCGTTCGCCAACTTGCTCATCGAGTTCCCTGTTAATGGGGCAATGACCATACAATCAAGCGGCAATTTCGGCCCTAACGGCTCCGCTTTTACAATTGTATCAATGACTTGATGACCTGTCATCTCTTCCAGCTTCTTTACCCATTCTTCACCTTTGCCAAACCGCGTATTTGTCGCTTGTACCGTATATGAAACGATCGGTATTACATCCGCCCCTTTAGCAATTAATTTTTCAATTTCGGGCATGACCGCATCGTATGTGCAATGCGATCCTGTTAATCCAAAACCGATCCGCTTTCCTCGTACGTTCATTTTTTATTCTCCTTTCGTTTTTTCAAATCTGCAGAAAGAAGTTGTGCCAGCACATTCGCTACAATTTGCCCCGCTGTTTTTGGAGCGACAATGCCAGGAAGCCCTGGAGCCAATAGCGCTTGAATCCCACGCTTTTCAGCGTAACGAAAGTCCGTTCCACCAGGCTTAGACGCCAAATCAATGATGAGCGTATGAGCAGGCATTTTTGCAATAACGCTTGCAGTCACAACCATATGTGGAATCGTATTAATACAAACATCAATATCTTTTACGTGTTGCTCTAAATCGTTTAAGTGAAACGGCTCTAACGCCATTTCTGCAATGCGCGCTAAATGTTCAGAGCGGCGAGCCCCGACTTTTACTCGCGCCCCTAAAGCAGCAAACGTTCGCGCAACCGTCATCCCTACACGCCCTAAACCTAAAACAGCGATACGCGAGCCGTGGATGGTTACATCTGTATGTTGAATGACCATCATGACTGTTCCTTCTGCCGTTGGAATAGAGTTGTAAATCGCGACATCGTCCCGTTCAAATAGTTGGATATGTTTCCGACCAACCGACTTGATCACATCGTCTAAATAATCGTTTGTAATCCCTGAATAGACGGTACAATGCGCCGGTGTTTGACGAAGTAACTCTTCTGTAAACATCATTTTTTCGTTTGAAAATACCGTCTGAATTTCGCCGTCCATATTCGTTCCGTGAACAGGTAAAATGATGGCATCTACATCATGGAAATCAACCTCATGAATTTTCATTTTCGTTACCCCAGCAAAGCCATGGTCTAATTGATCGAAGCCAACGAGTGACAATTTCGCGTCAAGTTCCATCAATTTCCGAATGACTTCAAGCTGCCGAGCATCCCCACCAATGATCGCAACATGCATTCCTGTCAGCATGAGTTCATTCACCCTCTTATCCAACTAGTTTTTTGCCCATCGTTACTTTCACATCTTATGATATTGCTCATCAAACGGTGAGGGAAAAATGAAAAAAGACACCCATTTGAGGTGTCTAGTCATCTACATCAATTAAAATCATATCAGAGCCAATTTTTTTGACACGGCTCCACGGTACACGTATATCTGTCCCTTCTTTCCGAAAGCCAAACCATTTTGTTGTTGGTATAAGAAGCGCTTGAATTTGACCTGTTCGTTCATGAATTTCCAAATCCGTCTGCCCTAAAATGCCAAGCCGTTCTGCCCGCTTCATATCGACGATTTCTTTTCCGCTCAATTCACTTAATCGCATATGATCCCCCCTTCTTTATCATTGTAGAGAAAAGGCACAAAAAAATGCCTGCAAGTTCATTCTTGCAGGCTTTTTGGCAACTTTCCTTCCGGGCTGATTAGCGCAACAGAGAAGTCATCTGTAAAAATCGTTCGCGCCATGCGGTCGACGCTTTCTTTCGTCACGCGATCGATGCTTTCAATTATTTCATCGAGCGAACGATGGCGGCCGAGCAGAAGTTCATTTTTTCCATTTCGACTCATACGGCTGTTTGTACTTTCTAGGCTAAGCATTAAGTTTCCTTTCATTTGCTCTTTGCTATTTTCTAGCTCTTTTTCCGTAATGCCGTCTTGTTTTAATTGTTCGATTGTTTGCTGAATCGTATCAAACAAAAGATCGAGCTGTTGACTTCCTGTTCCTCCATAAATCGTTACCATTCCACCGTCACGATATGAAGAATGGTATGAGAAAATAGAGTATGCTAATCCACGTTGCTCGCGCACTTCTTGAAACAGTCGGCTGCTCATGCTTCCACCTAAAATATTGTTTAAAATAATTAAGCTATAAATATCTTCATGGCCGATTGGCAACCCGTTAAATCCGATACATACGTGAGCTTGTTCTGTTTCTTTTTTGCGCGCCGTTTTATTCGGATAAAACGTCGGTGCTGTATGCACGTCGCTTCCCTTTTGTCTCGCAAACGTACCGAAATACACTTCTACTTGTTGAATAAACGATTCGTCGACATTTCCTGCGATGGAAACGACAACTTGATCTGGAGTATACGTTTCGTACATGTATTGACGCAACGTATCACCTGTAAATGTCGCTAACGTTTGCTCCGTTCCTAAAATCGGATAGCCGAGAGGATGATTACCGTAGCTCGCTTTGCTCAACAAATCGTGAACGAGATCATCCGGTGTATCTTCATACATCTTAATTTCTTCGAATACTACATTTTTTTCCTTTTGTAACTCATCATCTACAAACGTAGAATGGAAAAACATATCCGCTAATATATCTAAAGCAAACGATGCATGCGTATCTAATACTTTGGCATAATAGCACGTATATTCTTTTGATGTAAAAGCGTTGACTTGCCCGCCAATACGATCAAACGATTCGGCGATATCGCGCGCTGAACGCGTCTTCGTTCCTTTGAAAAACATATGCTCGAGAAAGTGCGAAATTCCATTGTTTTGTTCGTTTTCATTGCGTGACCCGGTGCCGATCCAAATTCCAATAGCTACTGATCGCACCGTTGGAATATGCTCGAGTACAACTCTTACCCCATTTTGACACGTATATGTTTTAATCAATTCCCTTCCTCCTACTTTTTACAATTCTTTCCTCACTTAATAATGTAGACACATCGTCCATTTCGTATTCTTGTTTCTGTAACGATTGAATTAACGGCTCTAACGCTTTCACCGTTGATACAGTCGGGTGCATTAAAATCATCGCCCCATTATGCACTTTCGATGTTACTCGTTCCACTATAACAGATGGAGACGGTTTTTGCCAATCAATTGTATCAACCGTCCACAAAATCGTATACATCCCGAGCTCATGAGCAATATGCACAACATCATCGCGATAGCTCCCGCTTGGGGGGGCAAATAAACGCGGTCTTATCCCTGTCACCGCTTCAATCGCATCGTTTGTTTTGACCATTTGTTCTCGAATCGCTTGTTTACTCATCGTTTTTAAATCCGGATGATTATATGAATGATTGCCAATTTCATGTCCTGCATCTACAATCATTTTCGCAAGCTGCGGGTTTTCTTTCACCCAGCGCCCTTCTAAAAAAAACGTAGCACGAACGTTATATTTTTCAAGAATATGTAGCATGTCCGGAATATGCTCACTTCCCCAAGCGACATTAATTAAAAATGAGACCATCGGTTTATCCGGATGCCCCCGATAAATAGGGGATGGAGGTAAATCTGACAAATGAATAGTAGGTCGTACTTGTTTATACACGAGCTGTTGCTCGGAAAATATTCCGCTTCGTTTCATTTGCTTATATGATGCCTCAACATCTACTTCTAATCCGTTGTAGCCTGGGATCGCCTTCCAAACGCGGTCGACTTTCGCATTTTGTGCAGGAATGCTATATTGCTTTGCTTGCTCCATAATTTGAATATATAATGGATCGCTTTGTTTCGTCGCTGTCATATGCCGTAATTCATAAATATATGTTGTCGTCCATGGATTTTGTACAATGATAGCCGCCATACATACGATCATCGCTAAAAAGAGCGCTCGCCGCACACGTCATCCCTCCTTTTCTAATAAAGAGGGTATGTGTAAGAAGGACAAGGTAGAACGAGCGCAAAAAAAATTTTACACACAGCAAAGAAGCCAAGGGGATGCGAACCCAAGGCTCCATTTTTATTGCTCTACTTCTTTTTGATCGCGCAATACAGCTTTACGCGATAAGTTTACGCGGCCTTGTTTATCGATTTCCGTCACTTTCACTAAAATTTCATCGCCGATGGAAACGACATCTTCCACTTTCCCTACGCGTTCTTCCGCTAGCTCTGAAATGTGGACAAGACCGTCTTTTCCGCTAAACAGTTCGACAAACGCTCCGAATTTTTCAATCCGTTTGACTTTTCCTAAATATACTTGTCCTACTTCTACTTCACGAACGATATCTTCAATAATCTTTTTCGCCTTTTGATTCATTTCCTCGTTCACAGACGAAATGAAAATTGTACCATCTTGTTCAATATCAATTTTTACGCCCGTTTCTTCAATAATTTTATTAATTTGTTTGCCGCTCGGACCGATGACGTCGCGAATTTTATCTGGGTTAATTTGCATCGTTAAAATTTTTGGCGCATATTTTGATAGTTCTTTGCGTGGCTCGCTCATCGTCTGCATCATATGTTTTAAAATTTCAAGGCGACCTTTACGCGCTTGCTGCAACGCTTCCTCTAAAATCTCGCGCGATAAACCTTTAATTTTAATATCCATCTGCAAGGCGGTAACTCCTTTTTCCGTACCAGCCACTTTAAAGTCCATGTCGCCTAAATGGTCTTCCATTCCTTGTATATCTGTCAAAATCGTATAGTGCTCTCCATTTTTCACAAGACCCATCGCAATTCCGGCAACTGGAGCTTTGATCGGTACACCAGCATCCATCATCGCCAACGTGCTTGCACAAATGCTCGCTTGAGATGTTGAACCGTTTGATTCTAACACTTCAGATACAAGGCGGATCGTGTATGGAAACTCTTTTTCAGACGGAATAACCGGCTCAAGCGCACGCTCGCCAAGCGCTCCATGACCGATTTCGCGACGCCCTGGTCCACGCATCGCCCCCGTTTCTCCGACTGAGAATGGCGGGAAGTTGTAGTGATGCATAAATCGTTTTGTCTCTTCAATGCCAAGCCCATCTAAAATTTGCACATCGCCGAGTGCGCCAAGCGTACATACGCTAAGTGCTTGTGTTTGACCGCGCGTAAACAAGCCTGATCCGTGCGTGCGTGGTAGAAGCCCGACCGCTGATGAAAGTGGGCGAATTTCATCTACTTTTCGACCGTCTGGGCGCACTTTCTCTTCCGTAATTAAACGGCGCACTTCTTCTTTAATAAGTTTATATACAATTTCTTTTACTTGCTTAATTGTTTCTTCATCCGCTTCTTGTTCCTCATATGCAGCAACAACATCGGCTTTTATTTGTTCCAACGCTGCTTCACGCGCTAATTTTTCAGGCACTTGTACAGCTCGTTTAATTTCGCCTTCCACACGAGCGCGAACGTCTGCTTCAAGTTGGGCATCGAGCTCATAAAGAACGACTTCCATCTTTTCTTTACCGACTTTTGCTGCAATGTCTTCTTGAAATGCGATTAAACGCTTAATTTCCTCATGACCAAACATGATTGCTTCAAGCATCACTTCTTCAGGTACTTCATTCGCCCCTGCTTCAACCATGTTAATCGCATCTTTCGTCCCTGCTACAACAAGGTGCATATCGCTTCGTTCCATTTGAGCAACCGACGGATTAATGACAAATTCTCCATCGACGCGACCGACTGTTACTCCTGCGATCGGCCCTTCGAATGGAATATCAGAAACCGTTAACGCAAGGGAAGAGCCAAACATGGCTGCCATTTCTGGTGAGCAATCTTGATCGACGCTCATGACCATGCTGACGACTTGCACTTCGTTACGAAACCCTTCAGCAAATAGCGGACGAATCGGGCGGTCGATTAAGCGACTAGCTAAAATCGCTTTTTCGCTCGGACGTCCTTCACGTTTAATGAATCCCCCTGGAATTTTACCGACAGCATATAAACGTTCTTCATAGTTGACTGTTAGAGGAAAAAAGTCAACACTTTTTGGCTCTTTCGATGCTGTTGCTGTACTTAATACGACCGTATCCCCGTACCGTACTAACACCGCACCGTTTGCTTGTTTCGCTAATTCACCGATTTCAACGGTTAACGGCCGACCTGCCCAGTCGATCGAAAACACATGTTTTTCATGTTCCATATAAACCGAGTACCCCTCTCTATGTACAAATCAAAAGTTACGTTTGTTTTAGTATAATCAAATATCGGTGCAAATACTAATAAAAAGCGGGAATGCTCCCGCTTTTTACTTATCGGCGTAATCCGAGTTTGTTAATCAATTCACGATAACGGTTGATGTCTTTGTTACGTAAATACGTAAGCAAGTTACGACGGCGACCAACCATTTTTAAAAGACCGCGACGAGAATGATGGTCTTTGCGATGAACGCGTAAATGTTCGTTCAAGTTGTTAATTTGCTCAGTAAGGATAGCAACTTGTACTTCTGGAGAACCTGTGTCAGTTTCGTGAATTTTGAACTGGTTGATGATCTCGTTTTTACGCTCTTGTGTTAATGCCATCCTTGTTCACCTCCTCTTTTTTCAACCCCAATTACCGAGCAAACGCCGGTGACTCGTATTGCCCAGCAATGGTTAACATACACTAAATAGAATACATGTTTTTCCGATAAAATGCAAGGGGATTTTGAAAATATTCGCGTGCCGCTTGGGCATCGCGATGAATTTGTTCCACAAGTTCATGAACAGAAGAAAATGCTCGTTCATCACGCAATCGTTTATGCCATTGGATAGACACATTTGCTCCATAAATGTCTGTTGAAAAATTAAACAAATGTACTTCAATCGTTGGCTCGTCCCGTCGTACTTGAAACGTCGGTTTATATCCGACATTGCATACGCCTTCCCACGTTTTTTCATCGATCGTGACCGTTACCGCATATACGCCGACGCGCGGAATGATGTAGTCGTCATCAAGCGCGACATTGGCCGTCGGAAATCCGATCGTCCGCCCACGTTTGTCTCCGTGAACGACTGTACCTGTAACTTTATACAATCTTCCAAGCACATGCGGCAATTGCTCGACATCTCCTTCAGCTAATCGTTGCCGAATGTATGTCGAACTAATTTTTTCTTCACCAAACGTCTGTTTCGGAATGACTGTTTGGGTAAATTGTTCACGGGAATGAAACGGCAACGTTTCCATCGTTCCTTTCCCGAGACGACCGTACGTAAAATCAAAACCTGCCACAACATGCTTTACGCCAAGTCCGATGATGTATTCATCTACAAACTGTTGTGGTAACAAATGAGCAAATTCAGCGGTAAATTCAACGACGTATAAATAATCCACACCAAGCTTTGCGATTTGTCGTTCTTTTTCTTTTAACGGCGTAATGAAACGAACATGTTGCTGTGAGCGTCCGAGCACGACAGACGGATGCGGATGAAACGTCATGACGGCGCTTTTATATTCGTGACGGTCAGCTATTTGCTTCGCCGTTTCGATCACTTTTTGGTGTCCTAGATGAACACCGTCAAAATAACCGAGCGCCATAACGAGCGGATGATCGTTTTTTTTATGTAACGGATGAGACAGCCAAATGGTTTTCATCGTTTTCACCTACAATACTTTTAAAGGTTTCATATAACTTCGCTTCGTCGGATGAGGCATATAAATGGCTAACGCTTCTCCGCATGCATTCAACATTAACATACGTTCAGGCATAGAAGATGGAGCCAGAAGAAGCGCACCGTTTTTTACTTTTTTCTCTTCTTCCGTATTTAGTACATATGTCGGCATGTGCGCTAACGCACGTTCAATCGGCCATAATAATGCATGAACATTTCCTTCTTCCATATGGCGTTCAATTTGTTCAAACGTCACACATTGTTCAAGTGTGAATGCTCCAGATGCCGTGCGAACGAGATGCGACATGTGCGCTGGGTAACCGAGCTTTTCACCCATTTGAACGGCGAGCGTACGCACGTACGTCCCTTTGCTGCATGTGACGCGAAAGCGAAAAGAAATGCGCTCTCCCGTAAAAATGGTTCGTTCATCGAGTAGCTGCAGCTCGTGAATGTACACCATCCGTTTCGGGCGCTCTACTTCCATGCCAGCACGGGCATATTCGTATAACTTTTTACCATTCACTTTTACCGCTGAATACATCGGTGGCACTTGTTCAATTTCCCCCGTGAGCTGAGCAAATACACGTTCAATGTCACGGCGGAAGATGGGACGTTCGATCGGCTTCATGTAGACGACATCACCCGATGCATCTTCTGTTGTCGTCGCGATGCCTAACGTCGCTTCCCCTTCATACGTTTTTCGCTCCGCCGTTAATAGCTCAACAATTTTTGTCGCTTTTCCAATGCAAATCGGCAATACGCCCGACACGTCAGGATCGAGCGTTCCTGTATGACCAACTTTTTTCGTTTGGAATAACTTACGAATGCGCATGACACAATCATGTGACGTCACGCCAGCAGGTTTATGTAACAATAACACTCCGTCCATCGCTTCACCTCTAAAAATAGCGGAAATGGATAGACGCACGTCTATCCATTATTCTTCTTTATGTTCTTTTTCTTCGGAAATTTGTTTAATTAAACTTTCGATTCGTTGTCCGTAATCGATCGTTTCATCAATTTCAAAGTAAATTTCTGGCGTTTTGCGCAAACGAATACGTTGCCCAATTTCCGAACGGATGAAGCCTGTGGCTTTCGCTAATCCTTTTAACGTATTTTTCTTTTGCTCTTCATCACCAAGAACAGAAATATATACTTTCGCCTGCTGCAAATCGCCTGTCACCCGAACATCTGTAACAGTAACAAAACCGATGCGCGGGTCTTTCAGTTTGCGCCCAATAATATCGCTTAATTCTTTTTTCATTTGTTCGCCTACACGTGTGGCTCGCAAACTCATGATCATCACCTCAATTAAAACCACTCAAATGTCGTAACCGTTCGCTCAATTTCTGGAAACGAATCAATAAATTGTAGCGCCCGGTGCAATTCTTGTTCCGTTGCGGTTCGCTCAGCTGTAATGGCTACAATTCCAAGCTTCGTTCGTTGCCATACGTTTTGATAATCTACTTCGGCTACGGATATATTATATTTTTGTTTAAGCCGTGTGACAACACGTTGCAACACGGCTCGTTTTTCTTTTAATGATTGGACGTCGTAAATGATGCATTCGCATTCGACGTATCCGATCATTTCCGCTCAACTTCTTGCATAACATAAGCTTCAATGACGTCGCCCTCTTTAATATCATTAAAGTTTTTAATCGTGACGCCGCATTCGTATCCTTGGGCAACTTCTTTTACATCGTCTTTGTAACGTTTTAGCGTGTCAATTTGCCCTTCATACACGACAATGCCTTGACGAATGAGACGAACGCTGCTGTCGCGCGTAATTTTTCCATCTGTCACATAACAACCAGCGATCGTACCAACTTTCGATACTTTAAACGTTTGTCGAACTTCTGCTTGACCGATGACTTTTTCTTCATACTCCGGATCAAGCATTCCTTTCATCGCCGCTTCGATTTCTTCGATCACTTTATAAATGATGCGATGGAGGCGAATGTCCACTTTTTCCGCTTCCGCCACACGTTTCGCATTCGCATCTGGACGAACGTTGAAACCAATCACAATGGCGCTCGATGCGGATGCAAGCATAATGTCGTATTCTGTAACTGCGCCCACGCCAGAGTGAATAATTTTAACGCGCACACCTTCGACTTCAATTTTTTGTAATGCAGCGACGAGCGCTTCAACAGAACCTTGCACATCCGCTTTCACGATAATGTTCAGTTCTTTCATTTCACCCTGCTTAATTTTTTCAAATAAATCATCTAAGCTGACGCGCGCTTTCGCACTTCGTTGTTGCACAATTTGCTTTTGCGCGCGCGCTTCGCCAATTTGACGAGCTTTTTTCTCATCTTCAAACACCATAAAGCGATCGCCCGCTTGCGGCACTTCATTTAGCCCTGTAATTTCTACCGGTGTAGACGGGCCTGCCTCTTTGACGCGACGACCGAGATCGTTCGTCATCGCCCGTACACGTCCGTACGTATATCCGACGACGATTGGATCGCCGACGCGCAACGTACCTGATTGTACGAGAAGCGTCGCCACTGGGCCGCGACCTTTATCTAATTTCGCTTCAATTACTGTTCCTGTCGCACGGCGGTTCGGATTTGCTTTTAATTCTTCCATCTCGCTAACAAGCAAAATCATTTCAAGTAAATTGTCAATTCCTTCGCCCGTTAACGCCGATAGTTTGCAATAAATTGTATCGCCGCCCCACTCTTCCGGAACGAGCTCATACTCCATTAACTCTTGCATGACGCGATCTGGATTTGCTGTTGGCTTATCGATTTTATTGACTGCCACAATAATTGGAACGTTTGCCGCTTTCGCATGGTTAATCGCTTCAACAGTTTGTGGCATGACTCCATCATCCGCTGCAACGACGAGAATGACGATGTCCGTCACTTGCGCCCCGCGCGCGCGCATCGTTGTAAACGCTTCGTGACCAGGTGTATCTAAAAACGTGATTTTTTTGCCGTTGACTACAACTTGGTACGCACCGATATGTTGCGTAATACCGCCCGCCTCTTGTTCTGTTACTTTCGTGTGGCGAATCGAATCAAGCAACGTTGTTTTCCCGTGGTCAACGTGTCCCATGATCGTTACGACTGGCGGGCGTTCGACTAAATCTTCTGGATTGTCGACGATTTCAATCGTTTCGAATTCTGTTTCATCGATCGTTACTTTTTCTTCTACTTCTACACCGTAATCCGAACAAATTAACTCGATCGCATCTTTGTCTAAGTCTTGGTTAATTGTTGCTGGAATGCCGAGCAGAAATAGCTTTTTAATAATTTCTGACGGCTGTTTCCCTAATTTTTTTGCTAGTTCAGCGACCGTTAATGAACCTTCGAACGTCACTTTTTTCGGAAGCTCTTTTTCTTTTTTCTTTTGTACTTCTGGCTGTGGAGCTGGCTGAGGCTTTTGTTTTTTATTTTTTTTGTTATTGAAAATTTTCTTTTCTTTTTGTTGGATTTGCAAGTCGTGTTTTTTCCCTTCGCGATTTTTTACTACTGGTTTTTTAATTGGCACTTTCTTTTGAATAACTGTATCGTCATCTTCTTCAAATTGTTCTAAAACATGTTTCTTTGCTGGTTGCTTCTTTTCCTCTTTTGTCATTTGTTGTTTTCGTTCTTGCTCTTGTGTTGGTTTAAATGAACGATCTAGCTTTTCGACAACATCGGCTTCAATCATCGTCATATGGTTTGATACGTCGATGTTCATTTCTTTTAGTTTATGGATGACATCTTTACTTGACACATTATGTTTTTTGGCATATTCGTATACACGCATTTTTGACATACATTCACCCCCAAAATGTTAGAGCATCGTTTTTAGCTTTTGTGCGAATCCTTCATCCGTAATCGCTACAACGACTCGTGCTCCTTTTCCAATCGCCCCACCTAATTCATAGCGATTGTCTACATAGCAAAGTGGAACGCGGTAAAACGCACATTTATCGGAAATTTTCTTCGTTGTGTTTTCTGATGCATCTTCCGATAAAATGACAAGCTTCGCGCGCTTACGCTGAATTTCCTTTACGACAAGCTCTTCTCCCGAAACAACTTTGCGCGCCCGATTCGCTAATCCGAGAAAAGAAGCCCACGGTTTATCATGCATTTGTTTCTCCGTTCTCCTTCTCAGCAAGCTGTAATAGCTGTTCGTAAATTGAATCGTCAATCGTTGTCTTTAAATGATGCGCAAGCGTATTTTTCTTTTTCGCAAGCAAGATACATTCTTTGCTTAACGTGATATACGCACCGCGTCCAGCTTTTTTTCCTGTCGGATCAATCGATACATCGCCTTCTTTCGAGCGGACGATGCGGATCAGCTCCTTCTTTGGCTTCATTTCCCCTGTGACAACACATTTGCGCATCGGAATTTTTTTCGGCATGTTACTCCACCTCACTAATCTCCTCTTCGTCAACTTGGAACGATGATGAAGAACGAGGGTAAATACCTAGCTGTTCTGCTTCAGACTGGCTTTTAATATCAATTTTCCAGTTTGTTAATTTAGCCGCTAAACGCGCATTTTGTCCACGTTTTCCGATCGCAAGAGATAATTGATAATCTGGCACAATGACCGTCGTTGCTTTTTCTTCTTCGTTGACGATGACATCGAGCACTTTTGACGGACTTAGCGCATTAGCTACAAATTCAACCGGATCTGCCGACCAGCGAACAATATCGATTTTTTCACCTTTTAATTCGTTTACAATCGCTTGTACCCGCTGACCTTTTGGTCCGACACACGCGCCAACCGGATCGACTTCAGGGTTATCAGAATGAACAGAAATTTTTGAACGATCTCCTGCTTCACGCGCAACGGACTTAATTTCTACCGTCCCGTCATAAATTTCCGGCACTTCCAATTCAAACAATCGCTTAAGCAATCCTGGATGCGTGCGCGATACGTAAATTTGTGGTCCTTTTGTCGTTTTTTCTACTTTTGTAATGTATACTTTAATGCGATCATGCGGCTTATATGTTTCATTCGGCATTTGTTCACTTATCGGAAGTAGCGCCTCAATTTTACCGAGGCTGACATAAATAAATTTCGAATCTGTTCGCTGTACAATACCTGTCATAATATCTTCTTCACGATCAGCGAATTCGGCATAAATGACGCCGCGCTCCGCTTCACGAACGCGTTGTGTCACTACTTGTTTCGCTGTTTGAGCAGCAATACGTCCGAAGTTTTTCGGCGTCACCTCAATTTCAACGACGTCGCCTACTTGATAATTTGGATTGATTCGCTTCGCTTCATCGAGCGAAATTTCTAAGCGGGAATCGTACACTTCATCTACTACTTCTTTGCGTGCAAATACACGAATCGTTCCCGTTTCTTGATTAAAGTCAACACGCACGTTTTGCGCTTGATTAAAGTTACGTTTATAAGCGGACACAATCGCCGCCTCAATCGCTTCAATTAACACTTCTTTACTAATGCCTTTATCGCGCTCAAGCGCCGTTAAGGCATCCAACAATTCTGTATTCATGAACCGGTCGTCCCCCTTTATGTGAATTAAGAGAAAATGACAGCCAGCCGTGCGCTAGCTACTTTTTCGTATGGAATCGTCACCATTTTTTTCTTTGTTTTTACTTTCACTTCTACTGTCACCGTATGACCATCAAATGCGGCTAACAACCCTTCGAACTCTTTTTGGCCATCAATCGGTTCGTACGTTTTCATATAAACATGTTTCCCGATGGCACGTTCGAAATCTCTCGTCTTTTTGAGCGGACGTTCAGCCCCCGGTGACGATACTTCTAAAAAGTAATTGTGCGGAATCGGATCGACTTCATCTAGCTTTTCGCTTAATCGTTCGCTGACGACACCGCATTGATCAATATCAATTCCAGTCGGTGAATCAATAAAGACGCGTAAAAACCAGTTCTTTCCCTCTTTCACATATTCAATGTCGACAAGCTCTAATCCGATCTCTGTCAAAATCGGGGTGACGAGCTCTTCAACAATGTGCGTCACTTTTTTCATCTTGGTCCTCCTAACTGCAAGAAAATCCCTTGCAACGGCAAGGAATCTCGAATCAATACGAAAGAGTGGGTTTCCCCACTCTTTTTGTACATTATCTTTACCATTTCCACTAGAACTATAACATATTGGCAAAAAAATTGCAACTCATTTAAAAGAGCGACAATTGGTTTTGATCTGGTAGCGACTGCAAACAGCCGCGACTTTCGAGATATTCTAAAATCGTTTTTGATACTTTTCCACGTTGCTGTAAATCTTCTTTCGATAAAAATTCGCCTTCTTCCCGCGCGCGCACGATGCTAAGCGCAACGTTCGTCCCTAATCCTGGAATCGCATTAAACGGCGGAATGAGCGAATTTCCGTCAATAATAAACTCTGTTGCTTGTGAACGATACAAGTCGATATTTTTGAATGAAAATCCTCGTTCACACATTTCGAGGGCAATTTCAAGCACCGTTAATAAGTTTTTTTCTTTTGCGGAAGCGTCAAGCCCTTTCGCTTGAATTTCTTCAATTCGTTTACGAATCGCAGCAGATCCTTGAATCATCGCATCTAAATCAAAATCTTCTGCGCGTACGGTAAAATATGATGCATAGTAAAGAAGCGGGTGGTGCACTTTAAAATACGCGATGCGCACCGCCATTAACACGTAAGCAGCCGCATGGGCTTTCGGGAACATATATTTAATTTTTTTGCACGATTCAATGTACCATTTCGGCACATCGTGCTTGCGCATTTCCTCTTCAAACTCCGGCGTTAATCCTTTCCCTTTCCGCACTGATTCCATAATTTTAAATGCTAGCGACGGCTCTAAACCGCGGTAAATTAAATATACCATAATGTCGTCGCGACATCCGATCACTTCCGATAGCGTACACGTTCCGCTCTGAATAAGCTCTTGGGCGTTGCCGAGCCAAACGTCTGTCCCGTGCGATAAACCTGAAATTTGCACAAGCTCCGAAAATGTTTTCGGTTTTGTTTCTTCTAACATTTGGCGAACGAAGCGCGTACCGAACTCCGGAATTCCTAGCGTACCTGTATTGCACATAATTTGTTCAGGCGTTACTCCAAGCGATTGTGTGCTACTAAAAATTTTCATCACTTCTGGATCGTCTGTCGGAATTGTTTTTGGATCAATTCCGCTTAAATCTTGCAACATGCGAATCACTGTTGGATCATCGTGTCCGAGAATATCTAACTTTAATAAGTTATCGTGAATGGAGTGGAAATCAAAATGGGTTGTACGCCACTCCGCACTCGTATCATCGGCTGGATATTGGATCGGTGTAAAATCATAAATGTCCATATAATCTGGAACGACGATAATACCGCCTGGGTGTTGTCCTGTCGTCCGCTTGACTCCCGTACATCCTGCCGCTAACCGATCTACTTCTGCCCCGCGCACGTGAAGGTTATGATCGTTTATATACCCTTTCACAAACCCATACGCTGTTTTGTCAGCTACGGTGCCAATCGTTCCTGCGCGATATACGTTATCTTCACCGAATAACACTTTCGTATAGTTATGCGCTCGCGGTTGATACTCGCCTGAGAAGTTCAAATCGATATCTGGCACTTTATCCCCTTTAAACCCTAAAAACGTTTCAAAAGGGATGTCGTGTCCATCTTTATTGTACCGTGTGCCACATTTCGGGCAGTCTTTATCCGGTAAATCAAATCCAGAACCGACCGAGCCGTCATCAAAAAACTCGGAATGCTTGCAGTTCGGACAGACGTAATGCGGTGGAAGCGGATTAACTTCCGTAATTTCGGTCATCGTCGCAACAAATGACGAGCCGACCGAACCGCGAGAACCGACAAGATAGCCGTCATCAAGCGATTTTTTTACAAGTTTATGAGAAATTAAATAAATGACTGCAAAGCCATGACCGATAATGCTCTTTAACTCTTTCTCTAATCGTTTTTCAACGATGTCTGGAAGCGGATCACCGTAAATGCTTTTTGCACGCTCATAGCTCATGCGATGAATTTCTTCGTCTGCGCCTTCGATTTTTGGTGTGTACAGCTCATCTTTAATCGGTTTCACTTCCCCGATGAGATGGGCGATCTTGTTTGTATTTGTGACAACAATTTCTTTCGCTTTTTGTTCGCCAAGAAATGAAAACGCCTCTAACATTTCGTTTGTCGTTCGGAAATGAACGTTCGGCAATTCATGTCGATTTAACGGATTGCCGCCCGATTGTGAATGAATTAAAATTTTGCGATAAATTTTATCCTCTTTGTTCACGTAATGTACGTTTCCTGTCGCCACAACCGGAATGCCGAGCCTTTCGCCAAGTTCCACAATATTTGTAATAATTTCTTTTACCGCTGCTTCATCGCGCACATACTCCATCTCAATGAGCGGAGCGTACACTTCCGGTGGATGCACTTCAAGAAAGTCATAAAACGGAGCAATTTTTTCTGCTTCTTCCATTCCTTTTTGCATCATCGCTTCAAACAACTCACCTTTGTCGCATCCTGAACCGACTAAAATACCTTCGCGATGTTGCTGTAATACGGAACGTGGAATGCGCGGAACCCGGTAAAAATAATGAACATGTGAAAATGAGACGAGTTTAAATAAGTTTTTTAAACCGACTTCGTTTTGCACGAGCAATGTCGCATGAAACGGGCGTGATCGCTGAAAAGCACCTTGTTCTTTCGATGCCACATTGAGATGGTCGTGATAAGTAATTCCTTTTTCATCAAGCTCTTTCAATAAATGAATAAGCAAATACCCTGTCGCTTCAGCATCATAAATGGCGCGATGGTGTTGAGTTAATTCAATGTTAAATTTTTTACAAAGCGTATTTAAACGATGGTTTTTTAACTCCGGATATAAATAGCGAGCAAGTTCAAGTGTATCAATAACTGGATTTGTTACTTTACCCCGATGAATCTTTTTAAATCCTGCATTTAAAAAACCAATATCAAACGTTGCATTATGGGCAACGAGCACACAGTCTTCTATCCAGTGATAAAATTTCTCTAACACTTCTTCGACGTCTGGAGCGTCTTTTAACATATCGTCCGTAATTTTCGTTAATTCAATAGTCGTTGCAGAAAGCGGATGATGCGGGTTAGCAAACGACTCAAAACGGTCAATAATTTCTCCGTTTTTTACTTTTACCGCGGCTAATTCAATAATTGTATCATATACAGCGGAAAGCCCTGTCGTTTCCACGTCAAATACGACAAACGTATCGTCCATAAGGCGACGGTGAGCTTCATTGTAAGCGATCGGTACACCATCATCGACGATATTCGCCTCTAGCCCATATAAAATTTTCACACCATATTTTTTCCCTGCACTATATGCTTCAGGAAACGACTGGACAACGGCATGATCCGTTACAGCGATCGCCTCATGACCCCATTTTTTTGCTTGTTCAACAAGCTTTGTGATAGAGGCGACAGCATCCATTTGACTCATCTGCGTATGAACATGCAGCTCGACACGCTTTTCTTCCGCCGTATCTTGACGTTCATTTGGTTTCACTTCATTTAAATCGTTCGCAATGAGCACAAGATCGCGTACAAACGTATCGTTTTGCACGCTACCGCGCACTTTAACCCACATTCCTTTTTTTACACGTTGCATTAATTCTGCATCTTCTTTATCGCGCGAAAACATTTTCACAAGAATGGAGTTTGTATAGTCGGTCATTTTCAACGTCAATAATGTTCTTCCACTTTTTAACTCTTTTGCTTCTACGTCAAAAACGTACCCTTGCACGACGACACGCCGCTCTTCTTCTACAATTTGGTCAAGAGAACGAATTTGTTCCTCGTCTTTAATATGGTAACCAATTACAAGCGGACCGCTTTCCTCATTCTCGTGGTTCTCTTCTTGTTTCGGCATCGCTTCCATAAACGCGGCTAAAGCGCGCTCTTCATCTTCTTTTTGTTTTTGAGATAAAAATTGTTCAAACTGCTGTTCATCGTGTTTCACGTCAGCTTCTAATTGCAAATGCGGAAAGCCAAACGAGGCGTACGTCTCAGCAAACAATTGAGCAAATCGTTTTTTCAAAGCAATCGCTTCTGCCTCATTGCGCGCTTGTACAGTTACTTTCGTTCCTTTTACTGCCGGTTGCTGTTGCGCGAGCAAGGAAAGAAGAGGCGAGTTTTGTTGAATCGTGTCAATAAAAATCGGCCAATACATCGCGACATCTTCAGCAGTAAACGTTTGATCCTCTACTGCAACTGTGCATTGCACATGGGCGATATGGCGAAATTGTTCGATTAATCGTTTACGAAATTCAGCATATACGTGCGCTTGCAAAATGGCAGGAAAGCGAAAGTAAAAATGCCAACATGTCGTTCGTTTGTCGACAACGACTTTTTCAATTCGTCCATGCGCCAAATCGTTTGCGATATGAGAAGAAGAAAGCTGTAACTGTTGTAGTAAAATAGAAAATCGTTCTTTTTGTTCTTCCTTTTGTTCTTCCTTCATTGTTGTTCGTTACAAAAAGATGTAACGGTACACCTCCCTTTCTTTTTTATACATCGTTTGGGAGCGATAGACGACAGAAAGAGAGGGACCCCCCTCTCTGTCGTCTACAAATAACGGCGCAATGTTTCAATTAATTGCGACACGTGCACTTCTTCTGTTTCACCTGTTTTGCGCACTTTCACTTCAACAATTCCTTCACTTGCGCGCTTTCCGACCGTTACACGCACAGGCAAGCCAATTAAATCGCTGTCAGCAAATTTTACTCCTGGACGTTCTGCACGATCATCGTACAACACTTCAAATCCTTCTTGTTGTAAACGGTCATACCATTCATCTGCAAGTTCCCGTTGCTCGTCCACTTTTGGATTGACAGAAATGAGATGAACATGGAACGGAGCAACTGCTGTCGGCCAAATGAGCCCGTGTTCATCGTTATATTGCTCTGCGATGGCTGCAAGTGTGCGAGATACACCAATGCCATAGCACCCCATAATCATCGGCTGCGTGCGCCCATTTTCGTCTAAATATGTTGCATTCATCGCTTCACTATAACGCGTTCCGAGTTTAAATACATGTCCAACTTCGATTCCACGCGCAAAACGAATCGTTCCTTTTCCGTCTGGCGATGGGTCTCCTTCTTGAATAAAGCGAACATCGGCATATTGCGCAGCAAAGTCACGATCTGGGTTAACTCCTTTGTAATGGTAGTGGGCTTCATTCGCTCCACATACACCGTTAACAATTGCTTTCACCGCATGATCGGCTAAAACGAGCACATCGTCGCGAACGCCAATTGGACCAAGGGAACCAACTTCGCAGCTCATTACTTGTTTCGTTTCATCTGGTGTTGCTAATTCAACAACTGTTGCTTCTAATATATTTTTCACTTTCACATCGTTAACCTCATGATCGCCGCGAACGAGAACGAGCACGTAACGATCGTCTACTTTAAACAGCAACGACTTGATACATTTTTCTTTTGGCACTTGAAGGAATTGGCTCACTTCTTCAATTGAGCGTTGTTCTGGCGTATGCACTTTTTCAAGCGGTGCATGCGGCTCATCGCTTCGCTCATACGTTGTAATCACTGGTGCCATTTCAATGTTCGCAGCATAATTAGAGGAATCTGAGTATGCAATCGTATCTTCTCCAACATCAGATAAAACCATAAATTCATGCGTATCTTTTCCGCCCATCGCACCAGAATCGGCGATGACTGCACGGAAATTTAATCCGCAACGACGGAAGACGTTTGCATACGCTTCGTACATTTTATTGTACACTTCATCTAAACTTTCGTGTGAAGCATGAAAGGAATACGCGTCTTTCATGATAAATTCACGACCGCGAAGCAAACCGAAGCGCGGACGCTTTTCGTCGCGAAACTTCGTTTGAATTTGATAAAGCGTCAGCGGCAAACGTTTATATGACTTCACTTCATCACGAACGAGCGCCGTAATGACTTCTTCATGTGTTGCCCCAAGCGCAAAGTCGCGATCGTGGCGATCTTTTAAACGCATCAATTCCGGTCCGTACGAATACCAACGACCTGATTCTTGCCATAATTCGGCTTGTTGGAGCGCTGGCATGAGCAGCTCAATAGCACCGGCGCGCTCCATTTCTTCGCGAATGATCGCTTCGATTTTTTGCAACACACGCTTGCCGAGCGGTAAAAAACTATATACTCCGCTTGCATTTTGACGAATGAAGCCGGCGCGAAGCAATAGCTGATGGCTTTTAATTTCCGCATCTGCTGGTACTTCACGCAACGTAGGAATAAATGACATACTTTGTTTCATCTCTTGCACCTCTTACTCCATCAATTTATTATAAGAAAAATTTTTGAATATCGTTCCATGTCACAACAAGCATAAGCAACATAAGAAGGGCGAAGCCAATAAAATGCACAATGCCTTCTTTTTGGCGATCAATCGGCTTTCCACGCAACGCTTCAAGCGCAAAAAACGTTAAGCGGCCACCATCGAGCGCTGGAAGCGGAAGTAAGTTGATAATCCCTAAGTTGATGCTTAAAATCGCTCCCCATTTCATTAAGTAATACACACCTGATTGAGCGACTTTATGCGTCGAAACTGCAATACCAACTGGTCCAGATAACATATCGAACGAAAATTTTCCCGTCAGCAAATGACCTAAACCAACAATAATCTCCTTTGTCCAATAGTACGTTTCTAGCGCGCCCTGCTTTATAGCACCAACAACTGATTTTTCCATCGGTCCATACACGCCAATTAGTCCAATTGTTTCTCCTTCAATCGTTTTCTTTTCCGGTGTAACGGTAAGATCGATCATTTCACCGTTGCGATTGATTTGAAATTGGAGCGGTTTTTCTGGACTTTTCCGAATGACTGTAACGACATCTGTCCACGAAGACATGGACTGTCCATCGATGGAAATGACAACATCCCCTTGCTTTAACCCAGCTTCACGTGCTGCACCGTCTTCGGTTAACTCGCCAATGATCGGTTTGTCAACCGGATAGCCTTGCAGCAGCCCAATAACAATAAAAATGACGAGCGCTAAAATAAAGTTCATTAGCGGGCCAGCGAAAATAGTCATGGCGCGCTGTCCGAGCGTTTTAGAACCGAATTGACGATCGTACGGCGCAATTTGCATTTCCTCTCTGTCAATGACAAAATACGCTTGGTCACTTAATTCAAAACGTTGTAAGCGATCATCATCACCTTCATAGCCTTCAATATATAGCTCATGCTCAAAGTCAGCGCGCTCCACTTCAATGATTTTGGCATCTGGATATTCATCTTTATGATTGACGATTACTTTTTTCACTTTGCCTTCCGAGTCAAACAATAATCCGACAACTTGACCGCGCTTAACGTCCATCATCTCCGGATCTTCACCGGCCATGCGGACGAAACCACCGAGTGGAAGTAAGCGAATCGTATATGTCGTTTCTCCTTTTTTCATGGAAAACACTTTTGGGCCGAATCCAATCGCAAACTCACGGCATAAAATACCAGCCCGCTTAGCGAAAATAAAGTGACCTAACTCATGAAAAAATACAAGCGCACCAAAAATGATAATAAAAGCAATAACCGTTTCCAACGTTCCAACCACCTTTTATATGTGTAGTGATTTTACAAATTGTCGCGTTTCGCGATCAATCATTCGAATCGTGTCAAGATCCGGATCAGCAATCGGGACATGCCGTTCCATCGCCTGCTCAATGTATTGTTCAATCGCTAAAAACGATATTTGCCCAGCTAAAAAGGCGGCCACTGCTTCTTCGTTTGCAGCGTTTAACACGGTCGGCATCGTCCCGCCTATTTTTCCTGCCTCATAAGCAAATTGTAAACAACGAAACCGGTTCATGTCCACTTTTTGAAAATGTAACGTGGCCACTTCTGCTAAGTTTAGTCGCTCGATATGGAGCGGAAAGCGATCTGGATATGTTAATGCATATTGAATGGGCACGCGCATATCTGGCGTTCCAAGTTGGGCAATGACGCTTCCATCATGAAACTGTACCATGGAATGAATAATGCTTTCTTTATGTAAGAGCACATGAATTTGCTCATACGGTAAGTAGAACAACCAATGCGCCTCGATGACTTCGAGTCCTTTGTTCATCATCGTCGCAGAATCGATCGTAATTTTTGCCCCCATCGACCAATTCGGATGTTTGAGCGCTTCTGCAACGGTGACATGCTGCAGCTGCTCGCGCGTACGATCGCGAAAACTACCTCCGGATGCGGTCAAAATAATACATTCAACGTTTTTCTGTTTTTCTCCTTGTAAACATTGAAAAATCGCGGAATGTTCACTATCTATCGGCAAAATCGAGACACCATAGGCAGCGGCGTGCTTCATGACGAGATGACCCGCAGTAACTAACGTTTCTTTGTTCGCTAATGCGATTGTTTTTCCCGCCTCTATCGCTTTTAACGTAGGCACTAGTCCGACGCTTCCTACAACCGCATTAACGACAATATCCGCTTGTTCAACCGTCGCCACCTCAATCAACCCGTCTTCACCGGAAACGATGCGCACACGTCCAATATATTCGCGCTGTAACATGTCCGCATCTTCTTTTTGAGCGACACATACGATTTTCGGTGAAAATTGTTCAATAATCATTCGAGCCTGTTCAATGTTTCGCCCAGCTGAAAAAGCAACGAGACAAAACGCATCACGATGGGCGCGAATGACATCGAGCGTTTGCATCCCGATCGAACCTGTCGCACCTAATAAGCTAATTGCTCGCAAACTGTCCACTCCTTTTTACACAATGAGGTAAAACAAATATAAAATCGGTAAAATAAACAGCAAACTGTCGAAACGATCTAAAATGCCGCCGTGCCCTGGTAAAATCGCCCCTGAATCTTTTACTCCATAGTGGCGTTTAAACGCGGATTCAACTAGATCACCGAGCTGCCCGAAAATAGATAAAATAACGGTTCCAATAAGCAACAAAAGAAACGATGGGGCAAACGGCGATAGCCACTCATAAACGCTCACAACAAGAAGCGCACATAACACGCCGCCTATCGCACCTTCTACCGTTTTATTCGGACTAATATGCTCCCATAATTTACGCTTCCCAAACGCCCGACCGATAAAATACGCTCCGCTATCTGTTGCCCAAATTAAAAATAGGGCATAAAAAATATAAGACAATCCTGCTTCTCGCACTTGTAAAAAGGAATAAAATCCGACGCCTACATATAACAAAGAAGCAATCATAAAACCGGCGTCATCGAACGTAAACGCATTTTTAGATATAACCGTATAAATAAGCAACAATAAAAGCCCGATGATGAGCATCCATATGTTTATCATATGTTCATATGGATATAAAAAGAGCCATAAAACGAGAAAACTGACGACGCTCGGAAACGAAAAGAGCGATATGCGTTTCATACGAATGAGCTCAAATAAACCAACCGTAGCTAACACATACGTTAAAATGAGAAATGGCCATCGGCCGTATATGACAATAGGTAAAAAGATTGAAGCTGCAATGATCGCTGTTACAATTCTTTGTTTCATATGAAATTATACGCCTCCAAATCGACGGCTTCGTTGCTGGAATGCATGTACCGCCTGTAAAAAATGTTGCTCTGTAAAATCTGGCCATAATACATCTGTAAACCAAAACTCCGTATAAGCTAACTGCCAAAGCATAAAATTACTTAACCGAATTTCCCCGCTTGTACGAATGAGTAAATCCGGATCAGGCAAATCGTTTGTCATCAAATACGAATGGAACAACTGCTCATCGACATCGCTTACTTCAATCGTTCCGCTTTGAATATCAGTAACGAGCTTTTGTACCGCATGTACAATTTCCGCGCGACTTCCGTAGTTTAGCGCAAAGTTTAAAATTAAACCTGTATTTTGCTTCGTTTCTTCGATCGCTTTTTCAACTGCACGTAACGTATGTAAAGGTAGTTCATCTTTATGTCCCATCACGCGTACTTGCACGTTTTCGGCGATGAGCTCAGGTAAAAATGTGTTTAAAAATTGTTCAGGCAATTGCATTAAATAGTCAACTTCCGTTTTTGGCCTTTTCCAATTTTCCGTCGAAAATGCGTATAGCGTCAACACTTTTACACCTAGCTCGTTCGCAAAGCGCGTAATTTTTCGCACCGTCTGCATCCCTTCGTAATGTCCAGCCATACGTGGCAACGCGCGCTTTTTCGCCCAACGTCCATTTCCATCCATAATGATCGCCACATGCGCCGGAATTGGCCCTTGTAAAATGGATTGTTTTGAACTTACTTCTTCTTTGTTTTTCCATCTTTTCATTTTTTCAAACATTAGCGCGTGTCCTCCAGCTTTCGTCCATCGTGATCAGGCTGTGCGCCCTATTTCGTAATTATAGCAAAAAACCCTCTATAAACATAGAGGGACTTATACTTCCATAATTTCTTTCTCTTTTTCTTTCGTAATCGCATCAATTTTTGCAATGTGGTCATCCGTTAATTTTTGAATGTCTTCTGTATACCCACGCAATTCATCTTCCGTAATGTCGCCGTTTTTCTCTAACTTTTTCAACTCGTCATTTGCATCGCGACGGATGTTGCGCACAGCAACTTTCGCTTCTTCTGCATATTTTTTCACGAGCTTCACAAGTTCACGACGACGCTCTTCAGTGAGCGGTGGAATTGCGATGCGAATGACTGAACCGTCATTTGAAGGTGTAAGTCCTAAATCCGATGCTAAAATGGCTTTTTCGATTTCTTTTAATACCGATTTGTCATACGGCTGAATGACAAGAAGACGCGCTTCTGGCACTTGAATACCTGCTAACTGAATAATCGGTGTTGGCATGCCATAATAATCAACTGTAATTTTTTCTAACAAAGCAGGATTTGCTCGTCCAGCACGAACCGTTGCGAGTTCACGAGAAAACGCTTGTACAGCTTTATCCATTTTTTCTTTCGCATTCGTTAATACTTGCATCTTATTTCCCCCTTACAATTGTTCCAATATTTTCGCCTAATACAGCACGTTTAATATTTCCTTCTTCCATAATCGAGAAAACGATAAGTGGAATATCGTTATCCATACATAGCGAGGAAGCGGTGGAATCCATCACACCTAACCCTTGTTTAATTACATCTAAGTAAGATAATTCATCGTACTTGACCGCATTTTTATCGACTTTTGGATCGGCACTATACACGCCGTCTACGTTGTTTTTCGCCATTAAAATAACGTCCGCTTCAATTTCTGCCGCACGAAGCGCAGCTGTCGTATCTGTTGAAAAATATGGGTTTCCTGTGCCTGCCGCGAAAATGACGACACGTTTTTTCTCTAGATGACGGATAGCCCTTCTACGAATGTACGGCTCTGCCACTTGACGCATTTCAATAGACGTTTGTACACGTGTTTGTACACCGAGTTGCTCTAAGCTATCTTGTAGGGCGAGCGAGTTCATTACCGTTGCTAACATGCCCATGTAATCCGCTGTGGCACGATCCATTCCCATTTCGCTACCAACTTTTCCACGCCAAATGTTTCCGCCGCCAACAACGACAGCGACTTCGACTCCAAGTTCAGCTACTTCTTTCACTTGCTGGGCAATCGATTTAATGACCGCTGGATTAATCCCGAAGCCTTGATCACCAGCTAACGCTTCACCACTTAGTTTTAAAACGACACGTTTATATTTTGGGCTTTCCATTGTAAACCTCCATCCCGTTCTTTAAAAATAGGGAACACGTATGTGTTCCCTATTTGCTTCCTTACTTACGAACTTGGCTCATAACTTCTTCAGCGAAGTTATCTTGACGTTTTTCAATTCCTTCGCCTACTTCGTAACGGATGAAGCTTTTCACCGTTGCGCCATTTGATTCTACAAATTGACGCACTTTCACATCTGGATTTTTGACAAAGCTTTGCTCAAGCAAGCAAATATCTTCAAAGAATTTGCCTAAACGACCTTCAACCATTTTTTCAACGATGTTTTCTGGTTTTCCTTCGTTTAATGCTTGCTGTTTTAACACTTCACGCTCACGAGCAATTTCATCCGCAGATACTTCATCGCGAGAAACGTATTTTGGATTAATTGCTGCAATGTGCATCGCTACATCTTTTGCCACGTCGCTATTTGTTGTACCTTCTAATACAGTTAATACGCCGATGCGGCCCCCCATGTGCAAGTATGCACCGAACGCTGCATTGTCGCCTTTTTCTACAACTGCAAAACGACGTAACGTAATTTTCTCACCAATTTTAGCAATCGCTGCGTTAATGTGCTCTTCTACTGTTGCACCATTGTCCATTTTTTGTTGTAGCGCTTCTTCTACTGTTGCAGGCTTATGCTTTAATAAATGCGCTGCTAATTCTTTAACTAACGTTTTAAATCCTTCGTTTTTCGCAACGAAGTCTGTTTCAGAGTTTACTTCTAAAATGACTGCTGTATTTCCATCTACTTCGATTAACGTTGTTCCTTCGGCTGCGATGCGATCTGCTTTTTTCGCTGCTTTCGCCATTCCTTTTTCGCGAAGCCAGTCGATCGCTTTTTCCATATCACCGTTTGTTTCTGTTAATGCTTTTTTGCAGTCCATCATTCCTGCGCCTGTCTTTTCGCGCAACTCTTTTACCATTTGAGCAGTAATTGCCATGTCAAACATCCTCCTTTTTTATGTGCGAAATCGTATGTACACAAACCGAAACGGTTTGTATGCTTAGTATGCCCGATTTTCTTAAAAAAAGGTGATAAAAGGCTTCCCCCTCTTATCACCTTTCACATGTTTACTCAGCTGTGACAACGGCTTCTTCGCCTTGTTTTGCTTCTAAAATTGCATCAGCAATTTTAGCTGTAAGAAGCTTCACAGCACGAATCGCATCGTCGTTCGCAGGAATGACGTAGTCGATTTCGTCTGGATCGCAGTTTGTATCTACGATTCCGATGATCGGAATGTTTAATTTACGAGCTTCTGCAACGGCAATGCGCTCTTTGCGTGGGTCGATAACAAATAACGCATCTGGCAATTCTTTCATTTCTTTAATACCGCCTAAAAACTTTTCAAGACGCTCTAATTCTTTCTTTAGTTTTACCACTTCTTTTTTAGGCAATACATCGAATGTGCCGTCTTCAGCCATTCTTTCGATCTCTTTTAAACGTTTAATACGTTTTTGGATCGTTGCAAAGTTTGTTAACGTTCCACCTAACCAACGTTGGTTTACGTAGAACATGCCAGAACGTTCTGCTTCTTCTTTCACAGAATCTTGCGCTTGTTTTTTCGTACCAACGAATAAAATTTTGCCACCGTTTGCCGCAAGCTCTTTAACGAAGTTGTACGCTTCTTCTACTTTTTTCACTGTTTTTTGCAAGTCAATGATGTAAATACCATTGCGCTCAGTGAAAATGTATTTTTTCATTTTTGGGTTCCAACGACGTGTTTGATGCCCGAAGTGAACCCCTGCTTCAAGCAACTGTTTCATTGAAATAACAGACATCTTTCATCCTCCTAGATGGTTTTTTCCTCCGCTCACGTCATTTTTAAGCAAGACTGCAAAGCAGCACCGTCGCTTAAATCGATGAGCGTGTGTATTCACACCAAATAGAACTATATCATAATTAAAAAGCACATTCAACTACTTTTGGTGAAATTTAAGCAAAAGCTCTATTTCTGTCTTGCCACGTTTTAACGCTTTCGCTATTTCGTCGATCGTTTTTCCTTGTTGTTGAAGCTTTAATGCTTCCGAAACGAGCGATTCAAGCGATTGCTCTCCATTTCGCTTAGCTGTCGACAGTTCCACTCGATCGACCACTTGCTCGATCGGCAGCGAAGGAGGCGCTTCTTTTTTCTTTTGACGAACAGCCGATGATGTAATTTGTTTAACAAATCGTTCGTTCTCTTCCTTAAACTGCATTAAATATGTCGTCATCATCGTTTCCATTTCGCGAAGCCATTGCTCTTGCTCTTTTTCTGCCTCTTTCATTTTCATCCACTTTAACGATAAAAGAATAATGAGAAAGAGCGAAATGCCGTGCAAAACGAAGCTGATCATCCATAAAAACGTCGTCATATCATCCCTCTTATCCAATGAAGTCAATGTGTGTCCCTTTGTAAGGGTGTTTGCTCTTTTCTCTTTTTTCATCATGTTTTTTCCATTTTGTTCGTTCGCTTCGTTCGGCTTTCGTGACTTGTTGCCGAATGCGCTCATCTTGTTTTTTCATCTCTGCTGCAAGCTGTTGTTGAGCAAGCTGTCCGTACTGTTGCATATGTTCTTGCCATTTTCCGAGCTCATGCGTTTTCGGCAACGCGACTTGCAATTCGACGAGTTTGAAGCTCATATTTGTCACTTCCTTCATAAAATTGATGAAGGACTGCCATCACTACATAGCTTGCTCAATCAATTTGCGCATTTTAAATAATGCTTTAGCGTGAATTTGGGAAATACGCGACGTTGACAGCCCCATAATGTGCCCGATTTCTGTGAACGTCAATTCTTCTTTGTAAAATAAGCTAACGACTAATTGTTCTTTTTCATTTAGTTGTTGAATGACGTTTGCCAATTGTGCAATTTGCTCCTCGCGCAATATATGTTCTTCAGGCGATGGCGATTGATCGTCACGAATGGTAAATGACATATGTTCGTCATCATCATCAAATGGCCGTTCATCAAGCGATAAGATGTGAGCGAAAAATTGTTCGCTCATGACAGTATACACTTCATCTTCTGGCATGTTTAACGCTTCAGCAACTTCTTTAGCACTTATTTCACGCATGTACGTTTGTTGCAGCTGTTCGATCGTTGCTTCAATTTTTTTTGCCTTTTCTCGCACGCTGCGCGGAAGCCAATCTTCTTTCCGCAATCCATCTAAAATCGCTCCGCGAATGCGGAATGACGCGTACGTATCAAATTTTAAATCGCGTGAAGGATCAAATTTTTCAAGCGCATCATACAAGCCGAGCAAAGCTAAACTTTTCAATTCTTCTTTCCTCACGCTTTTCGGAAGGGATGAAGCGATACGTTGGACGTGATAATCAACAAGCGGCATATATTTTTCAATGAGTTGATCGCCCGCTTCCCGATCGCGAGCGTCTATCCACTTTTGCCAGCATTGTTCAATCATATCATCCCCCCTAGGTGAAAAGGTAGCCTACAACGTTTGAAATTTATTTTTCTTCATGGCTTAACAGTTGACGAATATATTGCGCGACTTTTTGTTGCTCTTCTTCGCTCAAACCTTCAATCATTTGCTCTACATGTTCATCATTTCGTTCCGTCCGTGAAACGTCTGGAGTGGATTCATCTTTTTGAATAAAGGCGACCATCCAGCGAATGACAAAAGCAAAAATAAAGAAAATAGCAAATGTGAGAAAGGCGCGCATGATAGACGTCCATATACTATTTTGCAACAACGAAGAAAAGAAGGCGATCATACAGCCGAATAAGGCGAAAACAACGTTAAATTTCCATGTACTAGCCATTACATTTCCCGTACCCCTTGATTTACTGTTCGAATTAGCAATATGCCTGTTTTCGGATGAAATTCTATCGTCCGCCCACTACTTCCCCCGACGTCTTCAGCGACGATCGGGATGCGAAAACGTTGAAGCTGTTCGCGGACAGCTTCAACGTTGCGCGGTCCAATGCGCATCATATCTGTCGTCCCTGTTCGAAATTGAAACATTTGCGCACCGCCGGCCATTTTCGCTTTTAAATGCCCGTTTCGTCCTCCTGCCCCGATGACGCGACGTATTAACTCTTCAATCGCCGTGTCGGCATATTTCGCTACGTTCATTTGCTCGGATTTTGCTAACGACGAATCTGGCAACATAACATGCGCCATCCCTGCCACTTCTTTTGCTAAGTCGTACACGACAACCCCAACGCATGAGCCGAGTCCGCATGTACGAATGACATGTGGCGCTTTCACCACGTTCATGTCAGCAATTCCGACTTTAACTACATGAACAATTTCACTCATCATGTTCCACACCTAAAGACTGAAAGATGATACGAAACGATTCTGGGTCAGGAAGTAAGAAAAAGTGGCCATTTACACGATCATTCGGCTGATGCTCCTCATGAATTGCCGTGTCCACGACAATGACATGATCGCCGACGCGCGACATTTCAATTAATCCATAGCTTAAAATCGCTCCGATCATATCAATGCTAAGCGCCGGAACAGATGGATATAAATTTAAGTTTGTGAAATCGGATAAAGATGATAAATATGAGCCAGCTAAAATGTTGCCAAGCTCCTGCAAAGCAGAAAGCGACAACTCCGAACAATCTTGTTCAAGTTTAAATTGTTCATCACCAATCATTTGTCGAATAAACCGTTCCGCTTGTTCAAGCGATAACACGAAAAACATGTTGCCGGGTGCATCTCCTTCGATGCGCAAAAAAACGGCAGCAACGACATTATCAGCTCCACCGACAATGTCCATCATTTCATCAAATGAAATGATGCGCACATCTGGAATCGTCATTTCTATTCTTTTATTTAGCAACTGTGATAACGCTGTTGCTGCATGGCCCGCTCCAATATTTCCAATCTCTTTTAGTATGTCCATATGGACGGCACTCATCCGTTCAAAATATGACATGGACAAATTATCCTTTCTCCGTTTTTAATACTTTTTCTAAGTTTAATAAGATGAATAGACGCTTCCCAATTTTTACGACGCCATTAATATAGTCTGCTGTCGTCGCATCGACTACTTCTGGCGGCGGTTCGATCGCTTCTGTCTCAATATCAACGACATCGTTCGCCGCATCAACAATTAAGCCGACTTCAACATCATCGAGCGCGACGATAATGACGCGCGTATGATCAGAAAACTCCGCTTCCTCTAAGCCAAAACGCATGCGCAAGTCGATAATGGGTGTAACAACCCCACGTAAATTAATTACGCCTTTCACATACTTCGGAACGCGAGGTACACGCGTAATATGTTGAATCTTTTCAATCGAGCGCACTTGTTGAACCGGAATCGCGTATTCTTCATCTTTCAGTTGGAATACAATCACTTTCAGCTCAGCCACATTCAATTCCCCCTCTCGCTTGTCCCTACTTAATTAACGCATTGCAATCAATAATGAGCGCGACTTGGCCGTCACCTAAAATCGTCGCCCCCGAAATGGCAAACACGGACGTTAAGTAGTTGCCAAGCGATTTTAACACCACTTCTTGTTGACCGATAAATGAGTCAACGACAAGCCCTGCCATTTTCTCGCCTTTGCGTACAATGACAACAGATAAAAAGTCGTCTTCTTCTTTAGAGGCAGGCACTTCGAAAATATCTTTTAGGAATAAAAGCGGAACGACTTTCCCGCGGAAATCGATGACTTTTTGATTATGAGCATGTAAAATATCTTCTTTTTTCACAATCGCTGTTTCAATAATCGATGACAGCGGAATCGCATATTTTTCATTTTGAATTTCCACTAACATAACAGAAATAATGGATAGTGTGAGCGGCAGCTGAATGGAAAAGACAGACCCAGCTCCTTCTTCTGAATCAATCGATACCGATCCACCGAGCGATTCGATCGTACTTTTTACAACGTCTAATCCGACACCGCGTCCTGAAATATCAGATACTTTATCTGCCGTTGAAAATCCTGACGCAAAAATAAGTTCATACACTTGTTTATCTGTTAAGTTCGCTGCGTTTTGTTCAGAGATGATCCCTTTACTTATCGCCTTCTTTAACACTTTTTCGCGGCTAATGCCTGCACCGTCATCTTCAATTTCAATAAACACATGGTTTCCGCTATGATACGCTTTTAACTTTACTGTTCCTTCTTCCGGTTTTCCTTTCGCCCGACGCACATCTGGCGTTTCAATACCGTGATCGATAGCGTTGCGCAACAAGTGAACGAGCGGATCACCAATTTCGTCGATGACTGTGCGGTCAAGCTCCGTTTCTGCTCCAATAATTTCAAGATTAATTTTCTTTCCTAAATCGCGAGCTAATTGCCGTACCATGCGCGGAAAGCGGTTAAATACCGTTTCGACCGGTACCATGCGCATATTTAAAATAATGTTTTGCAAGTCTCCGGAAATGCGTGACATCCGTTCGACCGTCTCATGCAATTCTGGGTTGTTCAGTTCGCGCGAAATTTGCTCCAATCGTCCGCGATCAATAACAAGCTCTTCAAATAAGTTCATTAGTACGTCTAAACGTTCAATGTTGACGCGAATCGTCTTGTTGCTTACTTGTTTTCCAGTTGCTTTTTCTTCTTGTCCTTCTTGCTTTTTCTCAACCGCTTGCTCTACTGCTTGCTGTTCTTCTTTTTGTTCGTGTTTTGTTTCCGTCGTTTTTTCTTCTTCCGTAGATCGATGTAAGTTCACTCGTTGAACGATAACTTGCTCCACTTCCGACACTTTCATAATGCGCTTTTGTAACTCGTCTTCTAATACTTTTGTCACAACTGTCACGACAAATTGATCATCGAACTGTTCTGCTTCTAGCATCTCAACGGTCGGAACGGATTTAATGACTTCTCCAATTTGTTCAATCACTTCAAAAATCATAAACACACGCGCTGCTTTTAATAAGCAGTCGGAGCGCAATTTTACAGTTACTTCATAACTATGAAATCCTTGTTCAGCTGATTGTTTTAAAATAGTATATTCAAATTCATCATACGTTTGTTCATGTGTTGGAGCTGGTTTTTGTGGAGCGGCGACCGCTTCCCCTTTTTCGATTTGCTTTAGCTGGGCGACAACATTTGTAACGTCGCGCTTTCCATCTCCACCTTCAGAAATAGAAACGACCATCGCTTCTAAATCATCGACAGCGCGAAAAATGACATCGAGCAATTCAGGTGTGACGGCAATTTTCCCGTTACGAATCGCATCAAGCACATTTTCCATTTGATGGGTCAAATTGGCCAAGTCTTCAAAGCCCATCGTCGCTGACATCCCTTTTAACGTATGCGCAGAGCGGAAAATTTCATTGACGATCGACACATCATCTGGATTTTTTTCAAGCTCTAACAATTGTTCGTTAATCGTTTGTAAATGTTCTCTACTTTCATCAATAAACACTTCGAGGTATTGACTCATGTCCATTGTTCCTATCCCCCTCAAACTTTTACGTGCTTCATTACCGCTTCGGCAATGTCATCAACGTGAACGATTTCATCAACAACGTTCGCAGCAATGGCTGATTTCGGCATACCGAATACGACGGAAGATTCGGCGGACTCTGCGATGACGAATGTCTTTCCGGACGCTTTTAGCTGTTTCAGCCCTGCTGTGCCATCTGAACCCATGCCTGTCATAATAACAGCAATTTTTTCATAATCCGTTAACGTGCTTAACGATTCGAACATCACGTCAACGGAAGGACGATGTCCATTGCGCGGCTCTGCTTCATCGAGATGAATCGCAAGCGATGTGCCCACGCGTTTCACATATAAATGTTTTCCGCCTGGCGCGATATACGCTGTGCCTTTTTGAATGATTTCACCATCTTCTGCTTCTTTGACGCGAATATGACTTAACGAATCCAAACGGGTAGCTAACGATTTCGTAAACCCTTTCGGCATATGCTGGACGACTAAAATCGGTGCGTCAATCGTTGCCGGAAACTTCGTTAGCACATGTTGAAGAGCGCGTGGTCCTCCTGTCGATGTGCCAATGGCAATCACTTTTTTCGTTCCGCCCACGCTTTGTCGTTCGCTTACCTCTATTTTACTATATTGTTTTTGTGGCAACATAGACATTTTTTGCTTTGTTTTGACTGTTCGCAAATTCGCTTCGCTTGCTAAAAGCACTTTTTCGATCATTTTATCTTTAATTTTATATAAATCTAGCGAAATGGCACCCGAAGGCTTAGCGATAAAATCAACCGCACCGTATTGCAGCGCTAAAATAGTATTTTCCGCCCCTTCCTTCGTTGTGCTTGAAATCATAACGACAGGAAGCGGGTGTTTTTGCATAATATATTTTAACGTCTCAAGCCCATTCATGACAGGCATCTCAACGTCTAACGTCACGACATCCGGTTGGAGCTGCTCGATTTTTTGCAACGCTTCTTGCCCATCGCGCGCTGTGCCAACAACGGTCAAACGCGGATGCTGTGACAAAAAGTCGCTAATTAATTTGCGCATGAAAGCAGAGTCATCAACGACGAGCACCTTTGCTTTATTCACAGCGATGATAACCTACCTTTCTAAAAAGTATTGGCGCAACTTCGCAAAAAAGTGAAATGGACGTTTCATTTGCTCCTTATGCTCTTCATTTGCCAAATAGCGTTCAGTCATTTGTATGACTGCCTTGCTTGCTTTCGCACTCGGATCAAATAAAAGAAAAGGCGTTTGACGAATAACTGCATTGCTTACCGTGCGATCTTCAGGTACGTACCCTAAAGCATGCAGTTCTTTTCCTAAAAAACGTTTCGCTACTTGCTTTAAACGTTGCAACGTCTCTATCCCTTCTTTGTCGGAACGGGCGCGATTGACTAACACATAAATCGGAAGTTGATGGTCTGCTAAATGAATGTATTTCATCGTCGCATACGCATCCGTTAACGCTGTTGGTTCAGGCGTCGTCACGATGAAAATATCGTCAACTGCCTTCAATAACTGAAGGCGATCTTCGGACATGCCTGCCCCCATATCGAAAATGATGTAATCATACTGCTCGGAAACAAGTTGTAGTTGTTCAATGAAATATTGTACTTTCTGTTCATCCATGTGAAAAATGTCCGTCAATCCCGTTCCGCCAGCGATAAACGACAAGTTTTCTGGTCCTGTTTTTATAATATCATGAATCGTTACGTTAGGACGAAAAATATCGATAATCGTGTGGGATGATGTTTGTCCAAGCAAAATGTCGATATTTCCCATACCGATATCCATATCAAACAACAATACGTTTTTCCCGCGTTGACGTAGTGCTAAAGAAAAGTTTAATGACACGTTCGATTTTCCAACGCCACCTTTGCCGCTTAATACAGCAATCGCTTTCGTTTCTGTTTCATGTTGCATTTTTTTCACGCGTAAACGTAAACTTTCAGCCTGATCTCTCACCATCGTTGCTCGACCCCGGTAATCATATTTGCAACAAGCTGTGGAGTAGCTTCCACAATATCATCAGGTACGTTTTGTCCGTGCGTCACATACGCCGCCCCGATGCCACATTGGATCATCATGTTTATCATCGCACCATGTCGGCTCGTTTCATCGACTTTTGTAAAAATAAACTTATGAATAGGAATAATTGAAAACTGATCGTAAATGTCTTTCATATCTCGCCATTTTGCCGTTAACGATAGGACGAGAAATGTTTCCATTTCCTCGTTAAAATCAATCATTTCTTTTAAATCGTTCACGTATTGGGCGTTGCGAAAGTTTCGCCCGGCAGTATCGATAAAAACGATGTCGTACGACGCAAGCTTTTCCTTCGCTTGACGAAAATCGTCGACATTGTAACATACTTCAAGTGGCACATTTAAAATTTTTGCGTACGTTTTCAATTGGTCAATTGCGGCAATACGATACGTATCTGTCGTAATAAATGCCACTTTTTTACGATGTGTAATGACGCAGTCGGCCGCCATTTTGGCAAGCGTCGTCGTTTTGCCAACCCCTGTCGGCCCTACAACGTTGACGTATTTTTTTTGAAATGAAATCCCACCAAATGAAAAGGACGATAATGTTTTGACGATGTCATCGTGAAGCCATTTTTTCACTTCGTCGTCTGAAGCGTTCGCCCCGGACGTATACCATCGTTGCAACAATGCAGACATGAACATCGCACGCACATCGTCACTTATTTCTTGATCGATCAAATGCGCATCGATCGCCTTTAGAGGGGACGGATAATGCTCCATCGCCCCTCCTTGCGTCAATTGATGAATCGTCGCTTTTAACTGCTGAATTTCTTTCAACAATTGCTCGTCACGCAGCGGTTCGATTCGCTCTTTTCGTTTTTCTTTTATTTGTTGAACAGGCGGAGTGGCTGGTTTTGGATCAACGGCAGCAATGACCTCGATATTTTTTCGGGAAAATAGTCCGAGAAAGCCTTTTTTATGAACGACTTTCGAATTTAAAATGACCGCATCATTTCCAAGTTCCGCTCGAATCATTTTCATCGCTTCTGGCATCGATGAAGCAACAAACTTTTTTACTTTCATTCGACATTCACCACCCCAACACTTTGAACTTCGACGTTTGCTTCAAGTTCATTATACGACAACACGGGAACGTGACGGAAATAACGCTCCGTTAATTGTCTCACATACATGCGCACAGCAGGCGAACAAAGCAAAATTGGCGATTGATCTTGAAACGGGAATTGTTCAATTTGCATTGCAATCGCTTCGATAATAGCTTGGGAAACGACCGGATCGAGCGCTAAATAATTGCCGTGTTCAGTTTGCTGTACACCTTCAGCAATCATTTTTTCAACTTTCCCTGACAATGTGATAACGCGCAACGGCTGACCTTCAACAACATATTGGCTCGTAATTTGACGAGCGAGCGCTTGACGAACGTATTCCGTTAAAAGATCTGGATCTGTCGTCATTCGCCCAAAATCGGCAAGCGTTTCAAAAATGACCGGCAAGTTGCGAATGGACACTTTTTCACGCAATAAGTTGGCAAGTACTTTTTGAATGTCACCGACCGACAGCGGATTCGGTGTTACTTCCTCTACTAAAATCGGATACGATTCTTTCACGTGGTCGATCAGCTGTTTCGTTTCTTGACGGCCGAGCAACTCATGCGCGTGCGCTTTTAACAGCTCAGTAATATGTGTTGATACGACGGACGGCGGGTCAACGACTGTATATCCGAACATTTCAGCCCGTTCCTTCATATCTTCAGAAATCCATTTTGCCGGTAATCCGAACGCCGGCTCAATTGTATCAATTCCTTCAATCGCATCATCTTCAACGCCGGGGCTCATCGCCAAATAATGATCAAGCAACAGCTCGCCGCGCGCTACTTCGTTTCCTTTAATTTTTAGGCGATATTCATTTGGTTGCAGTTGAATATTGTCACGAATGCGCACAACGGGAATAACTAGGCCAAGCTCTAAAGCTAATTGACGACGTATCATCACGATACGATCTAATAAATCCCCGCCTTGGTTGGCGTCAGCAAGCGGAATTAACCCGTACCCAAACTCAAACTCGATTGGATCAACACTTAGCAAACTTACAACGCTTTCTGGACTTTTCATTTGATCCATCTCTCGTTCTTCTTCTGTTTCTTCCGGTACCGCCTCTGGCACATGAGCCTGCTTCGATAATTGATATGCCCCAAACGCGAGCAATGCCGCGATCGGAACGGTTAACAAATCATCAATCGGCGTCAACAATCCAAGTAAAAAAATCGTTCCCGCTGTAACGTATAACATTTTCGGATAAGCAAACAACTGCCGCATAACGTCGGCGCCTAAATTATCATCTGAAGCGGCACGCGTAACGACAATACCTGTCGCAGTAGAAATTAATAACGCCGGGATTTGGCTAACAATTCCATCTCCAACAGTTAATAATGTATATCGTCTAGCTGCTTCACCAATATCCATACCTTGCTGCACCATTCCGATAACGATTCCAAACAACATGTTAATAAGAACGATAATAATGCCCGCGATCGCATCACCTTTGACAAACTTGCTCGCTCCGTCCATCGCGCCATAAAAATCAGCTTCTTGAGCAATTTTTTCGCGCCTTTCTCTCGCTTGCTGTTCAGAAATAATTCCGGCATTCAAATCCGCATCAATGCTCATTTGTTTTCCCGGCATAGCATCGAGCGTAAAGCGCGCTGCTACTTCCGATACACGCTCTGCCCCTTTTGTAATGACGACAAATTGAATAATGACTAAAATTAAAAAAACGACAAACCCGACGACAACATTGCCACCGATAACAAACGTACCAAACGTTTCGACTACCCCGCCAGCTTCTCCTCTGCTTAAAATCGAGCGAGTTGTTGAGACGTTTAAACCGAGGCGAAACAACGTAAGCAAAAGAAGAAGCGAAGGGAAAATCGAAAACTGGAGCGGTTCGCGCATATTCATCGACGTTAAGAGAACGAGCAGCGCAAGAGAAATATTGAAAATGATGAGGACGCTAAGCAACCACGATGGTAGGGGAATAATAAGCATCGCTACAATTAATACAACCATAAGTAATACAGACAAGTCCCTTGCCGACATAAACGTTCTCTCCTATTTACAGTTTGTTTTTCATCTTGTAGACGTACGCTAAAATTTCCGCTACCGCTTTAAAAAAAGCTTCTGGAATAACCATTCCGACATCTGTTTGATCGTATAGCGCACGTGCGAGTGGACGATTTTCAACGATCATGACATCATGCTTTTTAGCGATGTCTTTTATTTTCTGTGCCATGTAATCCGCCCCTTTAGCGACGACGATAGGGGCGTCTGCCTGTTGTTCATCATATTTTAATGCAACTGCAAAATGCGTTGGGTTGGTAATGACGACATCTGCCTTTGGCACTTCTTGCATCATGCGGCGCATCGCCATTTCCCTTTGTTTTTGTTTAATGCGTGATTTAATGAGCGGATCCCCTTCCGTCTTTTTATATTCGTCTTTAATGTCTTGTTTCGACATACGAATATTTTTTTCAAAATCGTACCGTTGATACAAATAATCGAATATCGAAAGAAACAATAAAGCGACAGAAGCGGCGATGCCCATTTGAATCGTTAACCGTCCGAGCGTTGCCGCAATCGCACCAATCGATTTGTGCGATAACGATAAAATATCATCGATATGCAACCATAATACAGAGAATGTAACAACTCCGACAAACAATACTTTTAAAATCGATTTTAATAATTCGACGATCGCTCGCAGCGAAAATATACGTTTAAATCCTTGAATCGGATCGAGTTTGCTTAGTTTCATTTGTAACGGCTCCGTCGTAAATAAAAAGCCGACTTGTACAAAGTTTGCAAATAGTGCCGCAGCGATCGCCGCTACAAAAATCGGGCCGACGAGCATCGCGAGCTGCTGGAGAAGATCCATGAAAATGAGCTGCACCGAATGAACGGTAACGTCCATGAAAAAATAATGCTGAAACGACTGACGAAACAGCCGTACAACCGCATCTCCCCACGCGCCCGAAGAAAAAGAAAGCACAAGAAAAACAACGAGCATTAAAAAGGCAGCGGTCGCATCAGCACTTTTCGCCACTTGTCCTTTTTTACGCACTTCTTGCCGCTTCCTCGGCGTTGCTTTTTCTGTCTTTTCCCCAGCGAAAAACTGTAAATCAACCGACAGCCAGCTCACGTTATGCGCCTCCTAGTAATTTCATCATGCCGCGCATCGACATAAAAGTCAGTTCGAACAACTGTTTCGTAACAACAAACATGCTTGAAAACACAATGATAAACAAAACGAAACTAACTATAATTTTTACAGGTAAACCGATGACGAAAATGTTCATTTGCGGAACTGTCCGAGCGACAATACCGAGCGCTACATCGACTAAAAATAAACACCCGACAATCGGAATAGCCATTTGCAACGCAATGACAAACATCGCTTGAAATAAACGGACAACTTGTTCTGCAACGGCTCCATTCCCAAAAGGGACGAGGTGGTCAACCGGAATGAATCGATAGCTATAAAAAATACCGTCTAACAACAAATGATGTCCATTGACGGCTAACAAAAAAAATAATGCGATCGTATATAAATATTGCCCCATCAATGGGCTTTGGGCACCTGTTTGTGGATCAATGACGTTTGCAATAGCAAAACCCATTTGGAAATCAATGAGTCCACCTGCAATTTGAATCGCCGACATAATCATAAAAGCAACGAGACCGATAAGCAATCCGACAAGCACTTCTTTAATGAGCAGCATCATATACGTTCCGTCAATATTTAATGGCTCTGGATCAAGCGAAAAAAACATGAGCCAACTAATGAAAAAAGCAAAACCGATTTTATGAACGTTCGGTATATTTCGATACGAAAATAGTGGCATCGTAACAAAGAAGGAAGCGACGCGCGCAAAAATAAGTAAAAAAGTCGGTATATACGTATATAGCTCCATACGTTTCATCCTACAAATTTACTTAAGTTACTAAAAATGTTGTATGCATATGAAATCATGCGTGAAAGCATCCACGGGCCAAAGAAAATAAGACCGAGCAACACAGCGACAATTTTCGGAACGAATGCTAACGTCTGTTCTTGAATTTGCGTCGTCGCTTGCAAAATGCTAACAAATAATCCTACTGCCAACGCAAGCAACATGAGCGGTCCACATACAATAAGCACCATATACACGCCGCGTTCAGCAACTTGAATGACAAAATCGGGACTCATATTTCCCACCTACTTTAAAAGCTTTCTAGTAACGATTTAACAACTAAATACCATCCGTCGACGAGAACAAATAATAAAATTTTAAACGGCAATGAAATCATGACCGGCGGCAACATCATCATTCCCATCGACATGAGCACACTAGCAACAATCATATCGATTACTAAAAATGGAATGAATAACATAAAACCAATTTGAAAAGCGGTTTTTAATTCGCTAATCGCAAAAGCAGGAACGAGCGCTGACATCGGAATATCTTGCACCGTTTTCGGCTGTTCAACCCCTGCGTAGCTTAAAAATAACGCTAAATCTTTTTGGCGCGTATGTTTGCTCATAAACTCTTTCAGCGGTACTTCCGCCCGCTCATATGCTTCTTCTAAGTTTATTTGTTCATCGAATAACGGCTGCAACGCCTCGCGATTAATTTGTTGAAATGTCGGTGCCATAATGAAAAATGTTAAAAATAGTGATAGCCCAATTAACACTTGGTTTGGCGGCATTTGTTGCGTTCCGAGCGCTGTTCTAACAAACGATAAAACGATGACGATGCGCGTGAACGATGTGACCATAATTAAAATGCCAGGCGCCACCGACAAGACGGTTAACAACAATAACAGCTTCACAGATGTAGCAACATTTTCGGGCGCACTATTGTTAAAAAACTGCATCACTTCATTCATGTTGATCCCTTTCTTTTTCCAACGCGCTCATTGCTTTTTTTCGCTCATGAGCTAGCTGTTGTAGCTCTTGATTGAACAGCTGGCGAAAGCGAGGTTCGCTCGTTTTTCGCTGCAAAAGCGACTGTAGCGATTTCCATACGCCCGCCGCATCAAGCATAGAGTCGAGACGCGCTTCATGTTGCTTAAGCAGCTCTTCAATTTCTTGCTCATCGGTAATTTCCTTTAATAAGTGAATCGACTCGCCTACACCGACAACAAACACACGCCGACCAACTTTCACAATTTGAATCGTTCGATTCGTTCCTAAACTTGTCCCACCTAAATGTTGAATGAGCCCTTTTCGCTCATAAAATCGGTTTTGTTTATTTAACCATCTTAAAAGCGAATATAGTAAAAAGATAACAAACGCCGTCGCAGCAATAAGTTTGACAAAATCCCAAACGGTAACAGGAGACGGTTGGGCAATCGTTTCATTTGGCGCATCATTGTTCGTTTGTTGTTCCTTACATGCTTCTGGATGCTCTAAACATTCTTTTACGCTATTCGTTTGTTCTGCAAAAGCAGGGGAAACTGCTTGCAGAACAACGAACGCGCACAATATGATCATGCGGATATAGCGCAATGAATTCCACCTCTAACCGAGCGTTTTGTTAATTGCTTCAATGACGCGATCTGCCTGGAACGGCTTAACGATAAAATCTTTTGCTCCTGCTTGAATCGCATCGATAACCATCGCTTGTTGCCCCATTGCAGAGCACATAATAACTTTCGCGTTGCTATCAATTTTTTTAATTTCTTTCAATGCTGTAATGCCATCCATTTCTGGCATCGTAATATCCATCGTCACTAAGTCCGGGCGAAACTCTTTATATTTTTCTACCGCCTGCGCCCCATCAGCTGCTTCCGCTACAACTTCGTGTCCGTTTTTCGTTAAAATATCTTTAATCATCATTCTCATAAATGCTGCATCATCAACAATTAAAATTCTTGCCATTCTCCAAAAACCTCCCGAATTATCGTAATTTGTTTAACCGATCGCTCTGGCTAATAATGCTTGTTACACGCACCCCGAAATTCTCATCGATAACTACCACTTCACCTTTGGCAATTAGTTTATTGTTTACTAAAATGTCAACAGGCTCACCAGCTAGTTTGTCGAGCTCGATAATCGATCCTGACGATAAGCTTAAAATATCTTGCACCGATCGCTTCGTGCGTCCAAGTTCTACCGTCACTTGCAACGGAATGTCGAGCAACATATCGAGATTGCGCGACTCCGCTTCCGGTAGCGGTGCAGGTTCGAAGCTTGCAAAAGCAACAGGCTGGACGTTGACAGGCTGCTGCACAGCTCCTGTTCCGAAATGTTGAGGAGCCTCTTTTTGCGTTTGTTGAGCCGATGAAGGCGCTGGCTGCGTTGGTGCGGATGGCGCGGTTTGGCGTGGCTCATTCGTATTTATTGTAGCTGATGTTTGCGTATTTGTACTAGACGGATTTAATAAATTTTCAACTAATTCTTTCGCAAAATGAATCGGAAGTAACTGCATAATGTTTGAATCAATTAAGTTCCCTACTTTTAAACGGAACGATACTTTCACGAGCACATCGTCAGGCGGTAAATATTCAAACCCTTCGCCTTCTGATAAATCAAGCAAGTGTAAGCTTGGCGGAGAAATGTCAACTTTTTTACTAAAAATCGTCGACATCGATGTCGCCGCCGATCCCATCATTTGATTCATTGCCTCTTGCACGGCGCTCAGTTGAATGTCATCCATGAGAGCTGGCGGGTTTGTTCCGTCTCCTCCCATCATTAAGTCAGCAATAATAGCCGCATCCGACTGTTTAATAACAAGCAAGTTCGTTCCTAAAAACCCTTCCGTATAGCTCACTTGAATCGCAACATACGGATGCGGGAATTCTTCTGCTACACGCGCACGCTCGATAAGCGAAACGCTCGGCGTCGTAATTTCAACTTTTTGATTTAATAACATCGATAACGCTGTCGCGGAACTACCAAACGAAATATTTCCTATTTCACCAAGTGCATCTTGTTCGATTGGTGTCAACACGTCATCAATTGACATTGTGCTAGACGGCATCGGATCTTCATCAATCCCACGCAACAACGCATCAATCTCGTCTTGAGATAACATATCGTCACTCATCATCGCCGTCTTCCCCCTTTATAACATCTAAAATTTGTACCGCTAATCGTTTGTTCATTTTTCCTGGCTGTCCGATAAACTTCGGCACATCTCCTACTTTAATAATCAATGGATCACGCACCGTTTGATCTAATTGAATGACATCGCCAACAGAAAGTTGCAAAAACTCTTGTACAGAAATGGTCGATGTTCCGAGCTGTGCAATCATCGGTACTTTCGTTTGTTTTAGCCGTTTTTGCAACGTTGCGACTTCTTCCGGTTCGCGCTCTTTTTTTTGCGTCTGCATCCAATAATGGACGGATAATTTCGGGATGATTGGTTCTAGCACGACGTGCGGAATACAAATATTAATCATTCCACTAATGTCGCCAATTTGCGTATTTAATGAAATGACGACAACCGTTTCGTTCGGCGATACCATTTGTAAAAATTGTGGATTTACTTCGAAGTCAGTAAGCATCGGATCCATATCAGCGACCGATTCCCACGCTTCGCGCAAGTTGCTAAACGCTTTCTCAAACAAGTTCGACATAATTTTTGTTTCGATTTCTGTTAAATTTTCAATTTTATTCAAGCTCATTCCTCTGCCGCCTAATACGCGATCAAGCATCGCATAAGCGATATTTGGGTTTACTTCTAACAGCACGCGCCCATCGAGTGGTGGAACTTCAAATACTGTTAAAATCGTCATTTTCGGAATGGAGCGAATAAATTCCTCATACGGCAATTGGTCAGCAGATGCGACTGAAATTTGCACGTATGTGCGCAATTGAGCGGAAAAAAATGTCGTTAACAAACGAGCGAAGTTTTCATGTATGCGCGTTAAGCTGCGAATTTGATCTTTCGAAAACCGCAACGCTCGTTTAAAGTCGTACACTTTCACTTTCTTCTCTGCTTCTTCTTTTTTCAATTCATCAGCGCTCATCTCTCCAGCGGATAGCGCTGCCAACAAGGCATCAATTTCACTTTGCGACAAAACTTCTCCTGACACCGTTCTCACCTCCTACTCCTATTCATATGATTTACTGGAGAATAAAGGAGGTTATATAAATTTTTTCAACTTTTCCTTCTTGCATGAGCTCATTTATACGTTCGCGCAGTTTTTTCTCTAAAAGAAGTTTTCCTTGCTTTCCTTTAAATTGCTCTCCTGTCATCTCTGAAAGTTCTTCAATAATAATATTTTTAATTTGAAAATCGCGCTTTTCCGCTTCTTCTTTCGCTTTTTCGCTATCTGTTTGAATTTTAAACGCAATTTTTATAAAGCGACCATCCGATAAGTTCGTCATCATTTCAGGGACATCAAACGAGCTGGCGACAATTTCATCGACCGTCGGCTCCTTCGGTTCATTATTTCCCATAAACTTCATAACAACGACAAGCGCAACGACGCTAACGAGCGTAATGACCCCCATGATGATAAGCATCACTTTTAACATCTTATTGTCTTTCAACGTCGGATCCCTCCGCATCTCTCCTTAATCCAAGCACCGAAATATTGCGGTAAAATGTTTCTACTAATAACATAACATCTTCAACAGACTCCCGCACGACAAACTTTTTGCCATTCGTTAACGTAATTGTCGTGTCAGGAAAGGCTTCAACTTGCTCTATGTAAATAGCGTTTAACGTGAAAGGCTTTCCATTTAATCGCGTTAATTGAATCATTATGTATCGGGGGCAACCGCCCCCGTCCCCCCTTTATTCATTATTTCTTCAAGTTGACAAGCTCTTGTAAAATTTCATCCGACGTTGTAATAATGCGTGTATTTGCTTGGAATCCGCGCTGTGCAACGATCATTTCCGTAAACTCTTCTGACAAGTCAACGTTTGACATTTCAAGCGCTCCAGAAATAATTTCACCTGCCCCATTTAAGCCAGGTCGTGACAATTCATTAATCGTTAGACCGTTTGCATTTCGATCAAGCTTACCTGAGTTATTCGTTTCTTTAAACGTATTGCCACCCATTTTCTCTAACCCTGTTGGATTCGGAAATTGTGCCAATAAAATTTGTCCCGCAATTTTCAATTGCCCGTTGCTATCGATGAACGTCACTTTACCATCTGCCGTAATTCCAAAGCTTTTCGCCGTTTTCGGAATTTGAATGAGTCCTGGCTCAAAGCTAGTCACATTTCCGTATTTCGGTTCACTATAATCTTGTAATACTTGCTGGACGCTTTCCACAAAACCGCTAATCCCTTCTAAGTACGGTCCCATCATTTTTTCAGCCTCCGCTAACGTATCCGGCCAATCGGCATCGTTTTCTGGAAGTAGCGGAACTGGATTAATACTTGCTTTCGGAGATACACGATCATTGAAATACGTCCCAGCCGCAGCAAGCGTTTGATCATCTGGATCTGTCTTTCCTGTAATTTTTTCGTTTAGACTTTTGAGTTCATTGTTAAAGTTTTTAATAAAATTAGTGAAATCTGTTTGTGTAGTTGGGTTATTATCAGGGTCTTTCGTAAACTCATCCTTCCACTTCTTTATGAAGTTCACAAGACCATTGGTACTATTAAGAAATGCATCTAAGTCACGTCTCGCTTGAGCAACATGTGGAGCGTTCGCGATAACAGTATCCACATCTTTAATCGCTGCTTCCCCGATTAAATATTGCCCGTCCGAGTTTACAATATAACCGTATTCATCTAAATAAAAGTTACCGGCACGTGTAAAGCTTAAGTTAAACACGCGGTCGATCGGCACACCTGTATTCACTTTATTCGTTCCGAGCTTTCCAGCTGGTCCATCCATGCTAATTAATGTGACATCGTTAATCGAGCCAACAACGAAAAAGCCGTCGCCACCAAGCGCCAAATCGAGCGGACGGGACGTCGTTTGCGTCGATCCTTGCGTATGAACTGTTTCGATCGAACCAAGTCCACTCCCTAAACCAATTTGTTTTCCGTTAATTCCTCCGCGCGTCCCTGTCGATGATGTCGCCGCAGAAATTTGTTGCGACACAAGGTCTTTAAACGTCACACGCGCTTTTTTGTAGCCGTACGTATTGACGTTAGAAATATTGTTACCAATGACGTCTAATTTATATTGGAAGTTGCGAATACCACCAATGCCAGTAAACATTGAACGTAACATATAATCCTCTCCTTTTTGTTATTTGAGCGGCTTCTGTCATTCCGCACGCTCAAAGGCTTCCTGTAAAGGTCCAGCCTTTTATATAATGATGGCGCCATTAATATTTGTAAACAGTTGCGTTTGTGCTTCTTCGCGATTCATCGCGGTAATGACCGTTTCATTCACAGCGCTCACAATTAATGCAGCTTCATTTGTAATGACGAGCGAATCGCGCACCCCTTTTTGTTTCGCCTCTACAATTTTTTGCCCAATCATTGCCCATTGTTCGTCGTTAATGTGAATATTTCGCTCTTGCAAACGTTGTTGCGCATGTTTGCTTATTTTTAACCCTTTTCCTGCTTCAATAAGCGCATCGCGAAACGATTGCCGCTCTGATTTTGATGAAGCAACGACTTGCTTTTTCGGCGGAATGAGCGGGGCAGGCGGAAAAAACTGTATTCGATCCATTCCCTCACCTCCTTTATTGCGACACTTTTGTGACGCGAGAGGCTAACACCGTTTCTCCTTGCTCGAGCTCTAACCATATATCTGTTCCTTTTTGAACGACAGCTTGAACAACACCGCTTTTTTCATCCCACGTCACCGTCTTGCCGATCCATTCACTATATTGAGCGAGCGACGGTGTAGATTGTTGTTGCATAAGCTTTTGCAACGCATCTAGCGTGCTGACAAGCTTTTCCGATGTACTTGTTTGCGATTCAATAAACTTGCCCATCATATTCGACATATTTACCATTTGTTCAAGCGATGAGAAGTTTGCCATTTGTGAAATAAATTCCCGGTCTTCCATCGGATTGAGCGGATCTTGGTGTTGCAATTGCGCAATTAAAATTTTTAAAAAATCATCTTTTCCTAACGAACTTTTTCCTGTTTCACGCTGTTTTACTTGTTGTTGCGATAAAAGTAAACTCGGATCGATCGCTGTCACAACTATCACCTCTACACGTCGAAATGAAACAACTCTTTTAACCACTCATCAAACGATTGGTCAGGCTGCTTTTTTTCTTCTTTTTGCTGTTGTTGCTGCTGTTGCTGCTTTTGTTGATGGAATGCATGGTCGCGAAACTTTGCTTCGTCAAATACATTAAATTGTTCGACCGTCACTTGATCCGCAATGTGCGCAAGTTGATGGATGTGCTGTTCCACTAACTGTTTTGCCGCTTCCGTAGACGTAATCATTTTTGCCGTTAGCTTTCCTTTTTGCTGAATGAGTTTAATCGTGACGTATCCTAAATGCTCAGGATGCAACCGAATAAGTAATTGTGCATTTCCGTTTTTCCATTGTGTAAATTGACTTGCGCGAACGATCCGTTCGATTTGCGATGCAAGCGGAGTTTCGCTTGTCGTATTGACCGTTTGCACCTCTATTGGCACACTTTTTTCAACCGACCGCTGTACTGCATGTAGCACGCTTGGCATCCGAACGATTCGCTCCATTTGCGATGCAAGCGGAGTTTCGCTTATTTGTGTCTCTAGCGGCATGCGTGATTGGACGGCTTGTTGAGCGTGCAACAGATCAGATGTGCGAACAATTCGTTGCATAGGAGCTAATTGTTCGTGGACAGGTAGCCACGATTGTTGTTGCTGAAACGGCCATTCAACCATTTTTTGCGCATTGTTCAACAACATAAGTTGGTTATTAACGATGTTTTGCAACATCGCCTGAATGGTAGCGTTTTGTTCATCATGTGCCCCAAACACGTGACGAAATGTTGCGCGCGCATATTCAATGATCTGCTCTGGAATCGCCCATTGCTTTTGCTCAAGTTGGAATAATGCAACGACAAGCATGAGCTCGTCTTTTTCATTTCGATCATCCGTTGGCGCAAACATCGCTTCAAGCGGTTGCTCAGATGAAAATCGTTCCGTGATGTCATTTTTCATGTCTTCTGGCAAAAGGGAAAGGAACGCTTGAACGACATCATTACATAACGTTTGTTTGTCTGCATACCCGTCATGAGCAGGAAGTTGCGCAAACCATTGTTGCAGCTGTTCCCAATCGACAGTTCGTACCTTTTCGGATGACTGAACGGATTGCTGTAACGGTTTCGCCTCTTGACGCAACGATGCAATGATACGAGCAAATGCGTTGTCATCGCTCGTTTTCATTTGTCCATGTTGTCCGCTAGATGACGTCATGAAGGAAATCGGTGCGATATTCATCTACTCACCTCCTTTCAATTGTCTGCTTTTTTCGCAAGCAAGCTCGTATATTTCGCCGCATTTTGTGCATCCATTTTTTCTAAAATGGCCGCCACTTTATCTGTTTTCAACTTCGACAATAAATTGACTGCCTCTTGATCTGACATTTGTGGAATAATTTCTGCCGCTTTGCGCGGAGACATCGTTTCATACATTTTGACAACATCGACACGCGGCGTATTTGTTTGCTCAGCTGGCGGAGTTGTTGTCGGCTCTTGCACTTGCTCCTTTTCCGCTTGCAAGCGGGCAATTTCTTGCTGAAGCGCATCAATTTCCGCTTCTTTTTCTTTAAGCACATCGTTTGCCTTTTTTAGTTGTTTCTCTTTTTCAACGATCGTTGCTTTTAGCTCGACGAGTTGTTCTTGCAGTTTCTTTTTTTCGTTTGCTTCCGTTCCTTCTACCCACTGAGAAATAAAAGGCAATTGACCTGCATATTTTTTTCCTTGTTCAAATACGTTAATGCCAGAAAACGTTAAAATGAGCAAAGCGACTGAAATTGTAAATAAAAGCGGAATAAAAACGACAAAGAGAAACCATTGCAACTTGCTTGTTTTTTTCGTTTCTTCATCTTTTTCAAACTGTTCCATTGACGCTCACCTTGTTTCCCGATAGCAATATTGCTGAATTGAAAGATCGTCCATCTGCTTTTGTTCCATCATGCGCATATGCTGAGCCAACATTTCGTCATGTTTTTCTTTCATCTTTTCATATTTTTTCACTTCTACGTTCAGCTCGACTAATTTTAGCTGTTTCAACTCCATGTGCTGACGGGCTTGCATGACGAGATGTTGATAATGATCGATAATGCGTTGCAAATTGACCATAAATTGTTGAAAGGAGCGAATATGTTGAATAGCTACCCCCGATTGCAACTGATGTTTATGCTGTTCTTCATACTCTTCTTTTTGTTTTAAAAAATGGTACAGTTTTTCCGCCACTTCTTCAAATCGGCTGCGCGCCTCTTCATATTCGTGCAACGCCTTTTGTTTTTCGTGTTCTTTTAAGTTTAAAATTTTCGTTAGCTTAAATGGTGTCATTATTTATTCACCCTTGTTCAATAAGTTGAAACAACTGTTGAACGCTTTCGTTTATTGTGAATGATTCATGAACATCTTGCTTTAAAAATGAAATGATTTTCGGATAGTAACGAATAGCTTCGTCAATTTCCCGCGATGATCCTCGCTTGTAAGCTCCTATTTGAATTAAGTCTTCAGATTGAACGTATGTCGCAAGCAGCTCGCGCAATTTTTCTGCCACTTTCCGATGTTCTTGCGTCACAATATAGTTCATGACACGGCTGACGCTTTTTAATACGTTAATTGCTGGATATTGTCCTTTATTTGCTAGTTGGCGCTCCAAAACAAAGTGGCCATCTAAAATGCCGCGAACGGTATCAGCAATCGGCTCGTTCATATCATCTCCATCAACGAGCACCGTATAAAAGGCAGTAATTGTGCCATGCTCATTCGTCCCTGTCCGCTCAAGCAATTTCGGCAATATCGCAAAGACAGACGGCGTATATCCTTTCGTCGTCGGCGGTTCTCCGATCGCCAGTCCAATTTCACGTTGCGCCATTGCGACACGCGTGACAGAGTCCATCATCAGCATGACGTTAAGTCCTTGATCGCGAAAATATTCTGCAATCGCTGTCGCTGCATATGCTCCCTTCATACGCATTAAAGCTGGTTGATCTGACGTAGCGACAACGACGATGGAGCGCTTTAATCCTTCGGGACCAAGGTCACGTTCAATAAACTCACGCACTTCGCGTCCGCGTTCACCAATTAAAGCAATAACGTTTAAATCGGCATTTGTGTTTCGAGCAATCATTCCCATTAACGTACTTTTTCCAACACCAGAGCCAGCAAAAATTCCAACGCGTTGTCCTTTACCGACCGTCAGTAAGCTGTCGATAATTTTTACGCCAACCTCGATTGGCTCCGAAATGGGCGGACGCGTCATCGGATTTGGCGGCTGGCGATCGATTGGAACAGCCGTTAACCCTTTAGGAAGCGGCTGACCGTCGAGCGGAGCGCCTAGCGCATCAATCACACGTCCGACAAGCGCTAAACCTACTTTAATTTCTAACGGGGAGCCCGTTGCCTCTACAATGCAACCGGGGGCAATATCTTGAACTGTTGCATATGGCATTAATAGTACGTATTCATCGCGAAATCCAACGACTTCCGCTTGAATTTTCTTCTTTTTTTTATGGCCAATATGAATATAGCAAACATCACCGATCGAGCTTTCCGGCCCTTTTGCTTCAATCATTAAGCCGATCACACGCGTCACTTTACCAAATCGTTTGTACGGGTCGAGCAGATCAATTTCATTGACGAGCGCTTGCCAATTCATTCATTTTCCCCCTCGATTCGCTCGAGCAATTGAAGTTTTAACTGCTCCAGCTGTGTGTCGACACTCGCATCAATGCGACCGAACGGCGACTCGACAATGCAACTTGTCTCCGCCAATGTTTCATCCGGATAAATAAACAAATGAACGTCTTGGCTAAATAGCGCTTTTAGCTCCTCTTTTTGACGGGTGACGACGTCATAATAAGCCGGATGAACGTATATTTTCACTTCTTCATGTTCACGAACTTCTTTAATTACTTGTTTTACAAGTCCAAGAAAATGTTCTTTATTTTCGGCGAGACGTTCGCCGATGATGCGCTCTGCTACTTTGCATGCAACGAGTAAAATCGTTTCATCGGCTGACTGCAACATATGATAAAATTGTTCATTCGCTGATTGAACGATTTGTTTTGCCTCACGAATGGCTTCCGTATATTGTTGAAAGCCGTCATGCCGTCCTTGCTCTAAACCGACGGCATAGCCTTCTTGACGTGCTTGCTCAATCCATCGGCTTCGTTCTTCTTCCCATTGCCTTTGTTCCTCGGCAATTTGTTGTTGAATCGATGCGTAGTACATGTCTGCTTCTTGACGAATGCTTGCTGCCTGTTGTTCCGCTTGTTCAATGAGCATTTGTACATGTTCTACCGTTGCTTCATGATGATGCTCGTTCGCTTCAGGCGGCATATCAGGCAGCATTTTTTTTACTTGAATGACCGCTCGTTGCTCCGTACACGTCCGAGCAAACGGGGCTTTAATGACTTTAGACAATAATATCATCTCCTCCGCCACGAGCAACGACAATTTCACCCGCTTCTTCGAGACGGCGAATGACAGCAACAATGCGCGATTGCGCTTCTTCTACGTCGCGAAGACGAACTGGTCCCATAAATTCCATTTCTTCTTTAAACGTTTCCGCCATGCGCGATGACATATTGCGGAATACGACTTCTTTCACTTCATCGCTAGACACTTTTAATGCAAGCAACAAGTCTGCGTTGTCCACTTCACGAATGACGCGTTGAATCGCACGGTTATCAAGCGTAACGATATCTTCAAATACGAACATCCGCTTTTTAATTTCTTCCGCTAACTCCGGATCTTGAATTTCAAGAGCATCTAAAATCGTGCGTTCAGTAGCCCGATCGACACCGTTCAACACTTCAACAACCGCCTCGATGCCACCTGTTTGCGTGTAGTCTTGCACAACTGTCGTTGACAGCTTCCGCTCAAGCACTTGTTCTACCTCATTAATCATTTCCGGAGATGTGCGGTCCATAAGGGCAATGCGGCGAGCGACGTCCGCTTGCATTTCTTGTGGAAGCGCAGATAAAATTTGGCCGGCTTGAGCAGGATCTAAATACGACAGTACGAGCGCAATCGTTTGTGGATGTTCGTTTTGTAAAAAGTTTAAAATTTGTGCTGGATCGGCTTTCCGTGCAAAATCAAACGGACGTACTTGCAAGGCGGACGTTAAACGATTAATGATGTTCATCGCTTGCTCTGGACCGAGCGCTTTTTCAAGCACTTGTTTCGCATAAGCGATTCCGCCTTGTGAAATGTAATCTTGAGCTAAGGCGATTTGATGAAACTCTTCTAAAATCGTTTCTTTTTTCTCAGCATCAACTTGACGAACGTTAGAAATTTCAAGCGTTAGCTTTTCAATTTCTTCTTCAGATAAATGTTTATATACGGATGCTGACACGTCGGGACCTAACGAAATGAGGAGGATGGCCGCTTTTTGTTTTCCTGTTAGTTCGCCTTTTTGATCACGCTTTGCCATATAATCCCCTCCCTTATTCTTCTGCAAGCCATGTTCTTAATAGTTTTGCAAACTCTTCTGGTTTTTCTTTTGCAAGCTTTTCAAGCTGCTTGCGGCGCAACGTTGCTTCTGTTTCGACTTCTTCGTTTACATCTGGAATGTGTACTGCCACTTGCTCTTCTTGTAGCGGCAGTTCGTCCATTTCTTCTTTTTTTCGCTTGCGCAACCATAAAAAGACGAGCAATGCAATGATGAAAACGAGCACTCCGCCACCAGCAAGGTAAGCCCATGTTGGAATAGCTGTAGATTGTTCGTCAAACTGCACCTTTCCGTTAAACGGTTGTACAGAAACGACGACGCGGTTTTGTAAGTCCGCATCGGTCCATTGACCTGCGATCTCTTTATCAACCGATGTACGCACGATCGTCCCTAAAATTTTTGTAATGTCGTCAACCGTTTGCGCCGGAAGTGAGTTCGGATCGTTTGGTGTCGGCGGTTCTACCATCACTTGAATGCCTAAATCTTTTACTTTATAAGGACTTGAAACAATTTCCTTTTTTATTCTATTAACCTCGTTGTTAATTGTTTCCTCGATTCGCTCATAATCACCGTTTGTCTCGCCATTTGCTCCTTCATACCCTGGCACCTCGTTTTCTCCTACGCCCGCTGTGCCACCCGGCTGTGCCCCTTTTCCTGAAAACGTCTCAGTAATGCGTTGCACACTAACGGCGATGCCTTCCATATTCTCTTTATCTACTGGCTCAACAAGCTCTTCTTGACGGTTTTCTTGCGTGAAATCTACATCGGCAGTCACAGACACGACTACCTTATCTTGTCCGATCATCGTTCCTAACATTTGTTGAACGCGCCGTTGAATGTCACGTTCAATTTGTTGTTTCACTTCATACTGCTCAGCAAATGTTTTGCCCGACGAAAAATTTTCTTTATTTTTTAAGTCAAAGTACTCAAAATATTGATTCATAATGACGATATTTTCAGTAGGAAGGTTCGGCACGCTTTTGGAAACAAGATGGTATAACGATTGAATTTGCTGTTCATTGAATTTATATCCTGCCTTTGTTTTCAAAACGATAGATGCCGATGCTTCTTCCTGTTGATCACCAACAAAGATGGTCGGCTGGGGTAGATTAATCATCACTTTCGCATCTTCTACCCCGTCGATACTTTTTATTAAATTAGCGAGCTCTGTTTGCATCGCCTCAATTTTTAGCACGTTAAATTCGTTATCTGTCATCCCGAAGCCGGAGTTTTTCCCAAAAAACGAATAATCAATGCTGCCGCTTTCCGGGATGCCTTCTGCGGCCAACTCTACTTTTAACGTATTCACAAGCTGTTCCGGCACTAAAATCGTCGTGCCGTTATCGGCAACTTGTGACTGAATGCCGCGCTGATCAAGCGTCGCTTTAATTTGTCCTGCTTCCTGCGGCGATAAATTGCTGTAGAGAGGAACGAAATTCGTCCGCGTCGCAAAAAAAGCAGTGAGCGCCACGGCGATGACTACCAGGCCAACGAGTCCGAAAGCCATCATTTTTTGCTGCTTCGTTCTCTCGCTCCAAAACAATTTGAATCGTTCTATCGCTTGTTTTAATTGCTCGTTCATATGCTTCCTCCGCTATCTCATGAGGTCAATTATACTTGCATTCTCATCACTTCTTGATACGCTTCGACGACTTTATTGCGCACTTCGATCGCTAGTTGAAGCGACACGCTTGCTTTTTGCGAAGCGATCATAACATTGTGTAAATCAACGTTTTCCCCTCTTGCTAACTTCGTCGTCAGTTGATCTGATTGAATTTGTTGCTTGTTCACTTCTTGAATCGCCTCTTTTAAAAATTGCGAAAACGCACGTTGCGCCTCGGCTGGCTTTATTGTTTGCTGCTGCACAGCTGGTGATAAAGCTGCACGTTGAATGCGATCAATCATCGTTTATCCCCCTACTTTCCGATTTCTAACGCCTTCATTAACATTCCTTTCGTCGCGTTCAATACGGTCACGTTCGCCTCATATGAGCGAGTCGCGCTCATTAAATCGACCATTTCTTTTAACGGATCAACGTTTGGAAGCTGTACATACCCATTTTCATCTGCATCAGGATGAGATGGGTCATACACAAGTTTAAACGGCGTTTGGTCTTCGATAATTTTCGTCACTTTCACTCCACCTGCCGACCGCTCGTTCATTGCCTGACTTAAAAAAGAAGAAAACGATTCGTTCGGCTGCATGACAACCATTTTCCGGCGATACGGTTGCCATTTTCCATCTACCATTTTCGCCCGCGTCGTATCGACGTTCGCCATGTTGGCTGAAATGACGTCCATGCGCAACCGTTGTGCCGTTAAAGCGGAAGCGGACACATTGAAACTTTGAAACATATATTATTTTCCTCCCTTAATGACCGTTTTTAAGGAGTTAAACTTCCCGTTTAACCGCTCGACTAACGCGTTGTAATAAATTTGGTTTTGCGCTAAATCCGACATTTCTTTATCCAAATCGACATTGTTCTTATTATGATTGTAAACGAGATCGTTTTTCGTTGTCACGAAAAATTTGTTTGTGCTTCCTTTAAACTCAAAATGGCGCGGATCCGTACGATACGCTTGCAACGCCTGATGAAATTCATTTCGAAACTGAACGTCTTTCGCTTGAAAATTCGGTGTATCGACATTCGCAATGTTGTTTGCGATCACTTTTTGCTTCAATGATGAGTAATTTAATCCTTGTTCTAATATTTGAAACGTATGTGAAAACAATTTCACGACATATTCCTCCTCGTAAAGACACCGTTCGACACCTTTATTGTAAAAAATTATTTCCAATATGTATATAGGGAACATTGGACTATTTTTCACATACTTTAACAAAAGAGGCATCTTTGCGAGAAAGATGCCTGCTTTATTTGGAGACAAGAAGCTTTTCTTATTAATGATGTTTTAATTTTTCAAGCTCTGTTAAAAACTTATCGTTTAACACTTTAATGTACGTTCCTTTCATTCCAAGGGAACGAGATTCAATAACTCCAGCGCTTTCTAGTTTGCGCAATGCATTAACAATAACCGAACGCGTAATGCCGACTCGATCGGCAATTTTACTTGCAACAAGCAAGCCTTCTGTCCCATTTAATTCTTCAAAAATATGTTCAATTGCTTCTAATTCACTATATGAAAGCGAGCTAATCGCCATTTGAACGACCGCTTTGCTGCGCGCTTCCTCTTCAATTTCTTCCGCTTTTTCACGCAAAATTTCCATTCCGACAACCGTTGCACCGTATTCAGCTAAAATTAAGTCATCATCGTGAAATTCTTTATCTAAACGGGATAAAATAAGCGTTCCTAAACGCTCGCCCCCACCAATAATCGGGACGATCGTCGTTAGCCCGTTTTTAAATAAATCTTTATTTTCCACTGGAAACGCCGTATACTCACTATCAATATCAAGGTTTGGCGATGTTTCTGTAATGTTAAATAAATTTTTCGTATATTCTTCTGGGAATTGACGGTCAGCCAACATTTTTTTCATTCGCTCGTTTTCAATCGTTTGTTTAATCGCAAATCCGAGCAATTTGCCCCGACGGCTAACAACGAAAACGTTTGCTTCGATTACTTCGCAAAGCGTCTCTGCCATTTCTTTAAAGTTTACTGGTTTTCCAGCCGCATTTTGCAGCATCGCATTAATTTTTCTCGTTTTTTCAAGTAAATTCATCTCGCATCCTCCTTATAAAATAAACTGACTTAAATCTTTGTTTCGCACAATATTTCCGAGTTTTTTCTCCACATACTGCGGGGTTATGACAATTTTTTCAAGATGCACATCCGGTGCTTCGTACAATAAATCTTCTAACAACTTTTCCATAATCGTATGAAGGCGGCGTGCGCCAATGTTATCTGTTTGTTGATTCACTTCAAACGCCACTTCCGCAATTTTACGAATAGCATCGTCAGAAAATTCAAGTTGTATACCTTCTGTCGCAAGTAAAGCGACATATTGTTTTAACAGCGCATTGTTTGGTTCTACTAATATTTTTACGAAATCATCTACCGTCAGCTTCGTCAGCTCGACGCGAATCGGAAAACGCCCTTGCAGTTCCGGAATTAAATCGGACGGTTTCGCCATGTGGAATGCACCGGCCGCAATAAACAAAATATAGTCCGTTTTCACTGGCCCGTATTTCGTCATAACGGTTGACCCTTCCACAATCGGCAAAATGTCGCGCTGCACCCCTTCACGCGAAACGTCAGCCGATGAGCCAGTCTGTCCTTTTCGCGCAATTTTATCGATTTCATCAATAAAAATAATACCTGACTGTTCAGCTAATCGAATAGCTTCTTGCGTCACTTCGTCCATGTCGATCAGCTTTTGCGCTTCTTCGTTCACGAGTACATGGCGCGCTTCTTTCACTTTTAATTTTCGTTTTTTTCGTTTTTTCGGCATAAAGCTACTTAACATATCTTGCATATTGACGCCCATTTGCTCGATGCCAGCACCTTGAAATAAGTCAAACATAAGCGGTTGTTGTTCTTCTACTTCAATCGTCACAAATTCATCTTCTAACTCTCCGTTTGCGAGCTTCCAAGCGATTTGTCGCCGTTTTTCAACAATGTGTTGCTCATCGCTTCCTGTCTCCGGTTGCTCTTGCGCGCCGCCAAACAAAAGTTCGAACGGATTTTTCATCGGCTGCTTCGCTTTTCCAGGCACGAGCAATTCAACAAGACGCTTATTCGCCAACTCTTGCGCGCGATCTTTCACTTCGTTCATTTTTCTCTCTTTGACAATGCGTACGGACGTTTCGACGAGATCGCGTACCATCGATTCGACATCTCGACCGACATACCCGACTTCAGTAAATTTCGTCGCCTCTACTTTTACGAACGGAGCGCCAACAAGTTTCGCTAACCGCCGTGCAATTTCCGTTTTTCCTACGCCCGTCGGTCCGATCATTAAAATGTTTTTCGGCACGACTTCATCGCGCAACTTCTCGTCTAACAAGCTGCGGCGATAACGATTTCTTAACGCGATCGCCACCGCCTTTTTCGCTTCATGCTGACCGACGATAAACTGATCAAGCTTTTCAACAATTTGTTTTGGCGTTAACATGCCGCTCCCCCCTTACAGCTCTTCGACAATAATGCAATCGTTTGTGTACACGCAAATATCGCTCGCTACTTTTAATGCCGCTTCCGCAATTTGCTTCGCTGTTAAATGCTCACCTGCATACGCCTTTAACGCTCTCCCTGCCGCTAGCGCATAGTTGCCACCTGAGCCGATCGCTAATATACCATCATCCGGTTCGATCACTTCCCCCGTTCCGGAAATGAGGAGTAAATGGGTGTCGTCCATGACGATTAACATCGCCTCTAACCGGCGTAACACTTTATCGCTCCGCCATTCTTTCGCTAGCTCAACCGCAGCGCGCTGTAAATTTCCATTGTATTCTTCTAGCTTTCCTTCAAACATTTCAAACAACGTGAACGCATCGGCTACCGCTCCCGCAAAGCCAGCTAACACTTTGCCATGAAAAAGTTTACGAATTTTTCGTGCGGTATGTTTCATCACGACAGCATTGCCGAACGTTACTTGACCATCACCTGCCATCGCCCCTTTTCCTTGGTGGCGAATCGCAAAAATCGTCGTCGCATGAAATTGGCTCATAAACATCCTCCTTATTTTCGTTATGCGCGCGGGTGGGAATGTAAATAAATGTGGCGCAAATGATCTTTCGTTACATGTGTATACACTTGCGTCGATGAAAGATGCGCATGCCCTAACAATTCTTGTACAGAACGTAAATCAGCGCCTTCGTTTAACAAATGGGTCGCAAATGTATGCCGAAACATATGGGGGCTTACTTTTAGCGAAAGAGCAGCGCGTTCGACGATGTCGTTTAAAATATGACGCACCCCTCTTGGCGTTAACGCGCCGCCGCGCGCATTTAAAAAAAGCACATCCGTCGGCGCTTTTGCTTTACTTATCAGTTGCTGACGTCCGTCTTGTATATATCGTTCAAGCGCTTCTTTGGCGTACGTACCGAACGGGACATATCGCTGTTTATTTCCCTTTCCGTAAATTAAAATGGTACATACCGAAAAATCAATGTGTGATAAGCGAATGTTACAACATTCACTTACCCGTACACCCGTTGCGTACAACAGCTCGATAATGGCTTGGTTTCGTTGACCGATCGCTGTATTCAAATCATTGACAACAAACAGCTGTTCTAATTCGTCTTGGTACAAAAAATGTGGAATTTTCTGTTCTTTCTTCGGCAACGAAGCAAGGGCAAACGGATTTTCAGAAACGATTTTTTCACGCACTAAAAATTTATAAAAACTGCGCAAACTCGACATTTTCCGGGCAATCGAACGGCTAGATTGCTTCCGCTTATGAAGCTCGGTTAAAAACAGGCGAACGTCGCTGTAAGAGACGTCTTGCAATCGTTTGACTTGTTCGCGCTCCATAAATTCGAAAAATTCGCCAATATCATGCTTATAACACGCAATTGTATATTCTGAATAATTTTTTTCTATTTGTAAATATTCAATGAACAAATGTAACGTAAAATTCACATTTTCCATTCGATCACCTCACAAGAGCTACTAAATAGTAGCATAATTTAGCAGCTCTTGCAATGAATTTCACAACTTTTTTAAAAAATTCTGAATCGTTTCTAACGCCCGTTCTGCATACCGTTCATTTTTTTTCTTTTTATCTTTAATCGGCTCATCGAGCGGGGCAAATAAGCCGAAATTGGCGTTCATCGGCTGAAAATGTTTTGGGTTCGCTGACGTAATGTAATGCGCCATGCTGCCGATTGCTGTTTCCTGTGGAAATACGATCAGTTCTTTTCCGAGCACGTAATGTGCGGCGTTGATCCCCGCCACAAGTCCTGAGGCTGCTGACTCAACATATCCTTCGACACCGGTCATTTGTCCTGCGAAAAATAAGTCTTCTCTCTCTTTATATTGATACGTCGGCTTTAGCAACTTTGGAGAGTTCAAAAACGTATTGCGATGCATGACACCGTATCGTACAATTTCTGCTTGTTCAAGCCCCGGAATGAGACGAATGACTTCTTTTTGCGCCCCCCATTTTAAATGCGTTTGGAAGCCGACAATGTTGTATAACGTCCCTGCCGCATCGTCTTGACGAAGTTGTACAACAGCATAAGGACGTTTCCCTGTACGTGGGTCTTCTAAACCGACGGGCTTCATCGGACCAAACAGCAACGTCTTTTTCCCGCGTCGTGCCATAACTTCAATTGGCATGCATCCTTCAAAATAAATTTCTTTTTCAAATTCTTTTAAAGGAACTGTTTCAGCAGAAATGAGCGCATCATAAAATCGCTCAAACTGCTCCTCTGTCATCGGGCAGTTAATATACGCCGCTTCCCCTTTATCATAGCGAGATTTCACATACACTTTCTCCATGTTAATGCTTTCTTTTTCAACAATCGGTGCTGCCGCATCGTAAAAGTATAAATATTGTTCCCCTGTCAACGCTTGAAGTTGTTCTGAAAGCGACTGCGATGTTAGCGGGCCGGTCGCAATGATGGTCGGACCGGCCGGAATCGCTGTTACTTCTTCACGAATGACGGTAACATTCGGATGATTCGCTACCATTTCCGTCACTCTTGCCGCAAATTCGTGACGATCGACAGCTAAAGCGCCACCGGCTGGCACTGCACAAGCATCTGCTGCTTTTATAATAACGGAGTCTAAACGACGCATTTCTTCTTTTAACACACCGACCGCATTCGTTAATGTGTTCGCACGAAGAGAATTGCTACATACAAGTTCTGCAAATTTGTCGGTATGATGCGCAGGGGTTTGTTTAACCGGACGCATTTCGTACAATCGAACACGAATGCCGCGCTTCGCTAGCTGCCACGCCGCTTCACTTCCTGCTAGTCCTGCTCCGATAACTGTTACTTCCATATACATATTCCCTCCTCGATAAAATGGGTGAGGGTATTCGCCTCACCTTACTGTTGTTCGTGATATTCGCACTGCGTACATTGAATGTGCATACTCTTTTTCCCTTTTTTCTCAACAAGCATGCCACCGCACTTCGGGCACGGGCGATTGATCGGTTTATCCCATGACACGAAGTCGCACGCTGGAAAACGATCACAACCGTAAAACATACGCTTCTTTTTACTTTTTCGTTCAACGATGTTCCCTTCATGACAACGTGGGCATTTCACGCCAATATCTTTGACGATCGCTTTCGTATTTCGACATTGTGGAAAATTGGAGCAAGCGATGAACTTCCCAAAGCGCCCCATTTTATATACCATCGGGCTACCGCATACGTCGCAGTCCACATCTGCCGCTTCATCTGCAATTTCGACTTTCTCCATTTCAACTTCAGCGATTTTTAACCGTTTTTCAAACTCGCGATAAAACTCATCAATGATGCGTACCCATTCGACTTTTCCATCTTCAATGTCATCTAAATTTTTTTCCATTTTCGCTGTAAATTCAACGTCTAAAATTTCCGGGAAAAATTGCATCATTAAATCTAGTACAATTTCACCAAGCTCTGTTGGAACGAAACGTTTGTTTTCGAGCGTGACGTAATTTCGTTTTTGAATCGTATCAAGCGTTGGAGCGTACGTCGATGGGCGACCGATACCAAGTTCTTCTAATGTTTTTACGAGCCGAGCTTCCGTGTAACGTGGTGGGGGCTGCGTGAAATGTTGCTTTCCTTCAATGTCTTTACTAAATACGCGTTCCCCTTCAACAAAATCCGGCAGCAACCGTTGTTGTTCGTCTTTCGGATCATCCGTCCCTTCCACATACACTTTCATAAAGCCTGGAAACTTAACCGTCGAACCGGTCGCACGGAAGATGACAGTTCCGTTTGATAGTTCCACTGCTACTGTGTCGAGCACAGCCGGCGCCATTTGGCTTGCGATAAAGCGCTCCCAAATGAGTTTGTACAGCTGATATTGATCGCGCGTCACGTACGGTTTAATCGCGTTTGGATGGCGCCAGACGGACGTTGGACGAATCGCTTCGTGCGCATCTTGGGCGTTCGCTTTTTGTTTTTCTTTTCTTTTTTCTGTTGGTACATATGATGTGCCGAACGTCTGTTCAATATACTGAATCGCCTCTTGTTGAGCGCTTTCGGATACGCGCGTCGAGTCTGTACGCATATATGTAATTAAACCGACCGTCCCTTCACTTCCAAGGTCGATCCCTTCGTATAGCTGTTGGGCAACCATCATCGTTTTTTTCGTGCGGAAGTTTAATTTCCGCGCTGCTTCTTGTTGTAAAGACGATGTAATAAACGGTGCAACAGCATTTCGCTTTCGTTCTTTTTTCGTTACCGATGTGACGACAAATTCGTTTCCTTGAATGTGGCTTAACACATGTTGCACATCTTGCTCCGTTTTTACGTCGAACGTTTCACCGTTCAAGCGATAAAATTGCGCCTCAAATACATCATTGTCTTTTACAAACGTTCCTTGAATCGTCCAATACTCTTCTGGTTGGAATGATTGAATTTCTTTTTCCCGATCGATAATTAAGCGAAGCGCAACAGATTGCACGCGCCCTGCACTTAATCCTTTTTTTACTTTTTTCCAAAGCAACGGGCTAATATTGTAGCCGACGAGACGATCGAGCACACGCCGCGCTTGCTGGGCATGAACTAAATGCATATTGATGGCACGCGGATGTTCAAACGATTGTTTAATTGCGTCTTTTGTAATTTCGTTAAATACGACGCGACATTGTGAATCAATGTTTAAATCAAGGAGATGGGCTAAATGCCAAGCGATCGCTTCCCCTTCACGATCGGGGTCGGCTGCAAGAAATACTTTTTTTGCTTTTTTCGCCGCCGCTTTCAATTCTTTAATGACCGACCCTTTTCCGCGAATCGTAATGTACTTCGGCTCATAGTCGTTTTGTATGTCAACGCCCATTTGACTTTTTGGCAAATCACGTACGTGTCCCATCGATGCTTTTACTTTATACTTTTTTCCTAAATATCTCTCAATCGTTTTCGCCTTCGCCGGCGACTCTACAATGACTAAGTAGTCTGACATCATTTTGTCCTCCCTCAAGAGGTAATTCGTAAAGTAAAATCTTCATTATTATTAATGATGATGTATTCATTTGTCAAACATCATTTTTCGATTTTTTCTTTCATTCATGTAAAAAGGTGTCGAAATTCCTCTTCAATATCCTCGCTCGCTAGTACTAATTTCGCCCCTTGTTGAATGAGCCGATTCGTCCCAAACGCCTCTTTTGTCAATATGTCGCCCGGGATCGCAAACACTTCTCTTCCGTACTGTAACGCAAAATGAGCGGTAATGAGCGAACCGCTCCGCTCCTTCGCTTGCACGACGAGCGTACCGACAGATAAGCCGCCAATGATGCGGTTGCGCATCGGAAAATGCCACGTTTGTGGGCGAATAACCGGCGGGTATTCAGAAAGAATAAGCTGTGTTGTCGCTAGCTGTCGAAACAACGATTCGTTTTCAGGTGGATATATATAATTGAATCCCCCGGCAATGACGGCAATCGTTTCACCGTCATATTGCAAACATAAACGATGCGCCTGTGCATCAATCCCTTTTGCCAATCCGCTAACAACGACCCAGCCGTTTTGAATAAGCGGCTTAACGATCGTTTGCATCGCTATCATCCCTTGCCGAGTAGGCATCCGTGTTCCGACGACACTAATCATTTTGCGTCGTGTTAACAATTGTATGTTCCCTTTCGCATATAGTACCCACGGCGGATCGTATATATGTTTTAGCCAATGAGGGTAACTTTCATCCGCTATTGTCACAATATGAATGTTTTGCTCCTCATATGTTTTTATCATACGTTTCAACTTGTGACAATGCAAATCATGGAAAAATACAGTGAAATGTTTTTGCGAGATTGGAAGTAATCGTTGCAATTCATGAGGAGAAAGGTGAAAGATGGAAGTTAACGATGAATCAAAGCGGAGTAATTGTGCTATACTTTTCCAGCCAACGCCGCGGCAATGATGCAAATGAATAAGCCTTTCTCGGAATGTATCGTACATCATATCCCTCCTCTTTTTATAAAAATCGTCCTAAGGAACATGCCCTAGGACGATGTGACGATTAATGAGTTTTGCACTTTTCGTATAAGCCGCGCTCTTTTAATACAGAAATTAACGTTTCACCAATGACTGCTGGCGTTTCTGCGACTTTAATGCCGCACGCTGTCATCGTTTTAATTTTTTCTGCAGCCGTTCCTTTTCCGCCAGAAATGATCGCACCGGCATGTCCCATGCGCTTTCCTGGAGGAGCTGTTTGGCCGCCGATAAAGCCGACAACCGGTTTTGTCATGTTTGCTTTTACCCATTCTGCCGCTTCTTCTTCCGCCGTTCCGCCAATCTCACCGATCATAATGACCGCGTACGTATCTTCATCTTCGTTAAACGCTTTTAATACGTCGATGAAGTTTGTACCGTTGACTGGGTCACCGCCAATACCGACCGCCGTTGATTGACCGATTCCCGCTTGTGTTAACTGATGAACAGCTTCGTACGTTAACGTACCGGAGCGGGAAACGATACCGACATGGCCTTTTTTATGAATATAGCCCGGCATAATGCCGATTTTGCATTCTTCCGGTGTAATGATGCCAGGGCAGTTTGGTCCGATTAAGCGCGTTTTCTTTCCTTCCATATAGCGCTTCACTTTTACCATGTCTAATACCGGAATGCCTTCTGTAATACAAACAACTAAATCGATTTCCGCATCGACAGCTTCCATAATCGCATCGGCAGCAAATGCTGGCGGAACGTAAATGACAGAGGCGTTCGCACCTGTTTTTTCAACCGCTTCAGAAACCGTATCAAACACAGGTACCCCTTCAACTTCCGTGCCACCTTTTCCTGGTGTTACCCCACCAACAATGTTTGTGCCGTACTCAATCATTTGTTTCGTATGGAACAACCCTTGTGAACCTGTAATTCCTTGTACAATGACTTTCGTATCTTTATTAACAAAAACGCTCACGTTTCTCCCATCCCTTCTATTAGCTTACTAGCGAAACGATTTTTTGCGCGCCGTCTGCCATCGATTCAGCGGCTGTAATATTTAATCCGGACTCTTCTAAAATCTTTTTCCCTAATTCAACGTTCGTTCCTTCTAAACGAACGACAAGCGGAAGATTTAAACCGACTTGTTTCGTTGCCTCAACAATTCCGTTAGCGATGACGTCGCATTTCATAATGCCCCCAAAAATGTTAACGAAAATACCTTTAACATTCGGGTCAGATAAAATGATTTTAAACGCTTCTGTTACTTTTTCTGTCGTCGCACCGCCACCAACATCTAAAAAGTTTGCCGGCTCGCCACCGTAATATTTAATGATGTCCATCGTCGCCATCGCTAAGCCTGCACCGTTAACCATGCAGCCGATGTTCCCATCGAGCGAAATGTAGTTTAAATCGTATTTTGACGCTTCAATTTCTTTTGGATCTTCTTCGTCTAAATCGCGATATTCTAAAATGTCTTTATGGCGATATAACGCGTTTGAATCAAAGTTAAGCTTCGCATCAAGCGCCATTACTTTTCCATCACCCGTTACGACAAGCGGGTTAATTTCAGCGATTGAGCAATCTTTTTCAACGAACACTTGATATAAGCCTAACATAAATTTTACAGCTTGATTGACAAGCTCTTTCGGAATATTGATGTTAAATGCCATGCGGCGCGCTTGGAACGCTTGTAGGCCGACAGCTGGGTCGATATACTCTTTAAAAATTTTCTCCGGCGTTTTTGCAGCCACTTCTTCGATTTCTGTTCCGCCTTCTTCTGATCCCATTAATACTACGCGGGACGTCGCACGGTCAACAACAAGCCCGATGTAATATTCCTTTTTAATGTCGCATCCTTCTTCGATCAACAGACGCTTCACTTCTTTTCCTTCTGGACCTGTTTGATGCGTCACAAGCACTTTTCCGAGCAATTCGCTCGCATATGTACGAACTTCCTCTAGGCTTTTTGCGACTTTTACACCCCCTGCTTTTCCGCGACCGCCAGCGTGAATTTGCGCTTTAACGACACAAACGTTGCTGCCGAGCTCTTTTGCCGCTTCGACCGCCTCTTCAACCGTAAACGCCACACGGCCGTTCGGCACGCTTACTCCGTAGCTTCTGAGGATCTCTTTTCCTTGATACTCATGAATATTCATACCCCATCCTCCTATGTATAAAAATAAAAGTACTAGCGCTTTCATTGTATAATGATACTTTGTCAGTTGTCTACCATTTAGACAGAAAATTCTTTAACGAAAGAAAAAAGGAGCATGATCATCGCTCCTCCACCTTTTTTTCGACTTGATAAATAAACGCGAATACTTCGGCGACAACTTTGTACAGCTCTTCTGGAATCGTTTCGTTTAGCTGTAATTGGCCGAGCATCGCCGCAAGCGTTTCATCTTCGTAAACGGGGACGTCGTATTGTTTCGCTTTTTCAATGATGCGCTCAGCAACCGTCCCCTCCCCTTTTGCAACAACGATAGGGGCAACATGTTGCTCATCGTACGACAAAGCAATAGCACGTTTTCGTGTCATATGCGATAATCCACCCCTTTGTATGAAAATGGTTCGACGAGCAATCGTTTCTTTGTCGGTGCGCGCTCTGGCACTTTGACGTGAACGGTCGAAAGCGTATAACCATGCTCAGCAAGTTGTTTTTTTAACGACGGCTCAAGCGCTGAGACGTACGACGATAAATGCGGCGTGTCATTGATGACGAAAATATGGACAATGCGTTGTTGAATGTGAACATCGACGATCGTTTCTTTTAACGTCGCCATCGTTAAGTAAAATAACATGCGACAATAATCTGTATCGATTTTTCCGTTTTCACGTTGTTTCCCGCGCCATTGAATCGTCACGTCTGTGGCGTGCGTTCCAATGAGAAGTGGAAATTGGGTAAAAAGATGGCGAAGCGGTGCGTCACTTGTCGATAATAGTTGCTGCGCCTTCATGCGCTCGAATAGCGATACGATTTCTTCTTTCAATTCGCCGGTCGCTTCAGCCGCTGCTGATTGCAATAAAGAAAATGATTCATCTTGTTGCTTGATCACCTGTTTGAGCAGTTGATAAACCCGTTCTGGTGAAAATGAGGAAAGCTCCGGCATATCGCGCAAAAATGAGGCAAGTTTCGTTAACGTTTCATTCGGTGGCAACCGTTCAATCATTTGAGCGAGCATCATCCGTTGCTCGTATAACGGCTTATCATGCTGCAAAGCGACGAGCGAACGAAACACATCGTCTTGAAACGGCAAATCGTGCATAAGAAGCCATTTGATCGCTTGAGCTTCCTTTTCCCCTCCTGTTTGCATCCATTGCCGAAGCGACGCCATATCATTCGTTTTAAATGAAAAAGATTGGTCGATCATCCACCGCACAAGCGCCTTCGTTTGTTCGTTTGTCGGCAACCGAAAGTGACGAATGACGCTTTCTTCATCTGCCGTTTTTGCCGTTTGCGGCAACATTTTTAGCAGCAGCGGGGAGGCTTGTTGCACTTGAAACGTATATGCCCCACCTTCTTTAGCTGGCGATTGCAAATGAGCGGTAAGCATATGCGTTCCGATTCGAACGAGCGCTGTACGATCTTCATTTATTTTTTCGATTTTCCCATGTATGATATCTCCTATGTGGAACGTTGGTGCTTTCGGTAGGCGGTTCGTTTGCGCCTCATCAAATAACGTGCGCAACCATTGAACGTTCATTTCATTCCCCTCGCTTTAGTCGCTCGCGAATTGGTGCAAATGAGCGGCGATGTTCCTCAATCACTCCATATTGTTCAATGGCTTGCAAATGCTCTTTCGTTCCATATCCCATATGCCGCTCAAATCCGTATTGTGGATATTTCTCACCTAACTGTTTCATCATGCGATCGCGCGTCACTTTCGCTATAATGGAGCTTGCTGCAATAGACGCACTATGTGCATCCCCACGAATAATCGACGTTTGTGGAATCGATAGCGGGATATGCATGGCATCAATGAGAATATGTTCCGGAACGACAGAAAGCGACTGAACGGCTTCAATCATCGCTTTTTTCGTTGCTTCGTAAATGTTGAGCTCGTCAATTTCACGTGCACAAACGACCCCGATGCCGATCGCAAGCGCCGTTTGTTGAATGACAGAAAACAGTTGTTCTCGCTTCGTTTCCGATAGCTTTTTTGAATCATCTAAATGCGGAAGAAACACGTCTTGTGGCAAAATGACCGCCGCAGCAACAACCGGACCGGCAAGCGGACCGCGCCCGACTTCATCTACACCAGCAATATAGCGGACACCCCGTTCGTATAGCGACCGTTCATATTGCAACATATGCAAAAAGCGTTCTCGCTCGCGTTTTTCCATCTCTTTTTGTTTATACCATTGTTGAACGAGGCGTTGGACGCCTTTTCGCTCGTCATGTAATAGTTGTTGAAACCATTCGTCTGTTTCATCGTGAATCGTTTGTAGTCGTTGTTTAATCTCTTGCATGTTCACGCGCAATCACTCCTTACACTTTATATCGGCTCATTCATAAAAAAATAAAGGCTCGCATATGCGAACCTTACAGGCGATCGAAACTAAGCCGTCCTAGTTTTTCTGTGCGAATATCGCGCAATACGAGCTCGGCTACTTTATCGTAATCGACGACGCCGCCAGAAGCGAGGCAACCTCGTCTTTTACCGATTTCGTCGAATAGTTGGACGATGTCCTCCGGAATATGAGAAAGAGCGTACCGTTCTTTTAAACGATCAGGGTAATGCGCCGTTAAAAAGCGCAACGCATATACGGCAACGTCTTGCAAATTTAAAATCGTATCTTTAATCGCTCCTGTCGTTGCGAGCTTTAATCCGACTTCTTCATCTTCAAATTTCGGCCATAAAATTCCTGGCGTATCAAGCAATTCAAGTTCCTTGCCGACTTTAATCCACTGTTGTGCTTTCGTCACTCCTGGTTTATCGCCCGTCTTTGCGATATGCTTTCCTGCTAACCGATTAATGAGTGTTGACTTTCCTACATTCGGAATGCCGACAATTAATGCGCGCATTGCACGTGGGCGTTTTATTCCTTTCGCTGCCATCTTTTCGAATTTTGGACGCAACCGTTCCTTCGCGGCTGCAACAATTTGTTTCACACCCGTTCCGCTTTGAGAATCAATCGCAATTGCCTCGATTTGTTGCGTAGCGAAAAAGGCAATCCACTGTTTTGTGACGTCTGGATCAGCCATATCTGTCTTATTGAGCAACATGATGCGCGGTTTATTAGCAACAATTTCATCAATTAACGGGTTGCGTGAAGAAAGGGGAATGCGCGCATCAACAAGCTCAAATACAATATCAATCAGTTTTAATTTTTCTGTTACTTCCCGCTTCGCTTTCGCCATATGGCCGGGAAACCATTGAATCGTCATCGCTGCCACCTACTTTATATGATGTTATTCAACAATGCGAGCATCCGAAAGAGGCCAATAGACGACGGACGTTTTGCCTACCACTTTTTCCATCGGAATGAACCCGATATGGCGGCTATCTTTACTATACCGACGATTATCTCCGAGCACGAATAAATGGCCTTCTGGGACTGTTTTTTCCCCCCATAGCTCTTCAAGAGTAAACGACTCTGTTAGCGGACCGTCAAACAGTTGTTTTTTCTCTTCATCTAAGTACGGCTCTTTATACGGCTTTCCATTGACATATAGCGTATCGTTTTTATATTCGATGCGATCGCCTGGAAGCCCAATGACGCGCTTAATATAATCTTTGCCTTCCTCCGCATGAAAAACGATAATATCAAACCGTTCTGGTTCACCAATTTTATATGCAACTTTATTGACGATCATCCGATCTTGATGATGCAACGTCGGCATCATCGATTCCCCTTCGACAATAATCGGGGCAAAAATGAAGTAGCGAATGCCGCCTGCTAACGCCACTGCAATAAGAATTGCTTTCACCCATTCAAACCATTCGTTTTTTTGTTTTTCCATCCTTCTCCCACCTATATGATACATGTTGAAAAAGGAGCTTGATGATCAAGCTCCTCGCAATCATTTCTTTTGTTAGATGATTTCTTTGATGCGTGCTGCTTTACCGCGGAGTTGACGCAAGTAGTACAACTTCGCACGACGAACTTTACCGCGACGAACAACTTCTAATTTTGCAATCTTCGGCGTGTGTAATGGGAATGTACGCTCAACACCTACACCGTAAGATACTTTACGAACTGTAAATGTTTCGCTAATTCCACCACCACGACGCTTGATTACAACGCCCTCAAATACTTGGATACGTTCACGGTTTCCTTCAACAACTTTAACGTGAACGCGCACAGTGTCACCAGGGCGGAATTCAGGAAGATCGTTACGTAGTTGTTCTTTTGTAATTTCTTGAATTAAATGATGCATCATATTCATCTCCTTCCAACAGATGCTCATGCTTATGCTTCTTGTTCATAGCAGCGGAACATCGTTTTCATGCGACGTAAGTCACAACGTTTATACTAGCATAAAGATGTATCGGATGCAAGAGTTACCGCTCATTTTTTTCCCATTGTTCGATCCATTTTTTTTGTTGTTCCGTTAGTTCATACGTCTCAAGTAAATCTGGACGGCGCAACCATGTGCGACGCAACGACTCTTTTTGGCGCCATTCTTCAATTAAGCGATGATTGCCGGAAAGAAGAACGTCCGGCACCTTCATGCCGCGGAAATTTGCAGGGCGCGTATAATGTGGATGTTCGAGCAAACCGGAGCTATACGAGTCAAGTACAGGCGAATGTTCATTGCCGAGCACGCCGGGAAGCAAGCGAACAACACTATCGATAACGACCATCGCCGCGAGTTCTCCACCGGTTAGGACGTAATCTCCAATAGAAATTTCGTCCGTTACTACATGCTCTCGAATGCGCTCGTCATATCCTTCATAATGTCCGCAAATGAAAATGATATGTTGTTCTTTCGCCAGTTCTTCCGCTTTTTTTTGCGTATATCGTTCCCCTTGTGGACAAAGTAAAATGATGCGCGGACGATGTTCGCTCTGTTTTGTTAAATGATCGACCGCATCAAAAATCGGCTGCGGCTTCAATACCATGCCTGCACCACCGCCATAAGGATAATCGTCCACTGTTTGATGTTTATTATCGGCAAACTCGCGAAAGTTGACGAGCCGAAACGTGACAGCTCCTTTCTCTTGCGCCCGCTTTAAAATGGACTCGTTCAGCACGCCGGTAAACATCGTTGGAAATAAAGTGAGCACATCGATTTTCATTCGTCAAGCAACCCTTCCATCACATGAATCGTAATCATCTTATTTTTCACATCGACTTGTTTAACAACATCTTCAATATATGGAATGAGCACATCGCTGCCTTTTTTCCGCTTAACAACCCATACGTCATTCGCCCCTGGCGTTAAAATTTCTTTCACTTCACCAATCGTTTCACCATCTTCCGTGACAACGACAGAGCCGATAATTTCGTGAAAATAATACTCCCCTTCAGCAAGTGGTTGAAGCTGGCTTTCAGGCACTTTAATGATTGCTCCTTTAAACTTTTCAACTAAGTTAATGTTGTCATATCCTTCAAATGTTAACAAATCAAATGACTTATGCACACGATGGTTCGCCACTTTTACTTCGACTGGCGGCTCGTTTTCCATAAAAATGTATAATACATTTCCTTTTTTATATCGCTCTTCAGCAAAATCGGTGCGTGAAATGACGCGCACTTCACCGCGAATGCCGTGCGTATTTACAATTTTTCCGACATGAAACCATTTCACAACGATCACCCCTCACGTATGTCGACAACGATTCCATCTTCAATGACAATCGTTTTCGGAGACTCCCATCGCATCCCTATTTGGACGTCGATGATCGCCTCGACATCTCTTTCTTTTATTTCACTTCCTATCGGTAATATGCGCAATTGCTCAAGAAGGAAATCAAGCTCTTCTATTTTTTGACGACGAACGTTCATTTCGCGTTCAAACTTGTCTTTTATTTGCTTTGGTGAAAACGAAGTGTGCTTTTCCATTCGCTTTTGTTCAAAGATGAGTTGCGCACATTGTTGTTCCAGTTGTTGTTTTTGTTGCATAAATTGTTGAATGAGTTGCTGCTTACTGTTCTCAGTTAATCGCTGTCTCACTTCCACTTTTTGAATAATTTTCATGGCGCACCGCCTTTCTGAACGAAAAAAGGGGAGGTATGTCCCTCTCCCTTACTCTTCGATGCGTACGTCTATTCGCTTTTTCGACTCGTTTGCTGCTTGAACTACGGTGCGAATCGCTTGAATGATTCGCCCGTTCTTCCCGATCACTTTCCCTACATCTTCTTGATGAAGGGCAATCGAATACGTGATCGATTGTTGTTGTTCCGCCTCGCGAACGACGACGCATTCCGGATGATCGACAAGTGACCGAACAATCGTCTCAAGCAACGTTTTCATACATTACTTTCCGTACTTTAAGTTGTGGAATTTTTCTAAAATTCCTTGTTTTGAAAGCAAGTTGCGCACAGTGTCAGATGGTTTCGCACCGTTTTGCAACCATTTTAATGCAAGCTCTTCGTTAATTTTTACTTCTGCAGGCTCTGTTAACGGATTGTATGTGCCAATTGTTTCGATGAAACGACCGTCACGTGGAGAACGAGAGTCTGCAACAACGATACGATAAAATGGTGATTTTTTTGCACCCATACGTTTTAAACGAATTTTTACTGCCATAATTGTAGCACCTCCGAAAATATTTCACACAAGATAGTATATTAGCAATAAACGTTTTGTTTGTAAAGTGTTTTTTCTTAACACTGTTATTTTGCTTACATAAACGGGAACCGGAACCCTTTCTTTTTCCCTTTTGGCATCGTCGTCATCATTTTCATCATCTTTTTCATCTCATCAAATTGTTTAAGCAAGCGGTTGACGTCTTGTACTGTCGTTCCGCTTCCTTTCGCAATTCGCTTTTTGCGGCTAGAGTTGATGATGTCTGGGTTCATTTTTTCTTCTTTCGTCATCGAGCGAATAATTGCTTCTACCCGACTAATTTGCTTTTCATCAATGTGTATATTGTTAAGACCTTTCACCTTATTCGCGCCTGGCAACATCTTTAAAATTTCATCGAGCGGACCGAGCTTACGCACTTGTCCTAGTTGCTCTAAAAAGTCGTCAAGTGTAAATGATGCCGTGCGCATTTTTTGCTCTAGCTCTTTTGCTTTTTCTTCATCGACGGCCGCTTGCGCTTTTTCGATTAGCGTCAATACGTCGCCCATGCCTAAAATGCGTGACGCCATTCGCTCGGGATGAAACGGCTCAAGCGCATCGAGCTTTTCGCCCATTCCGACAAATTTAATCGGCGTATTCGTGACCGCTTTAATGGACAATGCTGCTCCACCGCGCGTATCACCATCGAGTTTCGTCAAAATGACGCCCGTCAGCCCAAGCTGTTCGTTGAAGCTTTGGGCGACGTTGACCGCATCTTGCCCTGTCATCGCATCGACGACGAGGAAAATTTCATCCGGCTTCGCCACTTCTTTTATTTGCTTTAATTCGTCCATGAGCGCTTCGTCAATATGAAGCCGGCCGGCTGTATCAATTAAGACGTAATCATGATGTTCTTCTTTTGCTTTCGCAATCGCTTGTTTCGCAATTTCAACAGGACTCACTTGATCGCCGAGAGAAAAAACAGGAATGTTGAGCTGTTTCCCTAACGTTTCAAGCTGTTTAATCGCTGCCGGCCGATAAATGTCGGCTGCGACGAGCAACGGTTTGCGATTATGTTTTTTGCGCAATACATTCGCTAGCTTCCCCGTTGTCGTCGTTTTTCCTGCCCCTTGTAACCCGACCATCATGACGACAGTTGGCGGGCGGCTCGCTACAGCGATTTTGCTATTTTCTCCCCCCATCAGCTCCGTCAATTCTTCTTTCACGACTTTGATGACTTGCTGTCCTGGGGTTAAGCTTTTCATCACTTCTTGTCCGACAGCCCGTTCGCTCACTTTTTTTACGAAGTCTTTGACGACTTTAAAATTGACGTCAGCTTCTAATAGCGCTAGCCGCACTTCGCGCATCATTTCTTTTACATCGGCTTCCGTGACTTTGCCTTTGCCACGAATTTTATTCATGACATGTTGCAGACGGTCGGCCAATCCTTCAAATGCCATCGTTACCGCCCCCTACTCTAATTTCTCCAACTCCACAACGAGCCTCATCAGCTCTTCATCGTTCGGATAGCGCTCGGCAATGTGCGCTTTTAATACATGTAGCAGTTTTTGCCGCTGCTGAAACTTTTGAAAGAGCAACAATTTTTGCTCATAGTCTTCTAGCATAGCTTCCGTCCGTTTAATGTTATCGTACACCGCTTGACGACTCACTTCGTACTCTTCGGCAATTTCACCGAGGGAGTAATCGTCTAAATAATAAAGGGACATATAGTTTCGTTGCTTCGGTGTTAACAACGATTGGTAAAAATCGTATAAATAGTTCATTCTCGTTGTTTTCTCTAGCATGAAACTCCCCCCTGTTAAGTGAAACGCCTTTACATGACTTTAGTTTATATGTTTTGTGCGATGCTGTCAAGTTATTCTCCTTGCACTTCCTCACGTTCCATAAACGATGCAAATAACCCATAAACGAATTGTTCTGCGTTAAATGGCTCTAGATCGTCCATTTTTTCCCCTAAACCGACAAACTTCACCGGAATGTTTAACTCGTGGCGAATCGCCAATACGATGCCACCTTTAGCCGTGCCGTCCAGTTTCGTCAGTACAATGCCCGTCACGTTTGTCGCTTCTTTAAACGTTTTCGCTTGGCTCATCGCATTTTGTCCTGTCGTTGCATCCAATACGAGCAATACTTCATGCGGTGCGCCCGGCACTTCACGTTCAATGACGCGTCTCACTTTTTCAAGCTCTTTCATTAAGTTGACTTTATTTTGTAAACGGCCGGCTGTGTCGCATAATAAAACGTCGACGTTGCGCGATTTAGCCGCTTGAATAGCATCGTACATGACCGCAGCCGGATCGGACCCAGCCGATTGTTTAATGACTTCCACACCGACTCGCTCGCCCCATACTTCAAGCTGTTCAATTGCACCTGCCCGGAACGTATCGCCAGCTGCCAACATGACTGTTTTCCCTTCGTTCTTTAATTTGTGCGCAAGCTTTCCGATCGTCGTCGTTTTTCCGACGCCGTTTACACCGACAAATAAAATGACCGTTAAGCCGTTTGATTGGATATTTAGTTCTGTTTTTTCATCGCCGCTCGCTTGATATATATCAATGAGTTTTTCGGAAATGACGCTATACATGTCTTTCGGGTCTTGAATGTTGCGGCGCTTTACTTCCATTTTCAGCTCGTCGATGAACTCCATCACAGTAGCAACCCCGACGTCAGATGCGATTAAAATTTCTTCTAGTTCTTCAAAAAACTCTTCGTCCACTTTGCGATAGCGGGCGATTAAATCGTTCACTTTTCCCGCGAACGAATCGCGCGTTTTTTCTAAACCTCGCTTAAACTTTTCCGTTACTGTATCTGCTTGTTTTGCGATTTTTTCTTTTAACTTTTTAAAAAAGCTCACCGTTTCTCATCCTTTCTTTCCAGCTGCTTCTTCCAATCGAACAGAAACAAGTTTCGATACACCTGATTGTTGCATCGTGACCCCGTACAATACATCGGCTTCTTCCATCGTTCCTTTGCGATGAGTAATGACGATAAATTGCGTTTCGCTGCTAAATTTCTTTAAATATTTTGCATATCGTTGCACGTTCGCTTCATCGAGGGCAGCTTCTACTTCGTCGAGCACGCAAAACGGAACAGGACGAACGTTTAAAATCGCAAATAAAAGCGCGATGGCTGTTAATGCCCGTTCTCCGCCTGATAATAAACTTAAATGTTGCAGTTTTTTTCCCGGCGGTTGTGCGACAATATCAACACCTGTATGAAGTAAGTCGTTCGGATCCGTAAGCTGTAAATCTGCCTTTCCTCCTCCGAACAGTTCGACAAACACGCGCGCAAATTGCGTGCGAATGAGTTCAAACGTCGTCGCAAATCGTCGCTTCATTTCATCGTCCATTTCATCAATCACTTGGTAAAGCGTATCTTTTGCCCGCTGTAAATCTTCTTTCTGTTCCGTTAAAAAGCGATGGCGTTCTGATACACGTTCATATTCTTCAATAGCACCAAGGTTGACCGTTCCGAGCTCATCAATAGCAAGTTGAATGAGCTTTACTTTTTTCCGCGCTTCTTGCGCTGGAATGTGGAGCGGGAACGATTGTTTCGCTGCTTCAAACGACAGTTTGTATCCTTCACGAAGACGGTTTAACAAATGGTCTAATTCCATATCTAAACGAGCCAGTTTCACTTCTTCGTCTTTTAACGTATCGGTTAGTTGTTTATGTTGACGTTTCCATTCTTTTATTTCTTTTTCGAGCTGTTCAAGTTTCGTTTGGTAATGTAACCGCTGCTCACGCCGCGTAGCAATAAGCTGCGTTGTTTCTTCTTTTTGTCTCGTTTTTTCTTCACATATTCGTTCAAGTTGTTGTTCATCTTCCGTTTGTTCGTTCGTATGGCGTACAAGTTCATTGCGTTCTTTTTCGATGTGCGTAAGTGTTCGCTTCACTTCCTCCCATTCTTCCGTTAGTCGATGCACATGTTGCTCTTCATTTCTGACGTGTTCTTGCTTTTCAGCGAGCGCGACTTTCAATGCGGTCAACTTTTCTTGCATTTGCTCCTTCGATTGCTGCTCTAACTGTTTTTTTTCTGTCCATTGTTTCACTTGTTCATCGATAGAAGCAATATGTTTCTCAAGTGTATGGAGCGAATGCATAATATCGTGAAGTCGAGCAGTCAATTGTTTCTTTTCTTCTTCGAGCGTCTGTCTTTCATAGCGATATACAGCGAGTCGTTCGTCCATATGTTTTTTACGAAGGTTTAGTTCCATCCATGCGCTTTTTTCTTCTTGCAGCTCCATACGGCTTGCTTCTAGCTCAGTATAAAGCGCTGTTCGCTCTTGCTCAGCTTGTGCAATGGCTTCTTTTTCTCGTTGTACAAGCTGTTCAAGCTCGATCGTTTTTTGCTCGACATCGCGCCAATGTGCTGTCACTTCTTCAAGCTCACGCGCACGACTAAATAATGAGCTTGTCTGTTTATTTACCGTTCCTCCCGTCATCGCCCCGCCTGGATTCACAACATCCCCTTCTAGCGTGACGAGACGATAGCGGTATTGCAATTGGCGAGCAAGCTCATTTGCCCCTTTTAAATCACGTGTAACAATGACTGTTCCAAGAATGTTTGTCATAATGTTTTCGTACGTTGCTTCATACGAAATTAATTCGGAAGCAATGCCAACGTAAGCGGGGTGTTTGGCAATGTTTTCCCGAACGGATGGAGGAAATAGTTTTCGCTGAATAACGTCGAGCGGCAAAAACGTCGCTCGTCCATACTTATTTTGCTTTAAAAATTGAATGGCTTCACGCGCGCTTTGTTCGTTTTTTACGACGATATGTTGCGCCGCTCCCCCGAGCGCCACTTCGATCGCTGTTTCAAGCTCAGATGGCACCGTCATCAACTCAACAACCGCTCCATGAATGCCGTTTAACCGATCTTTTGCTTTTAATACTTCTTTTACCCCTTGGAAAAATCCAGCATACTCTTGTTGCATCGCCTCTAACATTTCTTTTTTTGATTTTACTTTTTGTACATATTGATACGCTTCATATAACGTCGTTTCTTTTTTTCGATATTGTTCTTTTCGTGCGGTCAATTGTTCTTCTTTTGTTTGAAGCGTTTGCTCTTGTTTAGCGATGCGTTCTTGCAGCTCATGGATGAGTTTTTGTTTTTGTTCCCATTGTTCAACGATCTGTTCGTATGCTTGAATATGTTCGTTGTTTGCAGTGACGAGCTGCTGTTGTTTTTCTTCATTTTTTTGCAACTGGGACTCAATGTGCATGCGCTCATTTTTTAACGTCGCTTGTTCGTGAACGAGATCAATGTATTCGCTTTTTAGCCGTTCAATTTCTTCCTCCGCTTTTGGACCGTAAGCAGAAAGGACGTTGTTTTGTTCTTTTAATTGCGCTTGAAGCGCTTGCACATCTGTTTGAAGCTGTTGCAGCACTTTCTTTTTTTCAGCAATTGTCGCTTCAAGTGCACGTTCTCGCTCAGCAAGTTGCCCCATCGTTTGCTCCATTTGCTGTTGTTGCTTATAGGCGTTGCTTTTTCGCTCTTTTAATAACTGTTTTTTCCCTTCCATTTTCTCAAGCTCTTCGCTAACAAGCAACAATACTTGCTGTAAGCCATCTATCGACTCATCAAGCGCTGTCAGTTCATGACGCAACTGAGCGATGTGCGCTTCTTCTTTTTGTAACGTCGTCGCTAATTCCATTTCGTTTTGTTGATGTAAAGCGAGTTGTTTTTTCAACGCTTCCCATTTTTCATGTAGCTGCTCGATTTCATAAACAATTAAGCCGACTTCATATGTTTGTAGCTGCTCTTTTTTCTCAAGATATTCGTTGGCGATTGACGCTTGTTGTTTCAACGGCTCGAGCTGCTGGTTTAGTTCGTGTAAAATATCTTGCACACGCTGCAAATGATCTTCTGTTTCGTTTAGTTTTTGCTCTGCCTTTTTTTTCCTTGTTTTATATTTTAAGACGCCCGCTGCATCTTCAAAAATCATGCGGCGATCTTCCGCTTTACTGCTTAAAATTTCTTCTACTTTTCCTTGACTAATGATGGAGAAAGCTTCACGACCAACGCCAGAATCCATAAATAAATCGACAATATCTTTTAAACGGCAAGGCTGGTTATTAATAAAAAATTCGCTATCGCCGGAACGATAGACACGTCTTGTTATACTTACTTCTTCGTATTCGAGCGGCAAAAATTGATCGCTATTATCGAGCGTTAATGTCACTTCCGCCACGTTTAACGGCTTGCGTGATTCGCTTCCCGAAAAAATGACGTCTTCCATTTTTGCGCCGCGAAGCGACTTGGCGGACTGTTCACCAAGCACCCAACGAATCGCGTCTGTAATGTTGCTTTTTCCACTTCCGTTCGGACCGACGATCGCCGTCATCCCCGGAACAAAATCGATGGAAATACGATCCGCAAAAGATTTAAATCCGATAGCTTCTAAACGCTTGAGGAACACATATATCCGTTACAGAAAACTTACAAGACTGTTTCCTTCCTTGTTCATCGCGCCCGATTTCGCGAAACGCTACTCTCGTTTCCTTGACGCTCCGAAGGCTTCACTTCCCCACTAACGGATGGGTACATGTTGTGCTTTACTTGTCATAGTTTTTCAAGTTGATGCTTGCGTTGAGGTCACGATCCATTTCTATCCCACACGCCTCGCAACGGTACGTCCGTTCGGATAAAGAAAGCATCTCTTTTACGTGACCGCAACGGCTACACTTTTTGCTTGACGGATAAAACCGATCCGCCACGATCAACTCGATCCCATGCCATGCACATTTGTACGTCATTTGCCGCTTGAACTCGTGGAATGTTTGTTGCTGAATCGCTTTCGATAGCTTGCGATTTTTTAACATGCCGCTTGTATTCAAGTCTTCCATCACGACATACGCTGGCTTGGTTTTCACCAACGTCGTGGTGATGTGGTGGGTATAGTTTAGCTGGGTATTTTTTAGCCTTCGGCGTTTTTTCAAAACAAGGAATTCTAGTTTCTTGATGTTTTCCGTTTTTCTGTAACGGAATTCACCTCCTTCTGTTTGGATCTTGTTCATTTCATATTTTCGCGATATTTTTCTTTGCATTCGTTTCATTTGTTTTTCAAGCTTTTTCACTTGAGGCATGTGATGGATGTTAGGAAACGTCATCCCATTGCTAACGGTAGCGAACGATTTTACTCCCAAATCAATACCAATGCCTTCGTTGTACGTTTCATGTTTCACTTCCACTTCCTCTACACCGACCGTTAAAAACCAATGAAGTCCGTCAAACACGATGCGCGGATTGACATACTTTATATGTGCACCGTGAGGAATACGACCTCTTTCAGCTAGACGGATCCAATTCAATTTTTGCTTGTTTTTTTTCTTAGAAGGCGTCAGTTTCTCTAGTTTCACATGCGTGTCGGTGATTTTGATTTTCGATGTATCTTGATAAAAGCTCGGTCGCGTTCGTTTTTTCGTTTTAAACTTCGGAAACTTCGCCCGTCCTTCAAAAAAGTTTTTGTAAGCTTGATACGCGTCTTTGATTGCTTGTTTTGTGATGTTGTTTGAGAATTGATTGAGCCAACTGTACTCTTTCGTTTGTTTGAGCTGCGTTAATCTTTTTCTTAGTTCACTATCACTTAAAAATTTGCCACCTTGTTTATGATTTTCTTGTTGTTGCGCTAATGCAAAGTTATACGCCCATCTGGCAACACCTGCGCATTGAAAAAGCTTCGTCTTTTGCTTATTGTTGGGCAGAAGCATGACTTTGTACGTGCGAATCATCTTCTCCCAGCCCCTTTTTGACTTTTTTCATATAAAATGATCATCAGATTTTTATAAATATTTTATATATTTATCATGAACAGTCAAAAGTCCCCTTTATCCAAAAAAATGTCACAACAAGCAAGGCTGTCCTTTCGCACCGGATCAGCCTTGTTGTAATTGTTTTAGCTTAGCTAATGCCATTTGCGCGGCGCGCTGCTCTGCCTCTTTTTTCGAGCGCCCAACTCCAACACCGAGCTCCTCGCCATTTAACGATACGCGCGATACGAACTCTTTATTATGAGCAGGACCTCGTTCTTGTAAAATTTTATATTCTAATACTCCACTTCCATCACGTTGTACAAATTCTTGTAGTTGACTTTTGTAATCCATCACATGAGAAAAAGCACCTTCGCGGATTTTAGGGAAAATCGTTTTCCCTAAAAATTGCACGACCGTCTCCATACCTTGATCTAAATAAAGCGCTCCGATAAAAGCTTCAAATACGTCGGCTAACAACGACGGACGCATGCGACCACCCGTTAGTTCTTCCCCTTTACCGAGCAACACGAGATCGCCAAACGACAATGCATGGGCAAACGTAACAAGCGACGGTTCACAGACGATCGCTGCCCGCATTTTTGTTAATTCCCCTTCGCTCATTTGTGGAAACTGTTCAAATAAATATTGTGAAACGGTCAATTCTAAGACAGCATCCCCTAAAAATTCAAGACGCTCATTGTCTTCATGCAGCCGCTTGCGATGCTCATTCACATATGATGAATGGGTAAATGCTTGCATAAGCAATTTTTCATCGCGAAAAAAAATGCCAATTTGCTCTTGAAACTGTTTAAATTTCATGTACGGTCGTTGCTTCGACATGCATATGAACCCCCAACTGTAAACGTAAAAAGCATAGAAAGCCCCGCTTACAAAACGGGACTTTGCATATTATGATAGACGGCTTTTTATGTAGTTAACTGCATCACCTACAGTAACGATTTTCTCCGCCTCTTCATCTGAAATTTCCATATCAAACTCATCTTCTAATTCCATAACAAGCTCAACAACATCAAGAGAGTCTGCTCCTAAATCTTCTTTAAATGAAGATTCGAGCGTCACTTGCGACTCTTCTACACCAAGGCGATCTACGATAATTTTCGTTACACGCTCTAATACGTCTGCCATTTTATTCACCTCCCCTCAAGTCATTATACTGAATTATATCAGAAAATAAAACGAATTTTTACATGACCATGCCGCCGTCGACATGAATCGTTTGCCCCGTCATATAGCTTGCCCCATCTGAAACGAGAAAAGCCACGACGTGCGCAATATCTTCTGGATTTCCAAAGCGTGCAAGCGGAATTTGTTGCAACATCGCTTGGCGAACATCTTCGCTTAATTGATCCGTCATATCTGTCGTAATAAATCCGGGTGCGACAGCATTCACTGTAATGTTTCGGCTTGCGAGTTCTTTGGCCGCCGTTTTCGTCAACCCGATCACGCCCGCTTTCGCCGCAACATAGTTCGCTTGCCCAGGATTGCCGCTTACACCGACGATGGACGCTACGTTTACAATTCGGCCGTACCGTTGTTTCATCATTTGGCGCGTGACCGCTTTCGTACATAAAAAGACGCCTTTTAAGTTCGTGTTTATGACGGCATCCCATTCTTCTTCCTTCATGCGCATAAGCAAGTTATCGCGCGTAATACCTGCATTGTTCACTAAAATATCTACCCGTCCCCATCGCTCAAGCACTTCTTTTACCATGCGGTCAACGGCCTCACTGTTGGCGACGTCAGCTTGCACAGCAAACGCCTCGCCACCGTGTTCTACAATTCGCGCGACAACTTCGTTTGCTTTCGCCTCGCTTCCTGCATAGTTGACCGCTACTTTTGCACCAAGCCGAGCTAAATGTAAAGCAATTTCGCGCCCGATGCCTCGCGACGCCCCTGTGACAATCGCTACTTTCCCTTCCATTTTCATTCCCCTTTCACCGCAGCTACCGTCGCTGTAAACGATGCTTCATCAAAAATAGAATAGACGTTGACATGACGGTTTATTTTTTTCACAAGACCGCTTAACACTTTTCCAGGACCAATTTCGATAAACGTATTTACGCCGAGATCGATCATCGTTTGAATCGATTGTTCCCAACGAACAGGCGAATATAGCTGTTCGACAAGGCGCTGTTTTATTTCTATTGGATCTGTCATCGGTTGGGCTGTGACGTTTGAAATGACTGGTACGTCGCTTGCTTGGAACGACAACGTGTCGAGCACGGACGAAAACTGCTCTGCCGCTCGTTTCATTAAAATGGAGTGAAACGGCCCGCTCACTTCGAGCGGAATGACCCGCTTAGCCCCTTTTTCTTTCGCGAGCTGCGCCGCACGCTCAACTGCCTCTTTCGCACCTGAAATGACAATTTGTCCCGGACAGTTTAAGTTCGCTAATTGGACAGGTGATGATTCCGTTGCTGCTTCATCGACAACTTGTTGCAATAAAGCTTCATCCATCCCGAGCACCGCCGCCATCGTTCCTTGTCCTGACGGCACCGCCTGCTCCATCAATTCTCCGCGCTTGCGCACCGCATATACACCATCAGTGAACGAAAGCACAGACGCTGCAACAAGCGCACTATATTCTCCAAGACTATGTCCAGCTACGTAATGTGGACGAATGCCCGCTTCTTTTACTTTTTGTAAATATGCGATGCTCGTTGTTAACAATGCCGGTTGGGCATTTTCTGTTTTTGTTAGTACGTCTTGCGGCCCTTCAAAAATGAGTTGTGACAAAGACATTTGCAACCGTTCATCTGCTAGGCGAAAGATTGCAGCTACCGCCTCGTCTTTCTCTGCCCATTCTTTCCCCATGCCGACCGTTTGTGAACCTTGTCCTGGAAAAATAAATGCAATTTTCCCCATCATGCCACCTCTTATTGTTTAATTTCCGCTATCGATTGCTTTACCGTTTGTACTACTTCGTTTGCAACCATTTCTCGCGCCTGACGCACGGCGTGAAACATCGCGTGAGCATCGGATGAACCGTGCGCTTTAATGACAGGTGCGCGCAAGCCAAAGAGCGCTGCCCCACCATATTCGGCATAATCCATCTTTTGCTTCAGTTGTAGAAGTTGCGGCTTTAAAGCGAGCGCCGCCATTTTGCTGACAAATCCGCTTGTCAGCGCCGATTTTAGCATAGAAAACATGGCGATGGCCGTTCCTTCAATCGTTTTTAACGCAACGTTGCCAGTGAACCCGTCAGTAACGACGACGTCGGCTACTCCTTCTAGCAAATCGCGCGCTTCCACGTTGCCGACAAAATTTAACGATGTATGTTGCATAAGTTGAAACGCTTTTTTAGCTAGCTCATTGCCTTTTTGGTCTTCTGTCCCTACGTTTAGTAGCCCGACGCGCGGTCGTTCAACCCCGCGTACTTTTTCGGCGTATGCTGCACCCATAAACGCATATTGCAATATATGTTCTGGACGAGCGTCTACGTTAGCACCAACATCTAACAGTACAAAGCCTTTTCCATCAATCGTCGGCAGCGTCGGCGCAAGCGCTGGGCGATCAATTCCATCTATACGGCCAACAATAAACAACCCTGCCGCCATTAAAGCGCCTGTATTCCCAGCTGAAATGCACGCATCGGCACGCCCTTCACTTACTTCATTTGCCATTAACACCATGGACGCCTCTTTTTTGCGGCGAACGGCACGAACGGGCTCATCTGTTGCTTCAATGACTTGTTCCGTATGAATGATCGATAGTCGTTCATCGTTTGTTATGTACGGGCGAATGAGCGATTCGTTCCCAACAAGCGTAATTTCGATATCGTTGAAATGCTCAATCGCCTTTTGTGCACCGATCACGACTTCCTTTGGTGCGTGATCTCCTCCCATGGCATCAATTGCGATTTTCATCATTTTCTCCATCCTTTTTAACAACGTTTGAGCGGTACATATGAAATTCTCCTTGAAAAACAAGCTCTTGACCTACGTAGCTATTCACTTCGACGATCGTGCGACCGTTTTCGTTTAAATTTTTTACTTTTGCTTTGGCGACGACTCGCTCCCCTTCTTTTACCGGGCGCATAAAGCGAATGTTTGCTTTGGCGGTCAATGCTAATTCATCGTTAATGACCGCGACTGCGAGCGAGTTCGCCTGCGCAAATACGTGATGCCCTCGCGCAATTTGATTTCGTTTAAATACATGTTCTTTTTTTACATCGAAAATGGAAATCGCACTTTCGTCCAATTGCATATCGATAATTTCTCCGATCACTTCTTCAATAGGCAACGACTTCACTTCATCAGCAAATGTGCGCTCAGCGACATGTTTAATGCGCTCGCGCAATTCCGGAATCGACAGTTCAAGGCGATCGAGGCGGATCGTTTGAATGCTGACTGAAAATTTTTCGGCAAGCTGTTCGTCCGTAATAAATGGATTTTCTTCAATCGTTGCTTGCAATAGACGTTGCCGTTCTCGCTTATTTCTTCTCATCTTCGATCCACCATCCGAATTATTACTAGGTACTAATAGTAGTATATAACACCCGTGCTTCCATTTCAACAACTTTTAATCTAATTTTTCGCCGTTTAAAATGCCTGATTGTTGTAAATAGTCGCGAAGAAAGGCGTATTTATCGTCATGCCAAAAAGCTTGCGAATCAACGAGGCGAGCAGCGTCTTGACGGGCAACCTCTAAAATGCGATAGTCGTGAACGATGTCGCCAAGACGAAATTCAGGCATGCCGCTTTGTTTCGTGCCGAAAAAATCACCCGGTCCGCGCAGCTCTAAATCTTTTTCCGACAGCACAAAGCCGTCGTTCGTTTCCGTCATAATGCGCATGCGTTCTTTTCCCGTTTCTGACTTCGGATCAGCGACTAAAATGCAGTACGATTGGGCTTGTCCACGGCCAACTCGTCCGCGCAGTTGATGAAGTTGGGCAAGACCGAACCGATCCGCATCGTAAATAACCATAACGGTTGCGTTCGGGACGTTTACACCGACTTCGACAACGGTTGTAGATACTAAAATATGAATGTCGTTGGCGCTAAACGCTCGCATCACTTCTTCTTTTTCTTCTGAAGATAAGCGACCGTGCATTAATCCGATGCGATATCGCCCTTTATAGTAATGAGTAAGCATCGCATGGACATCGATTGCATTTTGAACATCGAGCTTTTCTGATTCTTCAATGAGCGGGCAAATGACGTATGCTTGATGTCCTGCATCAACTTGTTTAGCGATAAATTGAAATACGCGCTCAAGCATATCGTGCTTCACCCAGTACGTCTCGATCTTTTTTCTCCCTTTTGGCATTTCATCAATGATGGAGACGTCCATTTCTCCAAATGCTGTAATGGCCAGCGTGCGCGGAATGGGCGTTGCTGTCATAAACAACACATCAGGCGATTGCCCTTTTTCACGCAAAATGCGACGCTGTTCCACCCCAAAACGATGTTGTTCGTCCGTAATGACCGCTCCGAGTTTCGCAAAATTCACGTCATCTTGAATGAGCGCGTGCGTACCAACAACGACATGTACTTCACCAGCTGCAAGTTGCTCAAGCAGCTGCTTTCGCCTTTTTCCTTTCACCGAGCTCGTCAACAGTCGGACGTCAATTCCCATCGGCTCAAGCAGCGCACGAAGCGATTCAGCATGCTGTTCAGCTAAAATTTCTGTCGGCACCATCAACGCCCCTTGATATCCTGACAAATGGACGGCATATAATGCGATGGCGGCGACAACTGTTTTCCCGGAACCGACGTCCCCTTGAAGCAATCGATTCATGCGATATGGAGATGTTAAATCTTGTACAATTTCGCGCACAACACGCTGCTGAGCATTCGTTAGCGGAAATGGAAGCGATTGAATAAAAGCTTGAAGCTGTTCATTAGAAAAACGATGTGCGATGCCAGGCGACTGTTCGCGACGGTATTTTTTCAACGCTTGCATTTTCAATTGGAAAAGTAAAAATTCCTCATAAACGAGCCGGCGGCGCGCTTGCTTAAGTTGTTCGTGCGAAAGCGGCATATGAATCGCTCGAATGGCGTCACGTTTTGAAATAAGTCGATACGCTTGCAGCAGCTCGCTCGGTAATGGGTCGATGATTGCATCGCCGTATTGTTGTAGCGCGAGCGCAATCAATCGGCGCATCCCTTTCACCGTCACATTCCCGCGTGTAGAATAGATCGGTTCAATTTCTTTTTGTTGTTTCATTTCACCGACATGTAAATGTTGTACGGTGATCATTTGCCGATGTTTATCCCATTTTCCTGTCATCGTCACCGTCTCATGCAAAGCAAGTTTCTTTTTTAAATATGGCTGGTTAAAGCAGACGGCTGTCACTAAAAACCGATCAACGAGCACGCGAAACGTCAACCGCGACTTTTTTTTACTATAGTATGTGAGCACTGGCTCGCTATACACTTTGCCGACAATCGTCACTTTTTCATCGTGTTTTGCTTCTTCTAACGGACATATACGATAATCTTCATAACGAAAAGGGAAGTGATACAACAGTTGTTCAATTGTATCAATTCCCATTTCATGAAGTGCAGCTGCTGTTTCTTCACCAATTCCTTTGACCGCTGTGACTGCTTGTTGTAGTATGTCACTCACGTTTTTCATTCGGCTTGCCGAAAATGCTCGCTTCAAATCGACGAGCAGTCGGCGTCGCCGCTAACCCTCCTTGTGCTGTTTCTTTTAAGGCGACTGGCATCGTTTGACCGATGCGGAACATCGCTTCAATGACTTCATCGCACGGAATGCGACTTTGTATGCCGGCAAGCGCCATATCAGCAGCGATCATCGCATTCGCCGCTCCGATGGCATTTCGCTTCACGCACGGCACTTCCACTAAACCTGCTACCGGATCACAGACGAGGCCGAGCATATTTTTTAAAGCGATCGCCATCGCTTCTGCCGCTTGTTTTGGCGTCCCTCCTGCCATCTCTACGAGCGCCGCCGCCGCCATGCCTGCCGCGGAACCGACTTCTGCCTGGCATCCTCCTGCTGCTCCCGAGATTGAGGCGTTATTTGCGACGACAAATCCGAACGCACCAGCGGTAAATAAAAACTCAACCATTTGTTCGCGTGTCGGGTTTAATTTTTCCTTGACCGCAAACAACGTACCTGGAACAACCCCAGCGGAACCTGCTGTCGGCGTAGCACAAATCATCCCCATCGCCGCGTTCACTTCGTTCGTGGCCATCGCCTTGCTTACGGCATCTAAAATCGTCTCTCCCGATAAAAATTGACCGCGTGCAATGTATTGTTGCAAGCGAGTAGCGTCGCCGCCCGTTAATCCTGAATGCGAGCGGACGCCCGCTAATCCGCGCAACACCGCTTGCTCCATCACTTGTAAGTTTTTCTCCATTTGAGCGACAATGTCCTCCCGGCTTCGCTCTGTCACTTCCATCTCTTGTCGAATCATCACTTCTGCAATTTTGATTTGTTCCCGTTCTGCCCGTTCAACAAGTTCTGCTACATTTCGAAACATCGTCGTCTCCCCTTTGCGCCGCTTTAGTCTACAATTTTTGTTACATCAATAATATGTGGTAACGTTTTTAATTGCTCTACAATCGCATCGTCAATATTTTGATCCACTTCAATCGTCATAAGCGCTTGTTTTCCTTTTTCTTTGCGCGACACTTCCATATGGCCAATATTGATCGCATATTTCGCCAATACGTTAGCCACGCCTGCAATCGCTCCGTAACGGTCGTTATGCATAATTAAAAGCGCAGGATGATGGCCGGACAGCTTCAACTCAAATCCATTGAGTTCAATAATTTCGATTTTCCCGCCGCCGATGGAAATGCCAACAAGTTCCAGCTCACCTTGGTCGTCACCGAGGCGAATTTTTGCTGTGTTTGGATGAGGCGGAATCGCTTCTTCTTCGTGAAACGTAATGCGAATGCCCTCTTGCTTGGCGATGTGCAACGACGTTTTCATCCGTTCATCAAACGTATCGAAGTTTAATAACCCGCCAACGATCGCCACATCTGTTCCATGCCCTTTATACGTTTCAGCAAACGAGCCGTAAAAGAAAATATCAGCCCAAGTTGGCTTTCTTCCAAATAAACGGCGCGCCACTTTTCCAATGCGAACTGCTCCTGCCGTATGAGAGCTCGACGGACCGATCATAATGGGACCTATAATATCAAATACGCTCCGATATTTCATTTTCCATTCTCCCCTTTGTCATCTTCATGAAAAAGAAGGGGACGTTTTCCCCTTCTACTCAATTGCAAAAATAAATGGATATAACGGCTGACCACCGCGATGTGTTTCTACTTCAACGTGTGGGAATTGTCGTTCAACAAATTGAACAACGTGGGCGATTTGTTCATCGGTCGCATCTTCACCGGAAAGAACCGTTACAATTTCATCTTCTTCGCCAATCATATTGATAAGCAACGTCTCGACAACGTAAGCAAGCTCTTTATGAGATACGACAATTTTCCCATCGGCAATTCCCATATAATCATCTTTATTGATTTCGACACCATCAATATTTGTATCGCGCACAGCGAACGTCACTTGTCCCGTTTTGACGCGAGCAAGCGCCTCAGTCATCGCTTTTTCGTTTTCTTCTTTCGATGCGGAAGGGTTAAACGAGAGCAAGGCTGTCATCCCTTGTGGAACAGTTTTCGATGGAATGACGACAACGTGACATGAAGCGACAGAAGCGGCTTGTTGAGCTGCTAAAATAATATTTTTATTGTTCGGCAGCACAAATACCGTTTCCGCATTTACTTCTTCAATCGCTTTCACAATGTCTTCTGTGCTCGGGTTCATCGTTTGTCCGCCTTCGATCACAGCATGGGCACCGATGCTTTGAAATAGTTCAGCGATGCCATCCCCCATCGCTACCGCAACGATGCCGTACGGGATACGCTCTTGTTTTTTCGGCGGCTGCACTTCTTGATGAACAATACTCGCATGCTGTTCGCGCATGTTTTCAATTTTTATGTTAATTAAACTTCCGTAACGTTGCGCATAAGTGAGCACTTCACCCGGTTGTTCAGCGTGAATGTGTACTTTGACAAGCTCATCGTCTGCAATGACAAGAAGCGAATCACCGAAGCGGCTTAAATCTTGACGAAACGCTTCCTCGCTGAACGGATGTTTCGCTACTTTGTCTTGCTCAAATTTCACCATAAATTCCGTACAATAACCAAATTCAATATCTTCGGCGCTTATATGGCTTTGAACGCTACGATGATGTTCGGTACGAACGAGTTGCTCCATCGATACCGTTTCCGCCTGTGCGACCGTCTCGCCTTTTAATGCGGCCAAAAACCCTTCGTACACAAAGACGAGCCCTTGTCCACCGCTATCAACGACGCCTACTTCCTTTAGCACAGGAAGCAAATCTGGCGTACGTTTAAGCGACGCTTTCGCTTCTTTTAACGTTTCCTCCATGACGGCAACGATGTTTGTCTCTTTTTTGGCAACGTCAACTGCCCGTTTCGCTGCGTCTTTCGCAACCGTTAAAATCGTTCCTTCGACCGGCTTCATAACAGCTTTATACGCCGTCTGAACTCCCGCTTCTAGCGCAGCTGCAAACTCTTTGCTGTTTACTTCGCTTTTTTGCTCAATTGCTTTCGCAAACCCGCGAAACAGCTGGGATAAGATGACGCCTGAGTTTCCGCGCGCGCCCATTAACAGCCCTTTTGCTAAGGCGCTCGCCACTTTGCCGATATGGTCAGATACTTGATTTTTTACTTCTTTCGCACCAGACGTCATCGACAAGTTCATATTCGTTCCTGTATCTCCGTCTGGAACAGGGAAGACGTTTAATGCGTCAACTGTTTTTGCATTGTTTGCTAAATGTGCCGCGCCTTGCAACACCATTTGCGCAAAGCGTTTTCCCTCTAATGTTGTAATTGCCACCGACTATTTCCTCCTCACTTACGGATTCGTGACACGAACCCCTTGAACGTAAATGTTGATCGATTGAACAGATAAGCCTAACGTTTTATCTAGCGTATACTTTACTTTCGTTTGTACGTTGTGCGCTACTTCGGAAATTTTCGTGCCGTAGCTAACGATGACGTATAAATCAATATGCACTTCATCGTTTTCTTGCCGTACAACAATTCCTTTCGCGAAGTTTTCGCGACGTAACATTTCAGCAATTCCGTCTTTCAGTTGGTTTTTTGATGCCATGCCAACAATACCGTAACAATCTACTGCCGCTCCCCCGGCAATCGCTGCAATGACATCGTTGCTAATTTCAACACGACCATATTTCGTTTGTAATTCAATGGACATCGCTCAAGTCCCCTTTCTTGTTAGGTAGCTAACGCCATTGTACTATACTCGGCTTATTTTTAAAAGCTTCTACCCATAGTATATTTACCCGAAATAGAAAACGGATGTCAAGGTTATTTTCTTGAAACAGTTGATCGGAAGTATTGCAATCCGTTTTTATGTATGATAAATTATAGTAGTGTTTTGAGCACGTAGTTTGGCAAGTGAGGAGGGAAACAAAATGGCAAAATGCTTTGTGACTGGTAAGAAAAAATCATTCGGAAACGCTCGTTCTCACGCAATGAATGCGAGCCGCCGCACATGGAAAGCAAACCTTCAAAAAGTTCGCATTTTAGTTGACGGAAAGCCAAAGCGCGTTTGGGTTTCTGCTCGCGCATTAAAATCCGGAAAAGTAGAACGTGTGTAATAGAAAAAAGCACCAATCATTTGGTGCTTTTTATCCTTTTTTGAACGAGTTTAACATCGCCCGTACAATCCCACCTAAAAACTTCGGCAACTTAATCGTATAAAATTTCATCATCATTCCCTCCCCTACTGTGCACACTCTTCCATCATTATATTCATCTCCGCACAAATCGTACCTCGAAGCGTTATTTTTCATCCTTGCTTCTTATCATCATTAATATGCCTTCAGTAAATGAAAAAGTACCAAAATGATGGATAAGTTCGTTGCTGACGCATAATGTCGATCCGAGCGGCACATCGTGCGCATCGAGAGGGTATTTAAACCCACGAAGCGTCAACGCGCGAATCGGGGTCAACGGAATAAATGAAACATACCGGTATTCATCTTTTTTAGCAACGACATGTTTCCCGTTGCGATGAAGCGTAACGATATTTTGACGATCAATTAACTCAATTTGTCCGTCTTCTCCCTTAAATAATAGTTGAACGTTACCGAATAGATGATCGAGCCGTCCCCCTGTCGCTCCAAACAATCGAATTTTTTCCGCTTCTTGTTCAAGCGCCCACTCAAGTGCAATGTCTGTATCCGTTTGATCTTTTTCAGACGGCCATATGTCGATGTGCGGCAATTGCGTTTGTAATTGTTGCAACTCTTGCTCGCTTATCGAGTCAAAATCGCCGAACGCCCTTTTCGGTACGATCCCTTCAGCTAGCAACGTCAAGACGCCGCGATCGACCCCTATCCAGTATACATCTTCGTTATCATATGCAGACAAATGCGGCAATACATTCGTTGGTCCACCCGCAACAATATGAACAATCAATTTTCATCGCCCCTCCTAATAAAGAAGGATGTGTCAAGATGACACACCCTCACGAATTGTACGAATCGCCTGTGCGCGATCGGCTTGGTTATAAATAGCTGATCCCGCAACGAGAACGTTCGCACCTGCTTCCACGCAAAGCTTAGCCGTTTCGGCGTGAATGCCACCGTCTACTTCAATTTCAACAGAAAGCCCTCGTTCGCGGACGAGCGTGGCACATGAACGAATTTTTGGCAACACAGCCGGAATAAACGATTGTCCGCCAAATCCTGGATTAACCGTCATAAATAAAACTAAATCTACATCTTCAATAACATGTTCAATCATTGTCAACGGCGTATGTGGATTTAATGCGACACCCGCTTTCACGCCGTGCTCTTTCATCAGATGAATTGTACGATGTAAATGTGGACAAGCTTCAACGTGCACAGTTAAATAGTCAGCACCTGCTTTTGCAAACGTCGGAATATAGCGATCTGGCTGCTCAATCATTAAATGAACGTCAAGCGGCAATTTCGTCACAGGGCGGATCGCTTCAACGATAAGCGGCCCAATTGTCATGTTTGGGACGAAATGACCGTCCATCACATCGACATGAATGTAATCGGCTCCTCCGCGCTCGACGTCTACAATTTCCTCACCAAGCTTAGCAAAGTCGGCAGATAAAATAGATGGTGCAATTTTAATCATATTTAATACCTCGGCTTTCGTTCCTTAATTTCTTCAATAAAGCTAACATAATGTTCGTAGCGGTAAGAAGGAATGTCTCCTGATGCGAGCGCTTCTTTTACCGCACATTTCGGCTCAGCTGTATGCGTGCAACCGCGAAACTTGCAATCGCCGCTTCTCGCAACAAACTCTGGAAAGCAAAGCGGCAATTGTTCGAGTTCTATCTCATCAAATTCTAGTGCGCTAAACCCCGGTGTATCTGCAACGAAACCACCGCCGATTTCGATTAACTCGACATGCCTTGTCGTATGTTTTCCGCGTCCGAGGTGATGGGAAATGTCGCCCGTTTTCAATTGCAATTCCGGGCGCAATGCATTTAATAAAGACGACTTCCCAACACCTGACTGCCCAGCAAACACAGATACTTTCCCTTCAAAATATGGCAACAACGCTTCAACAGTTTCGCGCGTTTGAACAGACACTTGTAATACATCGTATCCAATTTGGCGATAGTCACGAATATACTGTTCCAGACGCGGCTTCGTTTCATCATCCACTAAATCCATTTTGCTTACGACTATAATCGGACGAATGCCTTTAGACTCAATTAATACGAGAAAGCGGTCCAACAACCCTGGGCTAAAATCTGGCTCAACGGCCGAGAACACTAAAATAGCTTGATCGATATTGGCAATCGGAGGGCGGACAAGCTCATTTTTCCGCTCAAACACATCTAATATGTAGCCCTCTCGCTCATTTTCTGCCTGAAAAACGACATAATCGCCGACAAGCGGGGTTACTTTCCGCTTGCGAAACACCCCGCGCCCTCGGCATTGATACACTTGGCCGTCACTTAATACGTAGTAAAAGCCGCTTAGTGCTTTAATAATTTTTCCTTCTGCCATAACTCCCCTCCTTTTACGGTGTTTCCGGGTACGGTACAATGCCTTCGCGAACGACCGTATCGTTAACCACGACGCGATAACGTCCTTGCGTTCCTTGTTGAATAACGAACTCGACGCGCTCTTTCATCGTTTTCGTTAGTCGATATCGTTTGTACGGTTCAGAAAATTGGCGATTGGCATCTTCAATGTACAATTCGGCAATGACAGCTTCCCCGTCTTCGCTCGCTGTAGGCTCGTATGGAATCTCGATTTCTTGGACGACTTTTTTTGTCGTCACCGGTTCCTTTCCGAGCGAAATGACAACGGTAACGGTCGCTCCTTTCTCTAATCTCGCATTCGCTTGTGGCGTTTGGGAAATGACAAGCCCTTTTTCGACCGTGTCGGAATATTGCTGTTTGACGATGACGTACAGCTGTTGATCTGCCGCATAATCGCGCACGCTTTTTTCCGTGTACCCTGTTAAATCTTTTAAAATAATTTTTTCTGGTCCAAGGCTAACTGTAAAGCGTACTTCTGTTTCTTCCGGTACAACTTTTTCATTTGGAAGCGGAAATTGATCGATAATCGTTCCTGCCGGTTCGTCGCTATATACTTCTTTTTTACTAATAAGCAAATACTTTTCGGCGCGCAGTTGCGGTTCAACGTCGCTTATTTGCTCACCGATATAATTTTTGAACTCGACCTTTTTCTTTCCTATGCTTTTGTACACCGTTATCGCTGTACCTACTTTGACCAATTTTCCAGCTGATGGGTTGGTGCGAATGACGCGCCCCGCTTCGATGTCGTCATGCTCTTCTTCGATCGTTTCTTCGATTTTTAATCCTATCTCCGTCAATTCCGCGATCGCTTCGTCGTAATCTTTGTCTGTCACATCTGGAACGGTGACATCTTTCGGAAAAAACACGTTCGGAATCCATGTGACCACGCTCACCCCGATACCGATGAGCAAAAGAAGAAAAACAGTTAAGGCGATCATCCATTTTTTTTGCCGCTTTTCTTTTTGAATGGACACGTTTTCCTTTTTTTCTGATGCGGGAGATAGCGGCGGTTTCACGACCGGAATGACTTTCGTCTCTTCATCGTCATCTTCCGTCGGCAAAGAAAATTTTTCTTCGTTCATCCGCTCCGGCAAAAGAGCGGTGCGAATATGTTGTTGCATGTCTAGCGCGCTGTTGTAGCGATGCAACGGATTTTTTGCTGTCGCTTTCAACACAATGTTTTCTACGCTTTGCGGAACGTTCGGATTCCACCGCCGAACAGACGGCGTCTCAGTTTGTAAATGTTTTAATACGATCGCTACAGCGGACTCACCGGAAAACGGCAAATGACCTGTTAACAGCTCAAACATGACAATGCCGAGTGAGTAAATATCCGACTTTTCTGTCGCCATGCCGCCTTTTGCTTGTTCAGGCGATAAATAATGGACAGAACCGAGCACAGAATTCGTCTGCGTAATCGTCGTCGAGCTTAACGCAACAGCGATGCCAAAATCCGTCACTTTAATTGTTCCATCTTCTGCCACTAAAATGTTTTGTGGCTTAATGTCGCGATGAATAACCCCGTTTTGATGAGCGTGGGCAATCGCTCCTGTTAATTCATCCATAATGCGCAACGCTTCGTGAACAGAAAGGGGAGCGTGTTGTTGAATATATTGTTTCAACGTGCAACCACGCACATATTCCATCACCATGTAATAAATGCCGTCATCTTCCCCAACGTCATAAATGGTCACAATGTTTTCATGGTTTAAGCTTGTCGCCGCTTGCGCTTCACGACGAAAACGTTTAATAAATAAATGATCGTTAACAAAATCTAAGCGCAACACTTTCACTGCGACGTCGCGGTCTAAAATCATGTCTCTCGCTAAGTAAACGTTCGCCATCCCGCCGCCGCCGATCAATTGCAACACTTTATACCGATCGTTCAATCGTTTACCGATGAGCACGGGCGATCACCTACTTTCACTCACATCTAAAAATTGCACGATCGCTAACGTAATGTTATCTTCACCACCATGCTCGTTTGCCACATCAATGAGCGCTTGCGCTTTTTCTTCGAGCGAGCGATCGGACGTAAGTAAGTCGACCATCGTCTGTTCAGTCACTTTGTTTGACAGCCCGTCAGAACAAAGCAACAACATATCTCCTTCTTCAACAGAAACCGTTTTTACGTCCAATTGAATCGTTTGCTCTGTTCCGAGTGCGCGCAATAAGACGTGTTTTCGCGGATGATATTCCGCATCTTCTTTCGATAGTTGCCCGCTTTTGACGAGCTCATTGACAAGAGAATGATCTTCCGTCATTTGTTGAAACCCGTTCGCATTCAATACGTAGCACCGGCTATCTCCAATATGCCCGATCGTTGCAAATTGTTTCGTGCAAATGGCTGCCACAATCGTTGTGCCCATGCCTTGGCAATGATCGTTCGTTTGGGAATGGTGAAAGAGCGATTCGTTTACTTTCATGACGTGTTCCTTTAACCACGCTTCCGCTTGTTGAGGAGATGAGATCGCTTCTGTTTCTTCCCAAAACTGTTTTAATTGCGTCATCGTCATTTCACTCGCTACATCGCCAGCACGGTGACCGCCCATCCCGTCGGCGACAACAGCTAAATAATCACCCGCTCGATTAATAAACACACCGCCGTTATCTTCGTTATGCGACCTAATTTTACCGACATCCGTCTGAAAAACCGCCTTCATACATGCACGACACTCGCACGAGTATCGCTTCCTCCCTTCTGTATGTGTATCCCGTTTACGCTTTCGTTTCTTCTTTCCGCTCCTTCGCTCTTAGCTGTCCGCATGCCGCATCGATGTCATGCCCTTGTTCACGACGAATCGTGACGTTAATGCCATGCTTTTTCAACGTCTTTTCAAACGCAAAAATTTGCTCGCGCGGCGTTCGAACGTAATTGCGTTCAGGGACGTAGTTCACCGGAATTAAATTCACATGGCATTTCAATCCTTTAATTAGCTTCGCTAGCTCTTCTGCATGTTCAATTTGGTCGTTTACCCCACCGAATAAACCGTATTCAAATGTGACGCGACGCCCTGTTTTTTCGATGTAATAACGTACCGCTTCCATTAATTCTGGCAATTTGTAAGCGCGGTTAATCGGCATAAGCTTCGTGCGCAATTCTGTATTTGGCGCATGCAATGAAATCGCAAAGTTAATTTGCATATTTTCATCGGCAAATTGATAAATTTTCGGAATAATGCCGCTCGTCGATACAGTAATGTGACGCGCGCCGATATGCAGCCCTTTCGGATGGTTGACAATTTTTAAAAACTTCATCAGTTCATCATAGTTGTCGAACGGCTCGCCAATGCCCATCACGACGATGCTGCTTACTCGTTCATTCGTTTCATCAAGCGCTTTTTGTACTTTGACGACTTGCGCAACAATTTCACCTGCTTGTAAATTTCGTTTTAATCCGCCTAATGTCGAAGCACAAAACGTACAGCCGATTCGGCAACCAACTTGGGTCGTGACACAAATGGAATTCCCGTAGTCATGGCGCATAAGTACCGTTTCGATCGAATAGCCGTCGTGAAGTTCAAATAAAAACTTCATCGTGCCATCTTTTGACGTTTGCTGCACGAGCGTGTTTAGCGTCGTGATGACAAAATGCTCATTTAGCCGTTCGCGTAACGTTTTTGGAATGTTCGTCATCTCTTCAAATGACGCAACTCGTTTTTGGTATAGCCATTCAAATATTTGCGTGGCGCGAAACGGCTTTTCTCCTTGCTGTTCCACCCAACTTTGCAAGTCTTCTAAACGCATCGAGTAAATGGATGGTTTCATATCATTTCACCTTTCTTTTCAATGTTGCGATAAAAAATCCGTCGCTACATACGTAATGTGGAAGCAATTGCAACATGCCGTCATGCACATATGGCGCAACCGATGACGGGAGACGGGAAGCGAGCGTTTCGTCGCGCTCATATTGAGGATGCTCATGTAAAAACTTAGCGATCACCTGTTCATTTTCTTCCCGGTCGACTGTGCATGTGCTATATACAAGCGTTCCGCCACGTTTTAATAGCGGAGCAACCGCCCGTAAAATGTCCAATTGAATATCGGCTAGTTGCGCGACATCTGTTTCGTTTTTCGCATATTTAATTTCCGGCTTTCGACGAATGACGCCAAGCCCTGAGCACGGGGCATCAACTAATATGCGATCAAACGTTTCGGCATGAAATTGCGTATAGGCTTGACGACTATCGAGTTGTTTCGCTTCAATATTCGACAAATGCAGCCGTTTTGCCTGCTGTTCAATGAGATTTACTTTATGGTCGTGAATGTCTAACGCAACGACGCGCCCGCGACCATTCATTCGTTCAGCAATATGCGTCGTTTTTCCACCCGGCGCGGCGCAACAATCTAAAACGACGTCCGTCTCATTTGGAGAAAGAGCATAAGCGACGAGCATCGAACTTTCGTCTTGAATCGTAATGAGCCCTTCGTGAAACACGCTCGTTTTCGCAGCGTTTCCGTTTGTCATTTTTATCCCTGCCGGCACGACGGAAGAAGGAACAGCGTCAATGTCTTCTTGTTTTAAGCGGGCGATCACTTCTTCAACTGTCGCGCGCGTCGTGTTGACGCGAGCGGTTTGTTCAGGCGGTAAGTTGTTCGTTTCACACATTCGTTTCGTCTCATCCCATCCGAACTGTTCGACCCACCGGCGCACGAGCCAAAGTGGATGGCTCGTGGCAACGGCGAGACGTTCGAGATCATCTTTTACTTCATCGAATGAACGCACCCCTTGGCGCTGAATGGAGCGCAATACGCCGTTCACGAGCGAGGCGATGCCGCGATGCCCTCTCCGCTTAGCTATTTCTACCGCTTCAAACAACACGGCGCGATCAGGAATACGATCTAAATATATCATTTGATAAAGCGACATCCGCAGCAACATGCGCACCCAATGTTCAATTTTCCCTTTAATAAACGGTTGTAAATAGTAATCGAGCGTATCGCGACGTTGTATTGTTCCGTACACTAATTCCGTTAAAAGCGCCACGTCTTGGGGAGATAATTTGTTCGTTTCAATCGTATGATGTAATGATAAATTGCTATATGCCCGTTTTTTTTCAATATCTACTAGCACATCTAATGCTAAGTTTCGCACGTTTTTTTTACTCATTCGCCCCTCCTAATACTGTCCCAATTTCAATCGTCGTGCCGCGCAAAAAGTCGGTCGCACTCATTTTTCGCTTTCCGGCTGGTTGCAGCTCGGTTATTTTTATCGCTGTTCCGTTTCCTGTCGCAACGATGATGCCATCTTTCTCAACGGCGATCATCGTGCCCGGTTTTGCTGGAGAAGGAGCTGGCACTTTTTCTCCCCACCAAATTTTCCAACGTTCACCACCATATGTCGTATAGGCGACAGGCCACGGATTCATGCCGCGAATATGGTTGTAAATGTCTTCCCCATCTTTTTCCCAATCAATTCGTTCTTGTTCTGGTTTAATGTTGTACGCAAACGTCGCTTTGGCGTCGTCTTGCTTGATCGGTGTAATGTCACCGCGAAGCAATTTCGGAATCGTCTCAGAAAGCAGTTTCGCCCCAGCTTCGCTCAGCTTATCGTGCAACGTTCCGACCGTATCGCGTTCGTCGATCGGCACTTCCACTTGCGTCAATATGTCGCCTGCATCTAGTTTTTCAACCATATACATAATCGTAATGCCCGTTTTTTCTTTCCCTTGCAAAATCGCATAATGAATCGGCGCCCCTCCGCGCAACTCCGGCAAAAGCGACGCATGAACGTTAATGCAGCCGTACTTTGGCGCGTCAAGGAGCGGCTTCGGTAAAATTTGTCCAAATGCCGCCGTTACGATAAGATCCGGTTGCAAGGCGAGCACTTGCTCGTATTGCTCTCGTTCGCGAATTTTTGTCGGCTGCAACACAGGAATGCCGTATGATTGTGCTGTCACTTTCACAGGAGGTGGCGTCAACTGTTGTTTCCTCCCTTTCGGCTTGTCGGGCTGCGTCACGACACCAACGACGTTGTATCCATCTTTCACGAGCTGTTCTAAAACCGGCACGGCAAAATCAGGCGTGCCCATAAATACGATGTTCATCCGTCGATCTCTCCTTCTTCATAATAGCGAATAACTTTTGACGTAAATAAGATGCCGTGCAAATGGTCAATTTCATGTTGTAATGCGCGCGCTAAAAAGCCTGTCGCTTCAATTTCAAACGGGCGCCCACGACGGTTTTGCGCACGTACTTTTACGTATTGAAAACGCTTCACTTCCCCAAATAGTCCTGGAAAACTTAAACATCCTTCTGGCCCGATTTGTTCGCCGCTCTGTGCAACGATGATAGGATTGATTAATTCGATGCGCCCATGACGGTCACCGACGTCAACGATCGCAATTTGTTGATCGATGCCAATTTGCGGAGCAGCTAAGCCGACCCCATCGGCCGCCATCATCGTATCGTACATGTCGTTTAATAGCTTAGTTAGCTTTCGGTCAAATACGGTGACCGGCTGACAAACGGTTTCTAAAATAGATGCAGGATATGTCACAATCGGTAAAATGGCCAAAACAGTTCCTCCCTTATTTACATCATCATATATGGGTTTAAATCGACTGTAATCGTTACATCGCCGCGCGCCATTTCGCGCTGATAATGTTCAATAATCGTGCGGAGCGCCGTTGTTAAGTTCGCTTCCCGCTTGTATTTTATCATGCATTGGTAACGATATCTATCATTCATCCGCGCAATCGGAGAAGCGACTGGGCCGAGCACAACCGACTCAGCGGACAAATGTTTCTTCAAATGGGCGGCAATTTTCTCCGCTATGCTTACACCTTTAAGCGGATCGAGGTGCGCTACTGTAATGAGCGCTAAATAGTAAAACGGTGGATACCCGTGTTTTTTTCGATTGATCATTTCACGCTCATAAAACGCTTCAAAATGGTGATCGGCAGCGAGCTGAATGCTGTAATGTTCCGGGGTGTACGTTTGAATAACGACTTCGCCAGGAAGATGATGCCTTCCTGCTCTGCCACTTACTTGCGTCAACAGTTGAAACGTTTTTTCCGCCGCGCGAAAATCAGGCACGTGGAGCATCGTGTCAGCAGCTAACACACCGACTAATGTAACGTTCGGAAAATCAAGCCCTTTGGCGATCATTTGTGTTCCGAGTAAAATGTCTGCTTTTCCTTCCCCAAATTCATTCAACAATCGTTCATGCGCTCCCTTTCGGCTCGTCGTATCAACGTCCATGCGAATGACGCGCGCTTCGGGGAGAAGCTTTGTTAATTCTTCTTCGACTTTTTGTGTCCCAGTCCCAAAAAAGCGAATATGCTCGCTTTGGCAAGCAGGGCAATGCGAAGACATGCGTTGTTCATAACCGCAATAATGGCATTTTAGTTGCTGTTGGACGCGATGATACGTGAGTGAGATGTCGCAATGCGGACATTGAATGACATGACCGCAATCACGGCACATCACGAAAGATGAATAGCCACGACGATTTAAAAATAAGACGGATTGTTCTCCTTTTCGTAACCGCTCCGTTAATTTTTCAAATAAAAGACGGGAAAACATCGAACGATTCCCTGCTCGCAATTCTTCTCGCATATCGACAATATCAACAGGGGGGAGCGCATGATCGTTCATGCGCTTCGTTAACGTCACTTGCTTGTATACCCCTTTTTTCGCACGCGCAAACGATTCAAGCGATGGCGTGGCGCTGCCGAGCACGACAGGACATCGATGATAGCGGCCGCGAAAAATAGCAACATCGCGCGCATGATAGCGCGGTGACTCTTCTTGTTTGTAGCTCGTTTCATGTTCCTCATCAATAATGATGATGCCAATGTTTTCAAACGGTGCGAAAATGGCTGATCGTGCCCCTACGACAAGTTGCACTTCTTTTCTCTGAATTTTTCGCCACTCATCGTACTTTTCACCGAGCGATAAGCCGCTATGCAAAACGGCTACTTTTGAGCCGAATCGTTCTTTAAACCTTTTCACCATTTGCGGAGTAAGCGAAATTTCAGGCACGAGCACAATGGCTTCTTTTCCTTTTTTTAGGACGAGGTCAATCGCTTGCATGTACACTTCCGTTTTTCCGCTTCCTGTAACACCGTACATTAAAAAAACGTCGTGAACGTCTTGCGCGATGGCTTGTCCGATATCGTGTAGCGCTTGTTGCTGTTCATCCGTTAAGGCGAGCGGCGTTGTTTTCGCAAATGATTGGTTCGCATACGGATCGCGATATACCTCTTTCTCTTTTACGACAACGAGCTGTTTGTTGACGAGGGATTGAATGGTTGATCGAGTGCTATTTGTCTCATGCAACAACTGTTTTAACGGTAAAGTGCGTGCGGTAAGCAAACGTTCAAGCACTTGCTTTTGTTTGATCGATTGCTTTGGAAGCGACGTAAATATACGTGTCACATGTTCGTCACTTCCACACAATTCAACCCACTTCTCTTTCTTTATTTTTCCTTTCTCTTCAACACGGTAAACGACTTCAATATGGCCGTTTGCAATTTCTTTTTGCAACAGGCGCACGTATGGTGTTTTTTCGACGTCGCTCCACGGAATCGTCAGACGGTCGCCAAATAGCGCTCGCACATCTTCATGGACGAGCGATATATGTCGCTCAATTAAACGAATGTCTTTCTCATATTTTGCTTTCATCGCCGCAGGTAACATCGCTTGAAATGCCGACACCATGAAACAAAGCGTCGTTTCGGCAAGCCATTTCCCTAATTGAAGCAATTCCTCATGAAAGACGGGAACGACATCAAAGAGAGAATGGATAGGCTTTAACTGTTCGAGCGGCATATCGGTCGTTTCTTTTACTTCAATGACAAACCCTTGTAATAAGCGAGTGCCAAATGGCACGGTGACACGCATCCCGGCTTGCACAACGCCGACGAGTTCAGCTGGGATGATGTAGTCAAATGGACGATCGGTTTGACTCGCAGGGATGTCAACAATGACAGAAGCAATCGTCATAGGCGTCCCTCAATTTCATCATAAACTTCGCGTAAAATTTCTTTCGCCACTTCCGATTTCGGTAAAAGCGGAAGTCGTTTTGCTGTTCCGTCTCGCTTAAATATCGTGACGATATTTGTATCCGTCCCGAAACCTGCCCCTTCTTGGACGACGTTGTTAGCAACAATCATATCCGCGTTTTTGCGCGCTAACTTCTCTTTTGCGTATCGTTCAACATCGTTCGTCTCCGCCGCAAAACCGACTAAAAATTGATGCGTTTTTCGTTCGCCGAGCGTTTGTAAAATATCGATCGTTCGCTCTAACACGACCGTATAATCCCCTTGTTGTTTTTTTATTTTATTATCAGCGACATATTTCGGGCGATAGTCCGCTACGGCAGCTGTTTTGATAACGATATGGCTGTCGTGAAAATGCTTCATCACTTCTTCGTACATTTGTTGTGCGCTTTCTACGCGAACGATATTTACACCAGCAGGGCTAGGAAGCGATGTCGGTCCCGAAATGAGGACGACATCCGCACCGAAGTCGCGCGCGGCTTCGGCGAGCGCGTAGCCCATTTTCCCTGTTGAATGATTGCTGAAAAAGCGAACAGGATCGAGCTTTTCGCGCGTCGGGCCAGCGGTTACGAGCACTTTTTTTCCTTTCAACAACGCCTCTGTCGCCATATGTTGTTCAAGCAACGAAACAATCGTTTCTGGCTCTTCTAATCGCCCTTTGCCTACATAGCCGCATGCAAGCAGCCCTTCAGCCGGCTCAATGAAACGATAGCCGAACGACTGCAATATGCGCATATTTTGTCGCACGGCCGGATGTTCGTACATATGGACGTTCATCGCTGGCGCGAGCCAAACCGGCGCTTTCGTCGCAAGCAAAACGGTTGTGACCATGTTATCCGCTATACCGTGCGCGAGTTTGGCGAGCGTGTTTGCTGTGGCAGGGGCAACGAGTACGACGTCTGCCCAATCAGCTAAATCAATGTGCGCAATGACATCTGGCTTCTTTTCATCAAACGTATCGACGTACACCTCGTTTTTACATAACGATTGAAACGTGAGTGGTGTAACAAATTGACGAGCAGCTTCGGTCATGACGACTTTGACGTTCGCTCCCGCTTGTACAAGTTTGCTTGTGAGCGTTGCCGCTTTGTATACGGCAATGCCGCCTGTAACGCATAACAATATGTTTTTTTGTTGAAGCATCGACGTTGCCCCTTTCATACGGTATTTGTAAAAAAATAACAACCTAAAACTAGGTTGTCGTAAATAGTTTATTGCGTTGCTTCCTCTTCGCTAACGACTTCAATATGACCTGCCGCAATTTCTTCTAACGCCTTGCCAACAAACTTTTTCGATACAGGTTTTTCAATCGTTAAATCATTTTTTACTTGCAGTTGGCGAGCGCGTTTTGCCGCAACCGTTACGAGCGTATATTTGGAATCTAGTTTCGTCATGAGTAAATCAATCGAAGGATATAACATGTCACTCAGCCTCCAACATCTTTTTATATCGTTGTGCGACGCGTTCACGCCGGCAATGTTCTGCCACGACAATCGCTTTAATGCGTTCACAAGCAAGCTCGACTTTGTCGTTTTCGACGACGTAATCGTACGCATCCATCATTTCTAATTCTTCTTTTGCCGCCTTTAAACGATCGCGAATAAGCTCTTCTGATTCCGTTCCGCGCGTCTCAATTCGCTTTCGCAATTCGCTTAAACTTGGCGGGGCTAAGAAAATAAAGAGCGCCTCTGGGAACACTTTGCGAACTTGCATCGCTCCTTGCACTTCAATTTCTAAAAAGACGTCTTTTCCTTCTTGTAACGTCTTTTCTACGTACTCAATTGGCGTACCGTAATAATTGCCAACATATTCTGCCCATTCTAGCAACTCATTGTTGCGAATCATGTGTTCAAACTGTTCGCGCGTTTTGAAAAAGTAATCGACACCGTCCACTTCGCCTTCGCGCGGCTGGCGCGTTGTGACGGAAATGGAATATTGCAGTTGAATATCTGGCTGCGAAAACAACGCTTTTCGTACCGTTCCTTTCCCAACGCCAGACGGTCCCGATAAAACGATTAATAATCCTCGTTCTTTCACGTTTATCCCTACCCTTCTATCATAAACAAACTACTCCACATTTTGCACTTGTTCTTTAATTTTTTCAAGGGCGCTTTTCATTTCAACGACTTCTGAAGCAATATGGCGGTCGTTCGCTTTCGAACCGATCGTATTCATTTCGCGATTCAGTTCTTGAACGAGAAAGTCAAGCTTGCGCCCGACAGCCCCACCTTCCGAGACGATGCGACGAAACTGTTCAATATGGCTATATATGCGTTTTAACTCTTCATGAATATCGACTTTTTCCGCAAACAAAGCGACTTCCATCAACAGCCGTTGCTCATCTACAACGCCTTGCACAAATTCTTGCATTCGTTTATGTATGCGATCGCGATAAGAAGCGACGACCGTCGGCGCGAGCTGTTCAATGCGACGGGCACCTTGTTCAATCGTTTCAAGTTGCGCAAGCAGATCGGCTAAAAGCGCTTTTCCTTCCCGTTCGCGCATATGCTTCAGCTGCTCAACCGCCTCTTTTGTCGCTTGTAAAAGTAAAGAGAGAAGCGCATCATTTTCAAGCGGCTGCTCCGTCATTTCGACCGCACCTGATAGCATATGTACAACATCTCGAAGCGATACATCGTCCGTCAAGTGAAACCGACTGCGCACATCGGTTAGTAGACGATAATACGCATTAACAAGCTGCCAATCGACATGCACCGTTCGTTCAACAAGCTGTTCCCCTTCGATGGTAATCAATACTTCAATACGTCCACGTGCAATATGTTCTGTAATGACTCTTTTTATTTTATCTTCAAACATCATCCACTGTCTAGGCATGCGGATCGAAATTTCGCAAAAACGGTGGTTGACCGATTTCATTTCCACCGTAACGCTTATGTTTTCATTTTCTTTTTTTGCTCGACCAAACCCTGTCATGCTGACGATCATATTCTCACATCCATCGTACATATGAAATAAAAGAAGGTAACAGATGAGCTCCATTACCTTCTCTCATTATAACATATATCGCTATATGACGAAAACATTTCATGCACGTCGGCGCGCAAATAATGAACCGGCCAATAAAAATGTTGGAATGGACGATAACCCAACAATAAGCAACCAATCCGCTAGAGGAAGCGAAACGGTATGGAAAATCGGCTGAAGCGGTGGATAATAAATGACAATAAGCAGCAACAGCAGCGACGACAACACCGCGAGCACTAAATACATATTTTCAAACGGATTGCGGTGAAACACCGATCGTTCGCTTCGGCAATCGAAAACGTGAATGAGCTGGGCAAGCACAAGCGTCGCGAAGGCGACGGTTTGCGCATACGTCAAATCTTCAGGATGACGCGTATGCACGACGAGAAAAGCAAGAAGTGTCACGATGCCGATTAAAAACCCACGGCTAACAATTTTCCAACCGAGCCCGCGCGCAAAGACGCCTTCTTTCGGATGGCGCGGCGGTCGTTTCATGACGTTATCTTCCGCAGGATCTAAGCCGAGCGCCATCGCTGGCAGCCCATCGGTCACGAGATTGACCCATAAAATTTGAATTGGAACGAGCGGAAGTGGAAGCGCTAAAATCATCGCAAACAACATAACTAAAATTTCACCGACGTTTGATGCAAGCAAGTAGCGAATAAATTTACGAATATTTTCATAAATGTTTCGTCCTTCTTCAATCGCTGCTTTAATCGTCGCGAAGTTATCATCTAACAGCACGAGCGACGCTGCTTCTTTTGATACGTCTGTTCCGGTCACGCCCATCGCGATGCCGATGTTGGCTGTTTTAATCGCCGGGGCATCGTTAACACCATCGCCTGTCATCGCGACGATATGCCCTCGTTTTTGCAACGCTTGCACAATTTTTAATTTATGCTCTGGTGATACGCGCGCAAAAACGTACACATCTTCAACGACATCTTCTAGTTCATCGACAGACAACGTCGATAACGTCTTTCCGTCCATTACTTTTCCGTTTGGTGGCAACATGTGAAGCTGCTGGGCGATCGCTTTCGCGGTTAAAATATGGTCGCCTGTAATCATCACCGTTTTAATGCCCGCTTTTTTACATTCCGCAATCGCTTGCTTCACTTCTTTTCGTGGCGGATCGATCATCCCTTGTAAGCCGACAAACGTTAAATCGCTCTCTGCGTTCGTTTCATCGTTTACCTTTTCTGTCGGTGAAAGCGGACGATACGCGATCGCGATCGTCCGTAACGCTTCCGACGCAAGCATGTTGACCGTTTGCTGTACCGTTTTCCGCTCTTGTTCGCGAAGCGGTTTAGCTTCATTGTTGATATATATGAATCGGCAACGATCAAGCAACATATCAGGCGCGCCTTTTGTAACGATCCAGCGTCGATTTGAGCGATCTTTCACGATGACTGTCATCATTTTGCGCGTGGAGTCAAACGGAAATTCATGTTCGACTGTAAATTCGTGAGCGATTTTTTCTTTCGTCCATCCAGCTTTCGCCGCAGAAACGACGAGCGCGCCTTCTGTCGGATCGCCATCGATCATATACGTTTTTCCTTTTTTCTTTATTTCCGCATGATTGCATAGCGCACCGAACAACAATAATTGTTGAAGCTGCTTATCAGGCTTTTCCTCTTTTCCGTTATAAAAAAAACGTCCTTCCGGTTCATACCCCGTCCCGCTGACCGTCCATAATCGATTGTTTGTCCATACGCGCGTCACCGTCATTTGATTTTCGGTCATCGTTCCTGTTTTATCGGAACAAATGACAGACGCGCATCCGAGCGTCTCGACAGCAGGAAGCTTGCGCACGATGGCGTTTCGCTTCATCATTCGTTGCACGCCGAGCGCGAGCACGACGGTAACGATAGCTGGCAATCCTTCTGGAATGGCGGCAACCGCAAGCGATACACCGGCTAAAAACATGTCATATAACGCATGTCCTTGCCAAACGCCGAGCACGACGACGAGCGCCGTAAGAGCTAAAGCGATCACGATTAAAATTTTTCCTAGCTGTTCGAGCTTCCGCTGCAATGGTGTCACCATCGTCGGTGCTGACTGCAATAAGTGAGCGATTTGTCCCATCGCCGTATTCATTCCCGTTCCAACGACGATGCCGACGCCGCTCCCTTTCGTCACGAGCGTGCCCATAAACGCCATGTTTGTGCGGTCGCCTAGCGCGGCATCTTGCACAAGTGGAGCCGTTTGTTTTTCTACAGGAAGCGACTCGCCCGTCAATGACGATTCTTCAATATATAGTCCTTTTGCTTCAATGATGCGCACGTCCGCTCCAATTCGATCACCGCTTGTAAATTTTACAATATCGCCAACAACAAGCTGAGCGGACGGCACTTTTCTCCATTCCCCATCACGCAAAACAAACGATTCCGGGGCAGATAGCTTTTTTAATGCCTCGAGCGATTTTTCTGCCCGCCGTTCTTGTACAAATCCTAAACACGCATTCATGATGACAATCGCTACAATCGCGATCGCATCAATATACTCTCCTAGCATAGCTGAAATGGCTGTTGCCGCCAACAAAACGAGCACCATAAAATCTTGAAACTGTCCAATAAATTGTTTTAGCGCGGACGGTTTTTTTTCTTCTGCTAACTCATTTGCACCAAACTGTTTTAGCCGTTTTTTCGCTTCTTTTTCCGTTAATCCTGATGACATGTTTGTATGGACTTGTTGTGCAACTTGTTCAACACGTAATCCGTGCCAGCTCATTTCTCTCCCCCTTCCGCTTGTCTTATCTATGACAGCTTATTCAGGCATGTACGAAAAAATGATATGGTATAATGAAAAGAAAAAAAGAGAAAGGTGTTTCTTATGTCGTTTGACGGAGTATTTACATATGCCATGACAAAAGAATTACAGCGAGCGCTTGTCGGCGGACGCATTTCGAAAATTTATCAGCCGTTTCCGCACGAATTATTGCTTCATATTCGCTCGCACGGAAGCAATTATAAATTGTTGTTATCTGCCCATCCGACGTATGCGCGCATGCATATAACAAACGAAACGTACGACAACCCTCACGAGCCGCCGATGTTTTGTATGTTGTTGCGCAAACATATGGAAGGAGGAATCATTGAAGCGATTACGCAAGTCGATTTTGATCGCATCGTCATCATTCACGTAAAAACAAGAAACGAGCTCGGCGATGTTTGTACAAAACAGCTCATCGTCGAAATGATGGGCCGCCACAGCAACATCATTCTCGTCGATGCACAGACGAATACGATCATCGACAGCGTGAAACATCTTTCGCCTGCGGTCAACCGTTACCGGACGGTTCTTCCAGGGGCGCCGTATATTTCGCCGCCGTCGCATAATAAAATGAATCCGCTTGAGGCGACAGAAGAAACGGTAGTAAAAAAAATCGATTTTCTCGCTGGAAAACTAGCTGATCAACTCGTCGCCACATTTATGGGCATCTCGCCGTTGTTTGCGCGCGAAGTTGTCCATCGAGCTGGGCTAGCTAATCGAGCAACGTTGCCGAAAAGCTTTATGTCACTCATCGCAGAAGTGCGAAATGAAGCATTTACTCCGTGTATATATCGCGGACAAAAAGAAATATTTTACGCTTTACCTCTTACGCATATGGACGGGGAAGTGCAGTCGTTTGCTACGTTCAGTGAGATGCTCGATCGCTTTTACTTCGGAAAGGCCGAACGCGACCGCGTCAAACAACAAGCACACGACTTAGAGCGGTTTGTCACAAATGAAAAAGCGAAAAATGAGAAAAAGCTGTTGAAATTAGAAAAAACGTTAGAGGAAGCAAAGCAGGCGGAACAATACCGACTATATGGGGAATTGTTAACCGCAAATCTTTATGCAGTCAAACGCGGAATGAATGAAGTGGAAGTCGTCAACTATTACGACGAAAACGGGAGTACGATCACTATTCCACTCGATGAACAAAAAACGCCGTCCGAAAATGCACAAAGCTATTTTCAAAAATACCAAAAGGCAAAACATTCCATTTCGATCGTCCAAGAACAAATCGAACGAACAAAAGAAGAAATTGCATATTTTGACACGATCCTTCAACAGCTCGAAACCGCCTCGCCAAAAGATATTGATGACATTCGCGACGAACTGATCGAACAAGGCTATTTGCGCGCTAAAACGACAAAACAGAAAAAACAAAAGCCGCGCACGATCGAGCTTGAGCGCTACGTATCGAGCGACGGCACCGACATTTTTGTCGGCAAAAATAATAAACAAAACGACTATTTGACGAACAAATTCGCAAGCAAAGACGACATTTGGCTTCATACGAAAGACATCCCAGGCTCCCACGTCGTCATTAAAAGCAAGCAACCGTCTGAACAGACGATCATCGAAGCCGCTCATTTAGCCGCTTACTTCAGCAAAGCGCGCCATTCTAGTTCCGTTCCGGTCGACTATACGCGCGTCCGCTACGTCAAAAAACCGAGCGGCGCCAAACCGGGCTTTGTCATTTACGAAAACCAACAGACCGTTTACGTCACACCGGATGAGGAGTTGGTTGTGCGGATGAAAAACCCCGTCTAAATGTTAGGCGGGGTTCATATGTAATCAAAATTTTTTGTCATTTTTACGTTCTCTCTTTGTCGAATGATGGTATAATAGAAACGGAAAAAGGAGGTGAGATGGGTGGAACAGTTGTTGCAGCGCATTTTTGATGAGCTTTCATTTTTGCGAGCAAACATGGCAACAAAGGACGACGTCGCCGCGTTAAAAGATGACATTCGGGCATTAGAAAGTCGCGTCAACCATATTGAACAAACGATGGCAACAAAAGACGACATCATCAGTATCGAGCAACGCATGGCCACGAAAGACGATATCGCTGCTGTGAATAAGCGCATCGATCAAATCGAGCAAACGATGGCGACGAAAGATGATATCATCAGTATCGAGCAACGCATGGCTACAAAAGATGATATCGCTGCTGTGAATAAGCGTATCGATCAAATCGAGCAAACGATGGCGACGAAAGATGATATCATCAGCATCGAGCAGCGCATGGCTACAAAAGATGATATCGCTGCTGTGAATAAGCGCATCGATCAAATCGAGCAAACGATGGCGACGAAAGATGATATCATCAGTATCGAGCAGCGCATGGCTACAAAAGATGATATCGCTGCTGTGAATAAGCGCATCGATCAAATCGAGCAAACGATGGCAACGAAAGATGATATCATCAGTATCGAGCAGCGCATGGCTACAAAAGACGATATCGCAAGCATCGAGCAGCGCATGGCTACAAAAGACGATATCGCAAGCATCGAGCAGCGCATGGCTACAAAAGACGATATCGCAAGCATCGAGCAGCGCATGGCGACGAAAGATGATGTGGCGCTTGTGCCAGCAATTCGTGAAATGGTTGGGCAGTTGATGGAACGAATGACTGTTGTAGAGTTGCATGTGCAAGAAATTCCAGCCATGAAACAGCAAATCGAACAGTTGTCGCAACAAATGGAAGAAGGGTTCGAGAAAATAGCGCATCAAGAAACGATTCTACAAGCACTATCACTCCGTTCGATTCAACAAGCAAACGATATCCACTACTTAAAAACAAACGCTGTTTCCACTAAATGAACATAAGATAAAAAAGGGTGTCACTCGTTAGACACCCTTTTCTTTATGCTTCTAACTGACTACGCCAACGATGCAACGTTGCTCGCTCCTCCTCGGTAATGATACCGAGTTCTAGCGCTACTTCCATGAGCGCATCGTAGTCAGTAACGGTATAGACGGGAACGCGTTCTTGTTCAAACGCGCGTTTTCCTTTTTCTAATCCGTATGTAAAAATGGCGACGACCCCAAGCACTTCGCATCCTGCTTCACGCAAGGCGCGCACAGCGTTTAATGAACTGCCTCCTGTAGAAATTAAATCTTCCACGACGACGACGTGTTGCCCTTTTTCTACTTTCCCTTCGATTTGTTTTCCTTTTCCATGTCCTTTCGCTTGACTGCGCACATAGCACATCGGCACATCGAGCCGTTCGCTCACCCATGCGGCATGAGGAATGCCTGCGGTCGCTGTTCCAGCAATGACGTGGACATGGGGGAAATGCGTGCGAATGAACGCTGTTAGCTCATCGGCAATCATCCGTCTTGTCGCTGGATAAGCTAGCGTCAGTCGGTTGTCGCAATATATGGGCGCTTGTATGCCTGAAGACCATGTAAACGGTTCGTTCGGGCTTAACGACACCGCACCGATCGAAAGAAGTTGTTTTGCGATTTGTTTCTTCATCATTGTTCACCATCCCATTCCCGTTTTAACCGCTCATACGCTTCGTGTGGATCATGCGCTTTCGTGATGCTTCGTCCGACGACGATATAAGTTGTTCCGAGCTGTCTTGCTTCGTTTGGTGTTACGACGCGCACTTGATCACCCTTTGCCTCGTTCGCAAAACGAATGCCGGGTGTGACGGTAATGAACGTTGGGCCAAAACGTGCGCGAAGAAGCGGCACTTCTTGGGCGGAACAAACGACCCCGTCCAGCCCGCTATCATGTGCAAGCGAAGCGTAATGGAGCACTGTGTCTTTCATCGTGCGGTCAATTAATAGCTCATGAACAAGCATCTGTTCGCTTATGCTCGTCAGTTGTGTCACCGCAATACAGCGTGGGCGCTTCATGCCGTGCGGCGTGCCTTCCTCTAATCCTTCTAACGCCGCACGCATCATCGCGCTTCCCCCTGATGCGTGGACGTTTACTAAATCAACTCCTAATTTTGCCAACCCTTTCATCGTTCGCTTAACTGTATTTGGGATATCATGAAGCTTTAAATCTAAAAAAATATAATGGCCACGCTGCTTTAGTTCGTCGATAATCGTCGGACCTTCTTGAAAGTATAGCTCCATGCCGACTTTGACAAATAGCGACGTATCGGAAAATAACTGTAAAAACGACTGCACTTCTTCTTTTGATGAAAAATCAAGCGCCACAATGAACGGTTGATCCATTGTTCCAACTCCTCCCCGTACATTCCGAAATGTGATCGACACCGAGTTCATCTAACAGCGCCGGCAAGTCGCGAATAATGTTTGGACAGACGTACGGGTCGATAAAATTGGCCGTTCCGATCGCGACCGCACGCGCACCGGCATAAAAAAATTCAATAACATCTTCCGCCGTTTCAATTCCACCCATCCCGATAATCGGAATGGATACGGCTTGGCTCACTTCGTAAATCATCCGAATAGCAATCGGCTTAATCGCTGGGCCAGATAGACCGCCAGTTCGATTCGCTAAAATCGGCTTCGTAGTTTTGACGTCAATACGCATACCTAACAACGTATTAATCATCGTCAACCCGTCAGCTCCAGCTTGCTCGATTGCTTTTGCCATGTGTACAATGTTTGTCACATTCGGCGATAGCTTCACGTATACAGGGACGTCAGATACTTCTTTTACCGCTCGCGTCAGTTCGGCGGCAACTTCAGGAACGGTACCGAACGCAATGCCGCCCTTTTTCACGTTCGGGCATGAAATGTTTAACTCGAGCGCATGAACGTTTGGCGCTTTTGATATACGCTTCGCCACTTCTACATATTCTTCCATCGTTGAACCGGCAACGTTGGCGATAATGGGCACGTCGTATTGCGCTAACCACGGCAATTCTTCAGCTATTACTCGATCTACACCCGGATTTTGCAACCCGATCGCATTTAACATGCCGCTTGGCGTTTCTGCTACCCGTGGGGTTGGATTACCGAAGCGCGCCTCTAACGTCGTCGCTTTAATCATGATTGCGCCTAGCACGCTTAAATCATAATACGCCGCATACTCCCGTCCAAACCCGAAACATCCAGATGCCGGCATGATCGGATTTTTTAATGATAGTCCTGGAAGCTCTACTGCAAGCCGGTTCATAACAACACCTCCCCCGCTCGAAATACTGGTCCATCGCTGCACACTTTTTTATATGCCGTCTCGCTATGAGGTACGCGGCAAACGCAAGCGAAGCAAGCTCCGATGCCGCACCCCATTCGTTCCTCGAGCGACAAATATACTTGTTGATGCGGAAAGTCATTCGCAAGCGCCCGCAACATCGGCTTCGGTCCACAAGCGTACAACACATCAAACGACAGATCATTTGCCCGAATGACATCGGTGACAAATCCTTTCATGCCATATGAACCGTCGACTGTCGCAACGTACATCTCGCCGAACGATGCAAATTTTTCATCATAAAACGCGACATGTTTCGTTTGAAAACCGAGCACGGTCGTGACGAAAACACCGTTTTGGCTAAGCTGTTTGGCGAGCTCAAACAACGGGGGAACGCCGATGCCTCCTCCGACAAGCAAAGCTCGCTCTCCTCTTTTTGCCGCTGTTACCGAAAAACCGTTCCCGAGTGGACCGAGCACATCGACTGTTTCGCCACGTGCTTTTTGTGAAAGAAGCGTCGTTCCTGCGCCTTCTACACGGTAAATGATCGTGCACTCATTCGCCTTTTGATTGATGTCGCAAAGGCTGAGCGGACGCCGTAATAGCGGCGTCGCTCCCACCTTCATATGCACAAATTGTCCCGGTATATGCATATGTTGAACGAGCGAACCGGAAAGAACAAGCTCATAAATGCGATGGGCGATCGGGCGATTCGACACAACCGTCATCATGTCTTTCATACGCCCACCTTCTTTTCTGCCATCGCCGTTGTCGAAAAAGTCATCGCTTCTAAGACGAGAAGCATCGCTTTCGCTGTATCGAGCGATGTCACGCACGGAATGCCGTTTTCTACTGCTTCGCGACGAATGCGGAAACCATCGCTTTCTGTTTCTTTTCCTTTCGTTAACGTATTGATGACGACTTGCGCCTCGCCTTGGCGAATGACGTCAAGAATGTTTGGCGAGCCGGTATGAATTTTATTTACGACTGTGACCGGAATGTTTGCTTGGCGCAACACGTTTGCCGTACCGTTTGTCGCAAGCAGCTGATAGCCAATATGGTAAAAACGCCGCGCGATATCGATCGCCTCTTCTTTATCTTTATCGGCAATAGTTAACAATACCGCCCCGTACGGACGAATGTGAATACCTGAAGCGACGAGCCCTTTATACAACGCTTTCGCAAATGTATCGTCTTTTCCGATTACTTCCCCGGTCGATTTCATTTCTGGACCGAGCGAAATATCGACGTTGCGCAACTTCGCAAATGAAAAGACAGGTGCTTTTACATAGACGCCTTCGCTTTCTTCTTTTAATCCTGTACTGTAACCAAGTTCTTTTAACTTCGCCCCTAAAATGACTTTTGTTGCGATGTTTGCCATTTTCACGTTCGTAATTTTACTTAAAAATGGAACGGTGCGGCTCGACCGTGGATTTACTTCCAATACGTATACGTCTCCGTCGTATAAGACGAATTGAATGTTTAATAAACCGACGATGCCTAGCCCCTTCGCAAGCGCAATCGTGTAGTCGACAATTTGCTGTTGTACATCTTTCGTTAACGTTTGCGGTGGATAGACGGCGATCGAATCGCCGGAATGAACTCCGGCGCGCTCAATATGTTCCATAATGCCCGGAATAAATACATCGTCACCGTCTGAAATGGCATCGACTTCAATTTCTTTCCCGATTAAATAGCGGTCAATTAATACCGGATGTTGTGGATTGACTTTCACCGCATGTTCCATGTAATGAAGGAGCTCTTCCTCTTTATATACGATTTCCATCGCCCGACCGCCAAGCACGTACGATGGACGCACGAGAACCGGATAACCGATATGTTGGGCAATGTGTACCGCTTCATCAACTGAACATGCCGTTTTTCCTTTCGGTTGCGGAATGCCAAGTTGCGCCAGCGTCCGTTCGAATTTGTCCCGGTTTTCAGCGCGATCTAAATTTTCAAGCGACGTACCGAGAATGCGCACGCCGCGCGCGGCTAGCTCCGCCGCTAAGTTGATCGCCGTTTGACCGCCGAATTGGACGATCACGCCAATCGGTTGTTCGAGATCAATGACGTGCATCACATCTTCAATCGTTAACGGTTCAAAATATAACTTATCGGAAATGCTAAAGTCGGTAGATACCGTCTCTGGATTGTTGTTAATAATGATTGCTTCGTACCCTGATTCTTTAATCGCCCATACGCAATGAACGGTCGCGTAGTCAAACTCAATTCCTTGCCCGATGCGAATCGGACCTGAGCCGAGCACGACGACGCTTTCGCGCGGGGTAACAACAGATTCGTTTTCTTCTTCGTATGTGCTGTAATAATACGGCGTTTCTGATTCAAATTCTGCCGCGCACGTATCGACCATTTTATAGACAGGCGTGAGTCCTGCTCGTTTGCGCATGTCGTATACGTCGCGCTCCGTCATGTTCCAAAGTTTCGCGATCGCCACATCGGAAAATCCGATATCTTTCGCTTTCGCTAGTACGTCTATATCGCCAACATGTTCACGTACAACTGATTCGTACTCTACAATACTTGCAATTTTTGTTAAAAAGAATACATCGATTTGACTCCATGCATGCACTTGTTCGACCGTTACGCCGCGTCGAAACGCTTCTGCAATGTAAAATAACCGTTCGTCCCCCGCTTTTTGAATGCGTTTTTGCAATAGCGCATCATCGACTTGTTCTTTTAACTCAAGATGGTACACGTTCGTTTCGAGCGAGCGCACCGCTTTTAATAGCGACTGTTCAAACGTGCGCCCGATCGCCATCACTTCGCCTGTCGCTTTCATTTGCGTACCGAGATGACGGTTCGCTGATTCAAATTTATCAAATGGAAAGCGCGGGATTTTCGTGACGACGTAATCAAGCGCCGGCTCGAAGCAAGCGTACGTTTTTCCTGTCACCGGATTCATCATTTCATCAAGCGTTAAACCGACCGCAATTTTTGCAGCTAGCTTGGCGATCGGATATCCGGTCGCTTTCGAAGCGAGTGCCGATGAGCGGCTGACGCGTGGGTTGACTTCAATGACGTAATATTGAAAACTGTGCGGATCAAGCGCAAGTTGCACGTTGCACCCACCTTCGATGCCGAGCGCGCGAATAATGCGAAGCGACGCGTTGCGCAACAGTTGATATTCGCGATCGCTTAACGTTTGGCTCGGAGCGACGACAATTGAATCGCCCGTATGAATGCCGACAGGATCAATATTTTCCATATTGCAAACGACGATGGCGTTATCTTTCGCATCGCGCATCACTTCGTATTCGATTTCTTTATAACCTGCGATGCTTTTTTCTAATAAACATTGATGGACAGGGCTCATTTTTAAGCCGCTTGAAACGATATCAATCAACTCTGTTTCGTTCGTACAAATGCCTCCTCCTGTTCCACCGAGCGTAAACGCCGGTCGGACGATGACAGGATAACCGATTTGTGCGACGAATGCATATGCTTCTTGTAAACTATGAACGATAGCGCTCTCTGGCACAGGTTCGCCAAGTTCGTTCATGAGCGCGCGAAATTGCTCGCGATCTTCCGCTTTTTCAATCGCTTCTAATTTCGTGCCGAGAATTTCAACGCCGCACTCTTCAAGCACGCCTGCTTTCGCTAATTCGACCGCCAAATTTAAGCCCGTTTGTCCGCCAAGCGTCGGCAAAATCGCATCGGGACGCTCTTTGCGAACGACGCGCGCAACAAATTCAAGCGTTAACGGTTCCATGTATACTTTGTCGGCAATTTCTGTATCGGTCATAATTGTCGCTGGATTCGAGTTGACGAGAATGACTTTATATCCTTCTTCCTTTAAGGCTAAACATGCTTGCGTCCCTGCGTAATCAAATTCCGCTGCTTGCCCGATGACGATCGGCCCTGATCCGATGACGAGAATCGTTTCAATATCTTGACGTTTAGGCATGAATGGCACCTCTTTCTTTTTTAAACTGTTCGATCATAGCGATAAAATCATCAAACAAGTCGTTAGCATCTTCTGGCCCTGGCGACGCCTCCGGATGAAATTGCACCGTAAACGCTGGAACGTCGCGATGGCGAATTCCTTCGATCGTTCCGTCGTTTAACGCGATGTGCGTCACTTCTAACCGCGTATGAACGAGCGACTGTTCCGTAACGGTATAACCGTGATTTTGCGACGTCATCGCGACTTTTCCTGTTTCTATATGTTTGACAGGGTGGTTCGAACCGCGATGACCGAACTTCATTTTTTCCGTATTCGCCCCACAAGCGAGCGCAAACAGTTGATGACCAAGACAAATGCCAAAAAGCGGAACGTGGCCGAGCACACCTCGAATCATATTAAGCGCCTCTGGCACATCTTTCGGATCCCCCGGTCCGTTTGATAACATCACCCCATCTGGATGAAGGCGCAACACGTCTTCTGCTGTTGCGTTATACGGGAGCACGACGACGTCACAATCTCGTTTATTTAACTCGCGCAAAATGCCGTGCTTCATGCCAAAGTCGATCAATACAACGCGATGGCCGCGCCCTGGACTAGCGTACGGACTTTTTGTCGAGACGCGCTTCACTTGATCGCGCGCAAGCTCCGTTTCTTTTAAATGGGCAACCGCCTCTTCAACAGATACGTCCATGTCGCAAATCATTCCTTTTAACGTGCCGTGTTGGCGGATGATGCGCGTCAGTTTCCGCGTATCTACTCCTGCTAATCCCGGGATGTTTTTCATGCGCAAATAGTCGTCAAGCGTATGTTCGCACCGCCAATTGGACGGCGATGAGCACGCTTCTTTGACGATAAAACCGAACACGTATGGTTCAATCGACTCAAAGTCGTCGCGATTTATGCCGTAGTTGCCGATCAACGGATACGTCATCGTCACGATTTGTCCGCAATACGATGGGTCGGTTAAAATTTCTTGATATCCTGTCATTCCTGTATGAAAAACAACTTCGCCGATTGTTTGCACCGTGCTTCCAAACGCTTCGCCAACAAAGCGCGTACCGTCTTCTAAAATGAGTTGTCGCTTCATCACTCTCTCCCTTTCTGCCAAACGATTTTTCCGTCGACGACCGTCATCGTCGGCCATCCTTTACATACCCAGCCTGCAAACGGTGTGTTTTTTCCTTTTGAAGCAAACGTATGAGGATCGATAACTTGTTCCGTATGTAAATCGATAACGACAAAATCTGCTTTTGCCCCAACTTTCAGCTCGCCACCGTCGATACGAAACGTTTCCGCTGGTTTTTTCGCAAGCCAATCGACGAGCTGCTTTAACGTACATACTCCTTTTTCAACGAGGTGCGTGTATAAAAGCGGAAAAGCGGTTTCTAACCCAACGATGCCAAACGGGGCGAACACCATTCCTTCATTTTTTTCTTCTTCTGTATGAGGGGCATGGTCAGTCGCGATCAAATCGATCGTTCCATCAAGCAATCCTTCGATTAACGCTTGTTGATCTTCTTTCGTGCGCAGCGGTGGATTCATTTTAAAGTTTGCGTCTAACGTTGGAATGTCTTCATCGCAAAGAAGTAAATGGTGCGGCGTCACTTCAGCGGTGACGCGAATACCTGCCCGCTTTGCTTCGCGCACGATGCGCACCGATTGTTTCGTGCTCATATGACAAACGTGATAATGGCAACCTGTCGCTTCCGCTAACAACACATCGCGCGCAATATGTACCGCTTCACAAACGGAAGGAATACCGGTCAGTCCGTGTCGTTTCGCAAACGCTCCGTCATGCACGCATCCTTTATACGTCAGCGTTTCGTCTTCACAATGTGCGACGATCGGCATATCGAGAGCAGCAGCTTGCTGCATCGCCTCGTACATCATGCGCGCGCTTTGTATCCCAACGCCATCGTCCGTAAACGCAAACGCCCCCGCCTCTTTCAATGCGGCAAAGTCAACGAGCTGTTTACCTGCTTGGCGCACGGTAATGGCGGCATACGGTAACACGCGCACATGCGCTGTTTCGCGAATGCGCTGCATAAGCCATTCCATTTGTTGTTTCGAATCGGGAACAGGTTTTGTGTTCGGCATGGCGGCGATCGTCGTAAATCCGCCTTTCGCTGCCGCTAACGTTCCTGTCGCAATCGTTTCTTTATGCTCGCCACCCGGCTCGCGCAAATGAACGTGCACGTCAATAAACCCCGGCGCGATAAATTGTTCACATACATCGATCACTTCCTCGCGATCGTGTGCCTCGATGCACGGGGCGATCGCAACGATGCGCCCTCCGTCTATTTTTATATCCGTCAACACTAGCTCGCCTCGTTCATTAAGCGAGCGCGCACGTTTGAAAATGATAGCCATTTCGCTCTCCCCCTTTTTGTAGCGCGCGTTTCAATACAGCCATGCGCACGTATACACCGTTTTCCATTTGTTTAAAAATGCGGGAACGTTCGCATTCGACGAGTTCGCTTGCAATTTCTACATCGCGATTGACAGGAGCGGGATGTAAAATGATGCTCGTTTTCTTCATCTGTTTTTCTCGCTCGATCGTTAACCCGTACTGAGCGTGGTATTGTTCCTTCGTCCACCCCATTTGTCGTTCGTGGCGTTCATGTTGAATGCGAAGGAGCATGACGACATCCGCTTCTTTTACTGCCGTATCGAAATCCACGTACGTGCCGAACGGATTCGTCGCATCTTGCCACTCGGGCGGGCTGCAAAATAAGACGTTAGCGCCGAGCCTCGTTAATATTTCAGCATTGGAGCGGGCGACACGGCTATGACGAATGTCACCAACGATCGCCACTTGAAGCCCGATAAACGTGCCGAACTGCTGATAAATCGTCATTAAATCAAGCAGCGATTGCGTCGGGTGGTGACCGCACCCATCGCCGGCGTTAATGATCGGGATATGGACTACATCGCGCAACGGTTCAAAGTAATCGTCAGACGGATGACGAATGACGACCGCCTCTACGCCGATCGCTTGCAACGTCCGAATCGTATCGTATAACGTTTCTCCTTTTTGGACGCTCGACATTTGTGCATCAAACGGAATGACTTCTAGCCCAAGCTTTCGTTCTGCAATTTCAAAGCTGCATTTTGTACGCGTACTCGGTTCAAAAAATAAGTTCGCCACAAACGTTTGTTTATTTGTTTTCCATGTTTCTCCGTTCGCAAATCGTTCCGCTTCATGCAAAATGGCAAGCACTTCATCAACGGACAACTCGGTTAACGTAAGTAAATGCATACAAGACTCCTCCTTTTTAGTAAAAAAACACCTTGCCATGCGAGGCAAGGTGTTGAAAAGCATGAGGAAAACATATGTCCTCCTCCTCGCACCTTTGTAAGCCTCGCTGGACTTCATTTAAAAGGTGCATTATGCGACATCATGATGTTGTTCATATGTGCTATCGTTCATGTTCGGACGGCCTGGTAAAATGAGATTTAATACGATGCCTGTAATCGCCGCAAGCGCCATGCCGTGCACTTCAAATTGCTCCGATACTTTTACGACCGCATCCCCGATGCCGATGACGAGAATGACGGATGAAATGACTAAGTTTCGCTTATCGCCAAAGTCGATTTTACTATCGACAAGCATGCGTAAACCAGAGGAAGCGATAATTCCGAACAACAAGATCGATACGCCGCCCATGACCGGCGTTGGAATCGAACTGATGATCGCCGTCACTTTGCCGAAAAATCCGAAGGCGATCGCAAGGACAGCTGCACCGGCTAACACGTATACGCTATATACGCGCGTAATCGCCAATACGCCGATATTTTCTCCGTACGTCGTCTTCGGTGGGCCGCCGATGAGCGCAGAAATCATCGTCGCTAATCCGTCACCGAAAATGGAGCGATGTAAGCCTGGCTCTTTAATGTAGTTGCGACCGACAACTTTGCCTAACACGAGCTGGTGGCCGATATGTTCAGACAGCGTCACGATCGCCACAGGAACCATAAGCAATACGATGTCGAGCGTAATGCGCACGTCGTAATGAACGAACGGCAAGAGGAAGTCTGGCATTTCAAGCCATTTTGCTTTCGCCACTCCTGATAAATCGACGACGCCGATCGCTAGCGCGTACACGTAGCCGACGATAATGCCCATTAATACAGGGACGAGGCTAAACATTCCTCGCGATAAAATCGAGAACATAATGGTTGCTGCAAGCGTCACGATCGCCACAGAAAAGTGCGTTAAACTATATGTTCCATCTGGGCCGTTCATCGCCATGCTGACGGCAACGTTCGCTAACCCGAGTCCGATGACGATAATGACTGGACCGACAACGATCGGCGGCAATAAATTCATAATCCAGCGATAGCCCGCTCTTTTAATCGCTAAAGCGACGATGCCGTACACAAGCCCCGCTAAAAAGCTGCCGATCATCGCCGCACCCGGTCCGCCCGCTGCTTTCGCTGCAATGATTGGCGTAATGAACGCGAACGACGAACCAAGATAAGCTGGCACTTGCCATTTTGTGACGATTAAAAAGGCGAGCGTGCCGAGTCCACTTGAAATAAGCGCCATAGCTGGACTTAGCCCGACTAAATACGGAACTAAAATCGTTGCGCCAAACATCGCGAATAAATGTTGTAAGCTAAGCGAAATGAGTTGCCCGAACGAAGGGACATCTTTCACGTCTAATACCGGTTTCATCATTCTCTCTCCTTTTTCTATTTATATAAAAAACCCTCTTTGTCCGTACGAAGGCACAAAGAGGGTGTAAAAAACCGTTCCCCTTTGTCAGCCTCGCTGGACTGCCTTTAAAAAGGGTGCTTTATTCATGTATGCTCACTTGATCCGTGTCATCGACTTCTTTTAACTCGACGACAATCATTTCCGAGCTCGATGTCGGAATGTTTTTGCCGACAAAATCAGCACGAATCGGCAATTCGCGATGGCCGCGGTCGACGAGAACAGCCAGTTGAATTTGCGCCGGACGGCCGAGATCCATGACGGCATCCATCGCCGCGCGCACCGTTCGACCAGTAAATAACACATCGTCGACTAAAATGACTTTTTGATTCGTCACAGAAAACGGGACGTCTGTTCCTTTGACGAGCGGTTCACGATCAACTGTTTTCACCGTTAAATCATCGCGGTATAACGTAATATCTAGCTCGCCGACAGGAATGGCTGTTCCTTCAATTTGTTCAATGCGCTCGGCTAACCGCTTCGCTAAGTAAATGCCACGCGTTTTAATGCCGATAAGCACACAGCCGTCAATCCCTTTATTTCGTTCAATAATTTCATGGGCGATGCGCGTCAATGCGCGTCGAATCGCTTGTTCGTCCAATACAACTGCCTTTTGCATCATTTCACCTCCATACAAAAACCCTCTCACCGTTTGGCGAGAGGGTACATGTAGGCATACGTCACCTATATCCGACACCTTCTCAGCCTCACGGGACTGAACTTAAAGGTTCTTGTTCACTTGAATTCATTTTACGTTTCCTGTTTTCATTTGTCAACGATTATTTCGCAACATATCGAGCAATCGTTCAAATTCATGAGGGAGCGGGGCTTTAAACTGCATATATTCGCCCGTGCGTGGATGATGGAAACCTAATACCCCGGCATGAAGCGCTTGTCCATCAAGCGGTAACGTTTTGCGCGGACCGTATTTCGGATCGCCTGCGAGCGGGTAGCCAATATATTTCATATGGACGCGAATTTGATGCGTTCGCCCTGTTTCGAGCTGACACTCGACGAACGTATAATGGTCAAATCGTTCAAGCACGCGGAAATGCGTCACCGCCTCCTTCCCGTTCTCAACAACCGCCATGCTTTGCCGATCGCGCGGATCGCGTCCGATCGGGGCATCAATTGTCCCATAATCGTGCGGAATAACACCGTGAACGATCGCTTCGTATTTGCGCGTAACCGTTTTGTTTACAAGCTGATTGACGAGCGATTCGTGGGCGAGATCGTTTTTAGCCACCATTAACAAGCCTGACGTATCTTTATCGATGCGGTGCACAATGCCTGGACGCAACACGCCGTTAATGCCTGAAAGGTCTTTACAATGGGCGAGCAACGCATTCACAAGCGTTCCGCGCATATGCCCTGGCGCAGGATGGACGACCATGCCGCGCGGCTTATTGACAACTAATACGTCCGCATCTTCGTAATATATGTCAAGCGGAATATGTTCTGGTTCGACATGAAGCGGTTCAGGATCCGGAATAGAGATCGTCACTTCATCGTCGACGTGACACTTATAGTTCGGCTTCACCGCCTTTCCGTTGACGAGGACGTGCCCTTCTTTTAGCCATTGTTGCACTTGAGAACGAGACCATTGCTCGTTTAATTCGGCAATCACTTTATCGATTCGTTCTCCGTCATGTTGATCTTCAATTGTGAGTTGAATTTGCTCCATCGCTCATTCCCTTTCGTTGTTTTTCTTCGATCCATGTGTAAATAAACATGAGCGCGACACCAATCGTTAACGCGGCATCAGCAACGTTGAAAATCGGAAAGCTGTAACTAAATATGTACGCATGAATGAAATCGACGACTTCTTTCCGAAAGACGCGGTCAATAAAGTTGCCAAGCGCTCCGCCAAGCATGAGCCCGAGCGCAACGCCAAACAACCGCTGCGTAGGCTGCAAGCGTTGAATGTATATGACGATGCCGACGACAACGACAACCGTAACGATATAAAACAACCAAAATTGTCCTTGCAACATGCCCCATGCTGCGCCGCGATTACGATGTGACGTCATATATAACACGTTTTCAATGATCGGAATGCTTTCCCCTAATTCCATATAGCGAACGACAAGCCACTTCGTCCATTGATCAAGCAAAATGACGACAAAAGCAAGCAAATAATATACCATCATACCCCTCCAAGACGAAATTCTTTTTCATTGTATCATAAACAATCCCCCCTTGAAAGAGAGGGGGGATTAGTGTTATTGCTTGACAATTGTCGCACAACGTGGACATAGCTCTGGGTAATCAGCATGTTCGCCGACTGTCGGTGTAACGACCCAGCAACGTGCGCACGTTTTTCCTTCCGCTTGTTTAACAACAATCGCTGTTTTCGTAAATGTTTGCGCCTCGCTCGGTGCTTCTGTAAATGAGCCACCAATCGAAAACGCGGAAACGATTAACAATTGTTTCATATCTTCTTTAATGGAGTCGATGAGCGCTTTCGCCTCTTCTGTCGGATATAAAACGACGTGCGCAGTGAGCGATTTTCCGATTAATTTTTCGCTACGCGCCACTTCTAGCGCCTTTAATACTTCGTCGCGCAGTTCCATAAACGCATCCCATTTTGCGACGATGCGATCGGCATCATCGATATGCACCGCCTCTGGCATATCAACAAGCTGTACGCTTTCTTCTTTCACGTGCGGGATGTACGACCATACTTCATCTGCCGTATGCGGTAAAATTGGCGCAACAAGTTTCGTTAACGCCACAAGCGTTTCATACAACACCGTCTGAATCGAACGGCGTTCATGACTATTTGCCGCCTCGATGTACAACACATCTTTCGAAAAGTCAAAGTAAAACGCGCTTAAATCGACGGTACAGAAGTTGTTCACTTCATGATAAATCGTCGCAAATTCGTACGTTTCATATGCTTGTTTTACTTTTTCGATGAGACGATTTAATTTCACAAGCATATAGCGGTCAACTTCGCGCAACTCGTCGATCGCAACGCGTTCTGTTGGATTGAAATCGAATAAGTTGCCGAGCATAAAACGGAACGTATTGCGAATTTTACGATACACTTCTGCCACTTGTTTTAAAATGTTGTCGGAAATGCGCACGTCTGCTTGATAATCGACCGACGCAACCCAAAGGCGCAAAATGTCGGCACCAAGCTGCTCCATCACTTTTGCTGGCACGACGACGTTGCCGAGCGATTTGCTCATTTTCCGTCCTTCGCCATCTAATACGAATCCGTGGCTTAGCACACCTTTATACGGCGCTTTGCCTGTGACGGCAACCGCTGTCGATAGCGACGAGTTAAACCAGCCGCGGTATTGGTCTGATCCTTCTAAATAAAGGTCTGCTGGACGTTGTAAATCATCGCGTTCTTCTAATACCGCTTGATGAGAAGAGCCGGAGTCAAACCATACGTCCATAATGTCCGTCTCTTTCGTAAAGCGACCGTTTGGACTGCCTGGGTGCGTAAATCCTTCTGGAAGTAAATCTTTCGCTTCCCGTTCAAACCAGACGTTTGATCCGTATTGACGGAACAAGTTCGATACGTGCTCAATCGTTTCGTCTGTAATAATTGGCTCGCCATTTTCTGCATAAAAGACCGGAATCGGTACACCCCATGCGCGTTGTCGCGAAATGCACCAGTCGCCGCGATCGCGAATCATGTTATGAATGCGAATTTCGCCCCACGCTGGCACCCATGTCGTTTCTTCCACCGCCTTCAACAATTGCTCGCGAATTTTATCAATCGACGCAAACCACTGCGCTGTCGCACGGAAAATGGTCGGTTGCTTCGTGCGCCAGTCGTGCGGATACGAGTGCGTAATAAACGATAGTTTTAACAGAGCTCCAACTTCTTGCAGTTTTTCAGTAATCGCTTTGTTCGCATCGTCGTAAAACATGCCGGCAAACCCTGGCGCTTCTTCTGTCATATAGCCGCGCTCATCGACAGGGCAAAGAACGCCTAAGCCGTATTTTTGTCCGACGACAAAGTCATCTTCCCCGTGGCCCGGAGCGGTATGGACACAACCTGTTCCTGCATCCGTTGTGACGTGTTCGCCACAAATGACGAGCGAGTCACGATCGTAAAACGGATGTTTCGCCACGACGTATTCAAGTTCGCTTCCTTTTACTGTTTTTAATACATTGACATGTTCCCAGCCGATTTCTTTTTGTACCGATTGTAATAACTCCGATGCAACGACGTATTTGCCACCATCTGCCTCAACGACGCTATATTGCAACTGTGGATGCACAGCAATTCCTAAGTTCGCTGGAATCGTCCATGGTGTCGTCGTCCAAATGACGATTTTTTCATCGCCATCAAGCACACCTTTTCCGTCTTTCACAGGAAAGGCGACGTAAATCGACGGTGAACGTTTATCTTTATATTCAATTTCCGCTTCGGCAAGCGCGGATTCGCTTGATGGCGACCAATATACTGGCTTTAGCCCTTTATAAATGAGTCCTTTTTTCGCCATTTCACCGAACACTTTAATTTGTTGTGCTTCGTATGCTGGCGTTAACGTAATGTAAGGGTTATCCCAATCACCGCGCACACCAAGCCGTTTAAATTGTTCGCGCTGGCGGTCGATTTGCTCGTACGCATATTGTTCGCACAGCTTGCGAAACTCGGCGACACTCATTTCTTTTCGATTGACGCCTTTCGTTTTCGTCAATGCTGTTTCAATCGGCAAGCCGTGCGTATCCCATCCCGGCACGTACGGTGCACAGTAGCCGCTCATCGATTTATAGCGCACGATAAAATCTTTTAAAATTTTATTGAGCGCATGCCCCATATGAATGTCGCCGTTCGCATACGGCGGTCCATCGTGCAACACGAAAAGCGGCCGATCTTTCGTGCGCTCTTGCACTTTACGGTAAATGTCCATTTCTTCCCACTTCGCTTGTATTTGCGGTTCACGTTGCGGCAAATTGCCTCGCATCGGAAAATCGGTTTTTGGCATGAGTAACGTATCTTTGTAGTCCATGACTATACCTCCTTTTATGTCAATAAAAAAAGCCTTCTCATGCCCAAAAGGGACGAGAAGGTCTCGCGGTACCACCCTTATTGACTATGTACAATAGTCCACTCGACATTCGTAACGGGAATGACGCGCCGTGGCCTACTTATGTTCGGCACGGAACTCCGGGGTGATCTTCATTCTTTCGCTTATGCCGAGCTTCCACCGCCCTCGGCTCGCTGAAATAAGCTGATGAAAGAACTACTGTCCCCTTCATCGTTTTTCCATGTATAACTGTATTCGATATTATAGGCAATAACGATGCCGCTCGTCAAGACTCCGTTATTTCTTGTATCGCTTCATCGTCAAGCTTGTAGTCTAATAAATGATCCCAGTCACCGCTGTTTAACATATCGAGCTGCGCTTCAATTAACATCTTGAAGCGGTTGCGAAACACTTTCGCTTGTCGCTTTAATTCTTCGACTTCCATTGAAATTTTCCGCGTTTTCGCGAGCGCTTCGCTAATGATGCGGTCGGCGTTTTTCTCCGCTTCTTTAATGATGAGCTTCGCCTCTTTTTGTGCGTTTCGCTTCACTTCTTCGGCGGTTTCTTGTGCGATTAAAATTGATTTATTGAGCGTCTCTTCAATGTTTGTGAAGTAATTCAGCTTTTCTGTTAGCTCCTTTACTTTTTCCTCGAGCTGCTTTTTTTCACGCAACACCATTTCATAGTCTTTAATGACTTGGTCTAAAAATTCATTTACCTCATCTTCATCATATCCGCGAAAACCTCGGCTAAATTCCTTATTATGAATATCTAACGGCGTCAACGGCATGTGGTCCACCTCCATCTTATGTACGTACCATGGCTATTCGACATGTTTTGCGAAAATCCTGCTTTTATTTCGTTTTTTCGACAACGATGCGCCACTTTTCTTTTTTCGTTTGCCCTGCAATCGTCTGCAAACGGCAGCGCCCATGTTGCCGAAGCGATAATAAGTCGCCTTCTCGACATTCAGCAGACGGCTCATCGACAACTTTCCAGTTCAATTTTGCCCATCCTTGTTCAATAAGCGTCTGCACTTTTTGACGTGACAGACGAAACGTTTGCGCGAGCACAGCGTCGAGGCGAAGGGAAGGTACAGTAATCGTCTCTTCTTCCCACGTTTCAGCGACGACGCGCATCTCCGACAACGGTCGTTGTTGCAATGAGACAGAAGCGTTGCGAATCGACGTCATATTCATCTTCACAAACGGAGCGATATCGGAGGCGACAACAAACTGAACGACGTCATCGGCAATGACAATATCGCCGAACTTCTCGCGCTTCACACCGAGCGATAAAAGCGCGCCAAGTACGTCGCGATGTTCAATCGTTACAAATTTTTTCGGATAGCGGACAGAAAATAACGTCAGTTCAAAATCATCTTCTGTCGGTTCGATGTACGGCGGATATAAAAGCGCTCGCTTCCGTTCAGCAAGAGGACACCCGCCAAAAAACGATACGTTCACGTCATCGTGATGTCCGACGACGGTGCGAACGATTTGTTGCTCGCGCGGATCTAAAAACGGGGTAAGTTTTAGACGATATTGCATAGTCACGAGCCGTTTCCATTCGCACACAAGGTCAATGAAATGATGCTCTTCTTTACGAAAATGTTGATAAATGTTCATTATAACCCTCTGCTGATCATATCTAATAACCCATAAACACCTGCTGTTGCAAAACGCAAAACAAGCAAGGCGACAATTGGGGAAATGTCGATCATGCCGATAGGTGGAATAAAGCGACGAAACGGCTCTAAATATGGTTCACAAATGGTAGCGAAAAACTGCCCGACTTTTGTGTCGCGCGCATTTGGAAACCAAGACATTAAAATGTAAACAATAATCGCATACGAATATACTTGAATAATTGTCACAACAACATTTGCAATTTGATACATTTTACCACCTCTTTATCGTTGAGTCATCGTCCGATACGACCGAAATTGAACCGCTCACATCGACGTTATCTGGCGTGCATAAAAAAATTGTCGAGCCTACTTGTTGGATATCTCCACCAATCGCATATACCGTTCCGCTCAAAAAGTCGACGATGCGGCGCGCTTGATCGCGGTCGACGCGATGAACGTTGACGACGACGGCGCGCCGATTTTTTAAATGATCGGCAATTTCTTGCACTTCTGCATACACGCGCGGCTCAAATAAAACGACTTTCGAAGATTTTTGCACGCTTTGTAAACTGACGACATTTTGCTTTTGTTCAGCTTTCGGTTGTTGCACGACTTCCTCTTGCTCGTATTCATCCTCTTCCCATTTTTCCTCATCTAAGTCGAAAAAGTCGCGAATTTTTTTTACAAATCCCATTTATTCCACCTCCTCTTCGCCTACAAGACTTGTACCAAGTCGGATGAACGTCGCCCCTTCTTCCACCGCGATGACGTAATCGTTTGACATGCCCATCGACAACTCTGTACAAGGGGCGTGCGACCATTGTTTTTCTTGCACGCGTTCCTTTAGTTCACGCAACGTCCGAAAGCAGCGGCGAATCGTCGCTTCATCATCCGTATATGGCGCCATCGTCATTAATCCGACAACTTGAATGCGTGAAAAAGCAGATAACGTTTCAATAAACGGCAATACGTCTTCCGGCGCTAATCCATGTTTCGACTGCTCGCCTGAAACATTCACTTGCACAAAACATTTGATCGTCCGATTGGCTCGCTTATCGATTTCTTCCGCTAGCGAAAGGCGGTCAAGCGAATGAATGTAATCGACGTAATCAATGACTTGTTTCACTTTTCTTGATTGTAGCGTGCCGATGAAGTGCCACGTTGCTTGTTTTCCGATCGCCTCATATTTGTGCAAAAAGCCGTCCGCACGACTTTCACCTAAGTGAACGATCCCAGCTTCCACCGCCTCTTTTGCGCGTGCGACGCTCACATATTTCGTCACCGCCACAATTTGCACATCGGATACGCTTCGTCCTGTTTTTTCACACGCTTCGGCAATGTCGTATTGAATCGTTTGTAAACGTTGCTTCACAGACATATGATCACCTCCAGCCAATAAGCGCCATCATTCTCCCTGTCTTTCCACCATCGCGACGGTGGGAGAAAAATAATGATCGCTCACAGCTTGTGCAATACGATGAAACAGCTATTTGTTGAATCGGCACCCCAGCTTGTTGCAACAGCTGTTTATTCATTTCTTTTAAATCAAGCGCATACTGTCCCCTACTTGTTTCATTATAAAGAGATGGAGAGCAATTGGCTAGCGCCTTTTGAACGAATGTGATGACGCGATCATCGACGACGTAACAGCATCGGCCGATCGATGGACCGATCACAACATGAATATGTTGGGGAGCGACGCCTTCTTCTTCCCACCGTTTCACCATTTGTCCAGCGATGTTATGGACTGTCCCTTTCCAGCCAGCGTGGGCTACCCCAATGAGCTGCTTGCTTGGCGCAAAAAAGTAAAGCGGAACACAATCCGCAAAACAAAGCGCTAAAGTTAATTGTCGCTCGTTCGTATAAAGCCCGTCTGTATGCGGCAACGCGGTGTCGTACGTGCGCACTCCTTTGCCGGCATGCGCTTTCGTCACTTTCTCTATATGCACGCCATGCACTTGATGTGCGCACACCCATCGCTCAATCGAAAGACCGAGCGTTTCGGCAACAATTGTTCGATTTTTATACACCGCATCTTCATCATCTTCCACATGCATGCCAACATTTAACGTAGCGAACGGTTCATCGCTTACCCCGCCTTGCCTCGTTGTAAACGCAACGGTAACATGTTCCCAGCCTTCAAACAAAAGCAATTGTTCGCTCACTTGGCGAAATATTTCATTCATCATTCGACATCCTTTGTACAATTTTATCACTTTTTTTCCTATTTTATCACACCTTGCCGAAAACGTGAATTATTCATCGCCATCTAATCGAACGAGAATGACATCTGCACCGATTTTTACGATATCTCTCCACGGAATGATGATTTCATCTGCCCGTCCGAATAAACCGAGCACTTTCCCTGTCCTTATAATAATAATCGCCTCAATTTGGCCGGTCGTTAAGTTAATATCGATATCTCCAATATGCCCAAGCCGTTTTCCGTTCGCGACATTGACGACATCTTTTTGTTGTAATTCAGAAATTTTCACCATGTTTCTCCGCTCCTTTTTTGTTTCTATCTCCTATATGTATGCACAAGCCGGTCGTTGTAGTCATATGCGCAAAAAAGCCTCCATCCGTTTTCGATGGAGGCGTCTATTACCATTGAATGTTTTTGTTCATTTGCTTAATCGCAGCTTTTTCTAAACGGGATACTTGCGCTTGGGAAATCCCGATTTCTTCAGCCACTTCCATTTGTGTTTTTCCTTGAAAAAATCGTTTTCGAATAATCATTTTTTCTCGTTCGTTTAGGCGGCGCAACCCTTCTTTTAAAGCAATTTCTTCAATCCAATGAGTATCGCGGTTTTTTTCGTCGCTCAGTTGGTCCATGACATAAATCGGGTCGCCCCCATCGTTGTAAATCGGCTCAAATAGCGAAACAGGATCTTGAATAGCGTCTAGGGCAAACACGATATCTTCGTGCGGAACATCTAAAATTTTCGCAATCTCTTCTGCCGTCGGTTCCTTCGCTGTTTCAGTCATTATTTTTTCCCGAACTTGAAGCGCCTTGTACGCAATATCGCGCAACGAGCGAGAAACACGAATCGGGTTATTATCTCGTAAATATCGGCGAATTTCACCGATAATCATCGGCACAGCGTACGTGGAAAACTTAACATTTTGGCTTAAGTCAAAGTTATCAATTGATTTCATAAGTCCGATGCAGCCTACTTGAAACAAGTCGTCGACATATTCACCACGATTGTTAAATCGTTGAATGACGCTTAATACGAGCCGTAAATTCCCATTAATTAGCTTTTCGCGTGCGGATACATCCCCCGCTTGCATTTGCCGAAATAATTCACGCATTTCTTCGTTTTTTAGTACAGGAAGTTTCGATGTATCAACGCCACAAATTTCAACTTTGTTTCTTGTCATGTCTTTCCCTCCTTGCAGGAGATGCTGTCAGCTTTCAGTATCTCCTTTGAAGGGAAAAATATGCATTACATCATTTTGTTAAACTCTTTTCGCAATCGTTTAATAATTCGCTTTTCTAAACGGGAAATGTACGATTGGGAAATACCTAATAAATCGGCGACGTCTTTTTGCGTTTTTTCTTCCCCCCCGCTTAATCCGAAGCGAAGTTCCATAATTTGTTTTTCGCGTTCACTTAATTGATCGAGGGCGCGAAACAGTAGGTTACGATCAATATTTGCCTCTAAATCTTTCGTAATGACATCATCTTCTGTACCTAGTACATCCGATAATAACAATTCGTTTCCATCCCAATCGATGTTTAACGGTTCATCAAACGATACTTCAGATCGCACTTTATTGTTGCGCCGTAAATACATTAAAATTTCATTTTCGATACAGCGCGACGCATATGTAGCAAGTTTAATTTTTTTCTCTGGATTAAACGTATTGACCGCTTTAATTAATCCGATCGTGCCGATGCTAATTAAATCTTCAATGTTAATGCCCGTATTTTCAAATTTGCGCGCAATATAAACGACGAGGCGAAGATTGCGCTCAATTAATAGCGAACGCGCCGTTTCATCTCCGGAAGGAAGTTTTTTTAACAATAGTTCTTCTTCTTCTTTTGTCAATGGTGGCGGAAGCGCTTCACTTCCACCGATGTAATAAATTTCGTCCGCTTTTAAACCTAGTTTTTTCAATAATTTGTACCATACATACATGAGGCGCAATTTGAACAGTTTCATAAAAAACCTCCTTCTATTTTGGCGCATGTGGCCGTATGATAATAATAATTACGAAGCTTGCGACATGACGATATGCGGATGAACAATGCAGTTATATTCTCCATCGGCAGAAAGCGTCGCTCGGGAGAAGCCGATGAGCGCTTTGTTGACGGGCGTCCATTGCTTGTCGTCTAACCATTGCACATCGTCTGGCTTGATCGCAACTAACAGCTGCTGTTCGACGCCGACGGCACGATATGGGATGAAGCGCATGCGGCTAACCCATTCGTTCGGTATATCATCTGTGTACGTACGTTCATGAATCATTTGTAAAACAGAGGCAGGCAACATATGGGCGAACGGTTGCCATTCGACGATCATCACTGGAGCGCTCGTGAGCGGATCGCGTAGTTGGTTTCCGCTATCTACTAATCCTTTTAACAACACCGTTTGTCCAAAACATGTGACGCGCACATCAATGATATGTTCAAACCGTAATTTTTTTTCGCGAATCGTCCCCATTTGCGCTTTTGATAACATCCATAAAGCTGGAAACGTCACAACGACGAACAACCAGCTTATCGAAACCGAATGCAACGTCGATCCCATTTCACTTTGCAACAAAAAGTGAAACGCGATCATGCCTCCTCCCATCACAAATGTTGCAAAATAAAAAGCAAGCACATTTTCAATGAAAAAACGAAAGCGATAAAAACCAAAACAAATCCAAACGATAAAAAAAGAGATGATAAGCTTTGTTACGACATGAGACATGATATAAGCAAAAGGAGTGAGAACAAGCAAGGCGAGCAGCGAACCGACTAACGCCGCAAGCATAAGCCGCCATAAGCGAACGCGCCGTTTTAACATGATTGCCGCAAGCCATAGCAACATCGCATCAAAGCAAAAATTTAATAACCATACGAGATCGGCATAAATCAGCGGCATCCCCTCCTTATCTTGAAACTAGTATATAGCACTTCTAATAGGAAAGTGTGTCAAACGATGACGTCATTTCTTTAGAGATTTTGTCAAAAAAGCGCCTCGCCATCGCAACCCTTCAAATAAAAAAAACGCCCACGAGTCGTGAGCGTTTTTTTAACGGCGACGGTTGCGGTTGCGCAAAAAGGCTGGAATATCGAGCGGATCTTCTACTTGTTGACTGCGCGTTGGCGAGTAGTCGATCGGCTCGTCCTTTTTTTCGCGTTTAGCGCTAACACTCGGTTTAACAACCGCTTGCCGCGTTGCTTTTGCTTGGTTCATTTCTTCGTTAAATCCTGTCGCAATGACAGTGACGATAATTTCATCTTTCAAGTTTTCGTTAATGACGGAACCGAAAATCATATTCACATCTTGGTCTGCCGCTGATGCGACAATGTCGGCCGCCTCTTGTACTTCATACAAGCTTAAGTTCGTTCCGCCGGTAATGTTCATTAACACCCCTTGGGCACCGTCGATCGACGTTTCTAGTAGCGGGCTTGAAATCGCCTTTTTCGCCGCTTCTGCCGCGCGATTTTCGCCCGTCGCTACGCCAATTCCCATCAAAGCTGAACCTTTATTTGACATGATCGTCTTCACATCAGCAAAGTCTAAGTTAATTAACCCCGGTACAGCGATTAAGTCGGAAATGCCTTGCACACCTTGACGGAGCACATTATCTGCTTCACGGAACGCTTCTAACATCGGCGTGTTTTTATCGACAATTTCTAACAAACGATCGTTCGGAATGACGATGAGCGTATCCACTGCTTCTTTCATCGCCGCAATGCCGCTTGCCGCTTGCATCGCACGCTTTCTCCCTTCAAACGTGAACGGCCGCGTAACGACACCGACTGTGAGCGCACCTAAGTCGCGCGCAATTTGTGCAATGACCGGAGCCGCGCCTGTTCCTGTTCCTCCACCCATGCCGGCTGTGACAAACACCATATCTGCCCCTTTGAGCGCTTCTTCAATTTGTTCTTTACTTTCTTCCGCCGCCTTTTTTCCTACTTCTGGATTTGCCCCAGCACCTAATCCGCGCGTCAATTTCGCTCCAATTTGCAACTTCGTTGGCGCTTTCGATAAGTTTAACGCTTGGGCGTCCGTGTTGACCGCAATAAATTCAACGCCTTGCACTCCATGTTCAATCATGCGGTTTACAGCGTTGTTTCCCCCGCCGCCGACACCAATTACTTTAATTGTTGCTAACTGATCAACCGTCGTGTCAAACTCCAACATGACATAATCCTCCTAGCCATTCAAATTGTCATTCAAAAAAGTATCCGAAAAATTTCTTTACTTTATGACCTAAATGTTGTTCTTTTTGTTTCGGTTTCGCTGGCGCTTTATGCACTTTTTTCTCCGCTTGGAAATCGCTTGCCGCTCCCGAAGGAAGAACAGGCACTTGCTTTCCTTGCAATTTCGCATTTTTATAGGCGAATTGAATAAATCCGACACCGTTTGTATATTGCGGATCGCGCACGCCAATGTAGTCCGGCATCGCCACACGAACCGTATTTTCAAATATCGCTTCCGCCAGTTCTAGCACGCCCGGCATATTGACCGTTCCGCCCGTTAACACGTAGCCGCCCGGCAAATCGCGAAATCCGCGTTTTCGAATTTCCGTTTGTGCCATGAGTAAAATTTCTTCGACACGCGCTTCGATTATATCCGCAATTTCCAATTGACTAAACTGTTGCTGTTGGTCGGTGCCAATGATCGGAACGCTAAACACTTCCTCGTCGGAGGCGAGGTCGTAAAAAGCATGTCCATGCTTAAGTTTAATGCGCTCTGCATCTTCTGTCGATGTGCGCATGCCGATCGACAAATCTTTTGTAATATGTTCTCCGCCGATCGGAAGGACGGTTGTCGCTTGCAAAAACCCTTGATCAAACACGGCAACGGTCGTCGAACCGCCACCGATGTCAATGAGCGCAACGCCTAAGTTTTTCTCGTCTTTTGACAGCGCGATAGACGCTGCTGCAAGCGGTTGTAAGCAGACGTCAAGCACTTGCAATCCTGCTCGTTCTACGCAGCGAAGCACGTTATGTAATGCTGTTTTCGATGCGGTAATCATAATGCCTTCCATTTCTAATCGAACGCCTAACATGCCGCGCGGATCGTTAATGCCATCTAGTCCATCGACGATAAACTGTTTCGGGATGACGTCGATAATTTCGCGCTCCGGAGGAATGGAAACGACTTGCGCTGCTTCGATGACGCGCGTGACATCTTCATTTGTAATTTCTTTATTCTCGTTCGATACAGCGACAATTCCATGACACGGCTGAAGCTGAATGTGATTGCCGTTTATCCCGACAATCGCGCCTTTAATCGTTACGCCAACCATTCGTTCCGCTTGGTCAACCGCTCGTTTAATCGATTGCACCGTTTCATCTATATCAATAATTGAGCCTTTTTTCAGCCCTTGCGATTTCACATTGCCGACACCGATAATGTTTAGCTGATCGTTCATCATTTCACCAATGATCACTTTCACGCTCGATGTACCGATGTCAAAACTAACATAAAAATCGTTGCTGTTCATTTTATTGGCACCTCCTTTACAAAATGAACGTTGCTATGTATATCAACACTATATTCCACATTCGAACAGCATTCCCTTTTTTATAAACGATTTTTTTGGCGGCTTTCTAACCATTTCGTTAACAAAATTCGGCGGATGACAGCGATGTTTTGAAACAGGCGCACACCGAACGCAAATACAGCTGCTAAATACAAGTCTACACCAAGATGCACACCGAGAAAAGCTAAACTTGTTGCTAAAATAATATTAAAAAAAAATCCAGATACAAAGACATGTTCATCATAAATGTTTTGTAAATGAGCGCGAATGCCGCCGATCAGCGTATCAAACGCCGCAAGCACCGCAATCGATAAGTAGTTGGAATATTCGCTCGGAATGCGCCAATCTGTCAACAATCCGAGCAAGATGCCGATCACTAAACCGAGCAACGGAAGCCACATCATGTTCACCTCCTACCTTCTTCGACTGCTTCCATTTGTTTTACGCGCACCGTTCCATCGTACGGAGGGATGACGACTCGCTTTTGCGGCTCTGAAATAGTGAGGAGTAAATTTTCAAGCGCAAAATCGTCGGCAATCGTCGATGCTTTTAATCGATTGTACAACTTATCAACATTCGCCGCGATGACTTTCACTTCAATCGGAAAGGATCGAAGCGGATATGTATCGATTTTTGTAACCCCGTTAATATCACGAATGACGGTCGTATTGACGATGCGTTGCCCGGCGATGCTCATCTGTTCTGCTCCGTACATATTGAGTTCATTCATGAGTCGGCGAAGCAAATCTGCAGACACCGTATCATGAATAGGACCGACGTATGATTCATCATACATTTGCTCGATATAAAGCACGACGCCTTCGCCGACTACTTCAGTTAATCCCGCTTCTTTTTTTAATTCCTCCAAAGTTTGTCGAAGGACAGCCCCCTTGCTCTCTGCTCGCTGCCGTTCATATTTTTCAATCGTTTCTTCATATTTTCGTATTTCAGTTAACAGTTGTTCATGTAGCTCTTGTTCTTTTTTTAAATCTTGTCGTATTTCCCATATATCGCGTGTATCGCGCACGTTTGGCTCATTGCTCGTTTGAAACTGGATCGCCAACATAAGCCCGATCACGAGCGACACAAACGTAAAATACCATGTTGTTCTCCGCGTCAACCTCGCCCCCTCCTTTTTATTTTTGCATGATCGGTTCCATAGTCATTTCCGATTTTTCCACAATGTCAACAACAATATGATCGCTCGTCAGTTGGTCTTTCACACCGCCGGCGATCGTTAACGCCGGAATTAATACGCTCGGGTCTCCAATCGCTTGAATGACAAACGGAGCGGGATGTTGCGTGCCATCGATTTCGATCACCGGGCCGTTACAAACGATATATGAACGATGCGACAGCCGTTGACCGTTGATGGCGACAGCGGATGCACCAGCAATCCATAGTTCGTTAACGACTTGAAAGACGTGTTGCTCATGGACAATATAGTTTGTGGCATTCGCTTCCGAAGGGATGTACGAAGCATCGGCTAGCGTCACTTCTACTCCTTTTCCTTTTACCTTCACTTTTCCGAGATACATGCGCAACCGTTCCGCATCTTCTACAAGATTAAAATAAACTTGTTCTTCGCTCGCTAACTCTTTTTCGATAGCGCGAACGCGCTGCTGCTTAGCGAACAATTGAGCTTGCAATTTTCGATTTTGTTCTTGTTGTTCAATGAGCTGTCGTCGATATTCGTATTCTTTATTCCATTGGCGTTCAAGCTGGCGATTAGCTATTTCTTTTTTCGTCATTTGATAAGAGAACGCCAGCATAAACCCTAAAACTAAACAAACGAACGATAAAACGACGTGGCTACCGTTCATTTTCATCAGTTTTTTCATTCCCTTCATCCGTTTCGTATGGCTTAAAATATGTGCCCATCTCTAAATGAAGAACACCTTTCATCCCCGGCTGCAACTGGCGAACGATCGAAGGATAATGAACGATTTTTTCCGCAAAACGATCGATGGTAGCACTGACTTCTATCCCGTCATTCATATAGACGGTAATATGCCTTGGATCAGATGGGCTTGGGGTATGATGAATTTCCGAGATGAGGTTTAAAATCGAATTTGGCGTGTTGGCCAGCTGGGAAGCCATATCTTGAATAGCCTCTCCTTCTTTCCACCCAATTAAAATTGGGGCATCGCTCGGAATAGCTTGCTTGACGTGCGTTAACACTTTTCCGTTATCTAAAATTGGCAAAAATGAATGGTTGTCCAAAATATAAGCGATGCGCTTTCGTTCAACGACAGCGATGTCGATGCGATTCGGGATTCGTTTTTTCACGCTCACTTCTTTCACTTCTGGATGTTGCTTTATTCGCTGCTCAATCTCATCTTTTTTCACTTTCCAAAAGCTCGTGTTTGTCGTCACACCGCTCAATTCAATAATTTCTTCAGAAGAAACGTGGTTGTTTCCTTCGACGTGGATAACCGAGACGTTGCTAAGCGGCGATTGAGCATAAATGACACCTAACAAAAGCATAAAAAATAAAGAAATGTATATGATTAGTTGGCGATTCGCACGCTGTCTTCGCTGCTCTTTTAACTTTGGCACACGTTCTTCAAGAACGACAACTTTTCCTTTTCCCATGTCCTCCACCTCGGTCGATGGACCAAATCAAAATAACAAGAAAACTAACGGCGCACGTTCGCAACCGTTAGTTCATTGTTTTCACTTCCATTATAGCATAATATAGAAAAAATTAGGATGGGGAAAATGTATTACTTCCGCCCGATAATTTCAACCTCTGTTTCTAATGAAACGCCATATAAATCATTAATCGTCTTTTTGACGTAATCAATGAGCTGAAGCACATCGTTTGCGGTTGCCCCACCCGCATTGACGATAAAATTCGCATGTTGTTCAGAAATTTTCGCCCCGCCAATCGCATACCCTTTTAATCCCGCTTTTTCAATGAGCTGTCCGGCGTAATGCGGCAACGGATTGCGAAAAATACTTCCCGCGCACGGATAGTTCCACGGTTGCGTTTCGCGGCGATAATCTTTATTTTTTTGCATCGCCGCGACAATTTCGTCGCGGTTTCCTTTTTTCATTTCAAGCGTTGCGGCAACGCAAATGCCTTTCCGTTTTTTTTGTAAAATGGACGTGCGATACGAAAATTCCATTTGTTCATTCGTTAACCATTCAATCGTTCCATCTTCAAATAAAATTTGCGCTTTTTTCACGATACGCGACATGTCTGAACCGTGAGCGCCCGCATTCATATATACCGCCCCGCCAACCGATCCCGGAATACCACCTGCAAACTCAAGTCCAGACAATCCTTGTTTACTAATGACGGTCGCCAGTTTAATAAGCGAATAGCCACCGCCAACCGTCACTTCTGTCCCGTTTATTTGTAAGTCGTCTAATCCTTCGCCAAGTTTAATGACGACGCCTTCAATTCCTCCATCTAGTACGAGCAAGTTCGAACCGCGACCGATCGCACGCCACGGCACGTTATGTTTCCGAACGATGTCGATCGTCTTTTTTAACCCATCTATATGTTTCGGTTCAACGAAAAGATCAGCAGGTCCACCGATTTTCATTGTCGTATGGCTCGCCATTCGCTCGTTTTCTTTCACCGTTCCAACATTCGCTCGTTGTAGCTCTTCACGTAGTTTTTCCAATGGGTTACCTCCTCTACCTGTTTCATATATCGTATGCAAACTATGACATTGTCTCCACCATGACGCGGTATAAACGTTGCGCTGCGTCGCGAATACCTAATTGAAACGATGCTTCTTTCATGCTTGCTAACGTTCGCTCATCTAATAAAATACGGTCGATATCTTCGAGTAAGCGTGCACCTGTCAACTCATGTTCTAAGCGAACGATGGCCGCTCCTTTTTTCTCTAGCGCGCGCGCATTTTTTTCTTGATGGTTGTTCGTCACGTACGGACTCGGAATTAAAATACTTGGAATGCCTAACGCTGTAATTTCTGCAAGCGTCGTTGCGCCCGCGCGAGCGACGATCACATCTACCCCTGCCAACACTTCTGGCATGTTATGAATGAACGGATGAATGATCACGTTCGTTGGATTCCCGACGTCGTTTACCGCCTTTATTACTTTATCATAATGAACGTCACCTGTAACATATAAAAATTGGTACGGTTTTTGTTCCGCTTCATGAAGCACTTGTAAAAACGCTTCGTTAATTGGCCGCGCCCCTCGGCTTCCCCCGACAATTAACACCGTTTTTTTCTGCTCTGCTAATCCGAGCGACCGTTTTGCTTCCTGTCCATCTTTTCCTACGACTTCTGACGCGCGCGGGTTCCCTGTTAACACCACTTTTTCTTGTGGAAAATATTCCTTCGTCTCCTCAAAACAAATAGCTACTTTATTCGCATAGCGGCTTAAAAATTTGTTCGTCAGCCCAGGAATGCTATTTTGTTCATGAATGATCGTCGGTATACCTAGTTTTGCTGCGGCATAGACGACAGGGCCGCATACGTAGCCTCCCGTACCGAGCACGACGTCCGGTTTATATTGTTTTAACAACTGTTTACATGTGCGCACGCTCGTGATGAAACGAATGAGCGTTTTCACATTTTCAAATGAAACGCTTCGTTTTAATCCGCTAATGTCAATCGCATGAAACGGAATGTTTTCTCTCGGCACAATTGTACTTTCTAACCCTTTTTCCGTTCCGATATATAATACATCTACATCACGATGTTGCTTTCTTACTTCATGAATAAAAGAAAGTGCAGGATAAATGTGGCCTCCAGTGCCACCGCCGCTCACTACAATTTTCATCGGTTTTCCCCCTCTCGAAAGTAACAGAAGAAGCTGACTTCCATGAAGTCAGCTTTTAATATCGCGCGTAGCGACTAATGTTTAACAACACGCCAATCGCCATTAACATGAGCGTCAACGACGAGCCACCATAGCTTAAAAATGGCAGCGTAATGCCTGTGACCGGCATAAGCCCTGTCACTACCCCAATGTTAATCATCACTTGAATCGCAATCATCGCAATAATGCCGACAGCTAAAAAGCTGCCGTATAAATCCGGCGCCCCTAAAGCGATGCGAATGCCGCGCCAAAGCAATAAACTAAATAAAAGCAAAACGAGGGAGCCGCCAATAAACCCAAGCTCTTCAGCTAAAATAGCAAAAATAAAGTCTGTTTGCGGCTCCGGCAAGTAAAAAAACTTTTGACGGCTTTGGCCTAATCCGAGGCCAAACAAACCGCCCGGACCGATCGCATAAAGCGATTGTATAATTTGAAAACCGCTTCCTAACGGATCTTCCCAAGGGTTCAAAAATGATGTAATGCGCTTTATGCGATACGGAGCGGATAAAACGAGCCCTGCGAACCCTACCAATCCAAGCAGGCCAAGAAGCACAAAGTGGCTTATGCGCGCTCCAGCGACAAAAATCATGACGACGCACGTGCCGACCATCACCGTTCCTGTTCCTAAATCCGGCTGCAACATAATCATGCCGAAAGCAACAAACACGAGCAACAACGATGGAAGCAATCCTTGTTTAAAGGACGCAATTTTTTTTTGATTTTCAGATAAATATTTCGCTAAAAAAGCAATCATCGCCATTTTCATAAATTCTGACGGTTGAATGGAAAACGCACCGACGCCGATCCAGCTGCGCGACCCGTTGCGCACCATGCCAACGCCCGGAATTAAGACGAGGACGAGAAGAATGAAGCAAACGATGAGCAATACTTTCGCCCACGTTCGCCACGTCCAATAGTCGATGTTCATGAAAAAAAACATCGCAACGATACCAACCGCCGCAAATAGCAGCTGACGCTTCGCAAAGAAAAACGAATCGTGAAACTTGTAGTCAGCCCAAATCGCGCTTGCGCTATACACCATAATAAGCCCGATCGCCAACAACGAAAACGTGATGAGCATTAATAAAAAATCAGGTGCAGACTTTTTTCCATGCAATGCGGAACACCTCAATTTACTTAAAATTCGTCTTATTTAAGCTTATGCACCGCAAACATAAACATGTCCCCACGCTGTTCGAAAGTTTTATATTGATCCCAGCTTGCACAAGCTGGAGATAATAAAATAACATCGCCCGGCGACGACCATTCATATGCGGCAAAAGCTGCTTGTTCCACATTATCGACACGTTTCACTTGCTGTATTCCTGCTTCACGCGCCACGCGTTCGATTTTTGGCGCCGTTTGTCCAAACGTGATGACGGCTTTCACATGATGCAAATATGGTAACAGCTCATCAAATTCGTTGCCGCGATCTAAGCCGCCAGCAAGTAAAATGACGGGCTCGTGAAAGGCGCTTAACGCTTTTTGCGTCGCCAATATGTTCGTCGCTTTCGAATCGTTATAAAACTTTCTTCCGTTAATTTCAGCGACAAATTGCAGTCGATGTGGTACACCCGTAAACGTCTTTAATACGCGGCGAATCGAATCATTGTCTGCACCTGCTAGTTTTGCTGCTACAACAGCTGCTAATATATTTTCGATGTTATGTGTCCCTCGTAACGCCACATCTCGGACATCAATAATTCGCTCATCATGAAAATAAATCGCCCCTTCTTTAACTGACGCTCCGTACGATAGCGGCGTTGTAGCAGAAAAAGGAACTTTACGTGCTCGGCTTTTCTCAGCTAAACGCATAACGATCGGATCATCAGCATTGACAACAGCGTAATCCGCTTCCGTTTGGTTTTTAAAGATATTTCCTTTCGCTTCCGCATACGCCTCTTTCGTTCCGTGATAGTCTAAGTGGGCGTCGAAAATATTTAACAATACTGCAATGTGCGGGCGAAAGCGAATCGTCCCAAGCAGTTGAAACGAAGATAGTTCCATGACGATGACGTCGTCTTTCGTCGCTTGCTTGGCAACTTCACATGCCACCGTTCCAATATTTCCTGCGATGAGCGGTCGGCATTTTGCTTCTTGCAACATATGAAAAATGAGCGTCGTCGTCGTCGTTTTTCCGTTTGAACCTGTAATGCCGATAATTGGCGCTTCTGTCGTTTCATACGCAATTTCTACTTCTGTTATGATCGGCAACTGTTTTTCGATCGCCTTTTGAACGAGTGCATTCGTATATGGGATGCCTGGATTTTTCACGACAAAATCAAATGGCTCGTCAAGCAATTCGATCGGGTGCCCCCCGTATACGAGACGAATGCCGAGCGATTGTAGCTCTTGTTTTTCTTGCTCACTCGGTTCATTTCGATCGTTGACGACAACATCCGCTCCAAGTTCTCGCAACCGTTTTGCTGCTGCTAGTCCGCTTTTTGCTAAACCTAAAACGAACACTTTTTTTCCGTTATACATTATAGCGACACCTCAATGTAAATTCCTAATATAGCAAACAATAATCCAACCGCCCAAAACGTCACGACAACGCGCCATTCAGACCAACCGATCAACTCGTAATGGTGGTGTAACGGACTCATGCGAAACACGCGTTTTCCTGTCGTTTTGAAGGAAATGACTTGAATGATGACAGACAACGTTTCGATAACGAACACGCCGCCGATAATAGCTAACAATATTTCGAGCTTTGTTAAAATCGCAACGGCTACAATTGCTCCTCCAAGCGCAAGCGAGCCGGTATCGCCCATAAACACTTTCGCAGGGTGAGCGTTAAATACGAGAAATCCGAGCACCGCACCGACGACAGCGACGCTAAAAATAGCAATATCGTATTGCCCTTGATTCCATGCTAATACAGCATACGCCCCAAACGCGATCGCCGCTGTTCCAGCAAGCAAGCCGTCCAACCCGTCTGTTAAGTTGACCGCATTCGAACCGCCGACAAGCATAAAAATGATTAACAAAACGTAGGCAACCCCTAAGTCAAACGAATAATCTGTTCCTGGAATCGCCACGACGGTTGAAATGCCATGACGTTGAAAGAAAAAGTAAAATACGAGCGCGATAAGCAATTGCCCAGCTAGTTTTTGTTTGCTCGTCAAACCGAGATTGCGCTTCATGACGACTTTAATGAAATCATCAATAAAGCCGAGCAAGCCGTAGCCAACCGTCACAAACAACAGCAAATATGTTTGCGCCGTCCGCTCGAGAAAGATGTCGCTCATGACGAGCGTAGCAACAGAAAGTGAAATTAAAATCATTAATCCGCCCATCGTCGGCGTACCTGATTTTTTTTGATGAGACTTCGGCCCTTCTTCGCGAATGCTTTGCCCAAATTTTAATCGTCTTAAAAACGGAATGAAAATTGGCGATAGCACAACCGTAATGATAAAGGCAAGCCCCGCCGTGAATAAAATGACTTTCTCGTTCATGATCGTTGCACCTTCCTCATCTCCTATTTATCTTTTCTTCGTTGAATAGCTTCACGTGCGACGACACGATCATCAAAATATAACACGTTTTTTCCAATGATTTGATACGTCTCATGCCCTTTTCCTGCAATTAAAACGACATCGCCTTCCTCGGCTTGCTCTATCGCATATGTAATCGCTTCTTTTCGATCGACAATACATACGACATCTTCCGTTACCCCTCGTTTCATGTCGTTTAAAATAGCGACCGGATCTTCAGAGCGCGGGTTGTCAGATGTAAAAATGGGCACGTCGCTATGTTGAACAGCGACTTGCGCCATCAACGGCCGCTTCGTTCGGTCGCGATCGCCACCGCAGCCAACGACGACAAATATGCGCTTTTTCGCAAATGGGCGAATCGTTTGGAGCACGTTTTGTAAACTATCTGGCGTGTGGGCGTAGTCAACGATCACTGTAAACGGCTGACCTGCATCGACGACTTCAAAGCGGCCTGGAACACCTTCCATGTCAGCAATCGCTTCAACGATCGCTTTAAGCGGAATGTTTGAGACGAGACAAGCTCCCACCGCAGCTAATAAATTATATACATTAAACATACCGATGAGTTTCGTCGTCACCCGTACCGTTTCCATCGGGGTGACAAGCTGAAACGTCGTACCGTTTGTCGTCATTTCAATTTGTTTCGCCATGATGTCGCTTCGTTGATGGATACCGTACGTCACAACGGTAGCGGCTGTGCTTTTTTTATATTCTTCTGTTGCCGCATCGTCCGCGTTCAATATCGCAAACTTCGGACGGCTATGATCGAAACGATTGCCAAGTTGAGCGAACAATAGCCCTTTTGACCAACGGTAGTGGTCCATCGTTTGATGGTAGTCTAAATGATCTTGCGTTAAATTCGTAAACACGGCGACATCAAAATCGCAGCCGTGCACTCTACCCATATGTAGCGCATGCGATGATACTTCCATCGCAGCGATGTCAACATCGGCATCGACCATTTTCCGAAACATTTTTTGCAACACGAGCGATTCTGGTGTTGTATTCTTTACATCATACGTTTCGTCGCCTATTTTCATGTTAATCGTACCGATGAGCCCCGTTTTTTTTCCAGCGTGACGACATATACGTTCAATGAAATGCGTCGTCGACGTTTTTCCGTTCGTCCCTGTCACGCCGATTAAGTGAAGTTGATGCGTCGGCTGACCGTAAAACGCATCGGCGAGCACCGCTAATGCCCAGCGGCTATCGTTTACATAAATAACTGGAACAGGCAATGTGAGCGGTCTTTCCGCCACGACAGCAACCGCTCCGCGCGCTACAGCTTGCTCAGCAAAGTCGTGACCGTCTACTGTAAATCCTTTTATGCATACAAATAACGAACCTTGTTTCACTTCTCGTGAATCCATTTCGATCGATGTAATCGTCGGATTTTCATTCGTATGCGGGGTAAAGCGATGTAAATAACGAAGCAATGTTTGTAACTTCATGCCGATCGTCCCTTTCTTTTTTCTTATATAAACAGAAAAAGAAGCCATGAGGATACTTCCTCTAGGCTTTACCGTTTCGTTCCAAAATAAACCCGAATCGTCGCTCCTTCTTTCACTTTCACTCCCGGCTTCGGTGCTTGTTCAATGACCGTATCGCCCTCGCCACTACCATCTAATTTTAAGTGAAAAAGTTGTTGTTGCAAATCTTTTTTTGTTAAACCGATTAAATTTGGCACTTCGACATACCGCGGGTCAAGCCATGTCGTTTCTTTTTCAATTTGCTCTTTGCGCGGCTTCACGCCAAGCGCGCGTAAACTATCTTCCATAATATTTCCAACAATCGGAGCAGCGACGACGCCTCCGAATTGCACGGTTCCTTTCGGATTATCGACAGCAACATACACGACAATTTGAGGGGCGTCGGCCGGCGCAAAGCCGATAAATGAAACGATATGGTTATCTTTTAAATATTGACCGTCTTTCGCTTTTTGCGCCGTTCCTGTTTTTCCACCGACGCGGTAGCCATCAACAAACGCCCCTTTCCCCGTTCCTTGCGCGACAACGCTTTCGAGCGCATAGCGAATTTGTTTGGACGTTTCCTCGGAAATAACCCTTCTTTTCACTTGCGGCGTTTGACGGCGCACGACTTCTCCTGTCACAGGATGAAGCCACTCTTTTGCAATATACGGTTGGTATAAAATCCCTCCATTCACTGCGGCAGCGACGGCCACTACTTGTTGGATCGGCGTCACCGCCACTCCTTGACCGAAAGCTGTTGTTGCCTGTTCCACCGGTCCGACGCGATGGAGGGGGAACAAAATCCCTTTTCCTTCCCCTTGTAAATCAATGCCTGTTTTTTCACCAAAACCGAACGCGCGAATGTATTCAAACAGCTTTTCTTTCCCAAGACGTTCACCAAGTTCTACAAATCCCGGGTTGCACGAGTTTTGTACTACTTCTAAAAACGTTTGGTCGCCATGTCCTCCTCGCTTCCAACAATGCAACGTCGCTCCTGCCACTTTCACATATCCTGGATCATAAAAATGTTCTTTCAATAAATCGACCTTTTTTTCTTCTAATGCGGCAGCGAGCGTAATAATTTTAAATGTAGACCCTGGTTCATACGTGCTCCAAATCGGTAAGTTTCGGTTAAAAATTTCAGGAGGAACGTTTTGAAAATCAGCAGGATCAAACGTCGGACGGCTGGCCATTCCTAAAATTTCTCCGTTATTCGGATTCATCGCAATCGCAATAATGCCGTCTGGACGGTACGTCGCTTCCGCAATGGTCAGCTCCCTTTCTAAAATCGTCTGCACGCGCGTATCAATCGTCAACTTTAAATCAAGGCCATCAACGGGTGGCGTGTACGCATCGGCCATGCCGGGCATACGTTTCCCTTTCGCATCGGAATAAAATTGTACCGACCCAGGCTTGCCGCTTAATTGTTTGTCGTAATACAACTCAAGCCCCATTAACCCTTGATTATCGATGCCTGCAAATCCGAGCACGTGCGATAAATAGCTGCCAAACGGATAATACCGCTTCGAGTCTTCAGCGATGTATACTCCTTTCATCCCTAAATCACGAATTTGTTTTGCCTGTTCGTTTGAAATTTTTCGTCCTTCAGGATGAATACGTTCAATAGACGTTTTTTTCGTCACATGTTTGTACGCTTTCTCTACCGGCATATGTAAAATATCGGCAAGCTGCTTCGCTACTTCGGCTGGATTTTCAATTTGTCTTGGGACGACGAGCACAGATGGAGCGCTTATGTTAGTCGCTAAAGGCACCCCGTTGCGATCGACAATTTGTCCGCGCTCTGGCTCAAACGGAATGTTTCGGCTCCATAAATCTTTCGCTCGTTCGGTTAACATATCCCCTAACACGAATTGCACGTAACCGAGACGTATATCAATGATCGCAAAAATGACGAATCCGATCAACAAAAAAACAGTTAATCGCTTGCGAACGGTAACTGCACGCATATCGTAGAACCCCCTCATATGTTTCGGCTCGTTCCACTATATGCTTGTACCGTTTCATATAGAACTAGTCGATCGGACCATCCGTTTCTTGTTGTTCGTTTTCTTCGTTTTCTTTTTTCTCGCTAAGTTCGGACGGTTTCGCAAGCTCAACGATGACATAATCGTTTTGTTTTATCACCGCTCCTGGAGCGATATTTTGCCTAAATACGTATCCGCTTCCGATAAAGCTCGGTTTAAGTTGCAACAATTCAGCGAGCTTCATGACATCGCGCAGCGACCAACCGGTCAAATCCGGCATGATAGCATTTCCATCGGTTTGCAGCAACACGCGATCCGGCGCAACGACGTGCTCACCCGCCCGCGGAAATTGAGCATGTACATGTTTTCCTTTTCCGATGACAGTGACATGTAGCCCTTCGTTTTTCAACGACTGCACCGCTTGTTCAACCGATTGACCGACGTAAGACGGGAGCGTCACGCTTTTTTCTTTTTTCTCCGATTTTTTCTCGGCAGTCGGTTGAATATTTAAATATTGCAAACTGCTTTTCATGACGGAATTAAAAATCATCGATACAGGAGCTGCACCTGTTTCCGTATACGAAATATTTGGCTGTTGCACGGCAACATACATGACTAAACGTGGGTTTTCGCGCGGCACCATCCCTAAAAATGAGAAAATGTAGTTTTGATGACCCGTCAAATAGCCACCTTTCGGATCTGGAATTTGCGCAGTTCCTGTTTTTCCTGCTACGCGATAACCTTCAATTTGATACGGACGACCTGTCCCTTTCTCCGATGTAACAACTGTTTCTAAAATGTCTAACACTTTTTCTGCTGTTTCTTTTGAAATCGGCGTGTCAACGACTTGCGGTTCATGTTTTACAACCGTTTTTCCGCTTTCCGGATCAACAATGCGATCAACGACGTATGGCTTCATCATTTTTCCACCATTTGCAATGGCGGTAGCTGCTTGAATTTGTTGAATAGGTGTAACGGACGTTCCTTGTCCGAACCCTGTCGTTACTTTTTCAATCGGATAGCGATACAAAATATTTCCCACTTTCTCCCCAGGCAAATCGATGCCCGTTGGTTCGTGGAAACGGAACCGGTGCAAATATTGCAAAAAGCGATCTTCGCCTAACTTTTCGCGCACCATGATGGCAAAGGCGACGTTTGACGACCGTTGCATTCCTTCAAGAAACGTAATTTTCCCCCACCCGACTTTATTATGGTCGCGAATACGATGGCCCCCTACTTGATACGAACCAGATAAATACGTCTCATCGGCTTGAAACACTCCTTCGTTCACGGCGGCGGCAAGCGTAAATATTTTCATCGTCGAACCTGGTTCGTACGGATATGCAATCGCATCATTAAAGTAGTTTTCAATATTTCGTTTGTTTGGATTAAAACTCGGGCGCGTGCTCATCGCTAAAATGGCGCCAGTTTGCGGATCTGCAACGATGGCGATCATTTTTTTCGGAGCATATTGTTTTTCGACCGCATTCATCGCATCTTCTAAAAACGCTTGAATATGTTTATCGATCGTTAAATAAATATCTTTACCGTTTTGTGGTGGGACGATTTTTTCATCTGCGTGGGGCAATTTAAACCCTTGTTGATCCCCTTCGTAAATGACGTACCCATCTTTTTCCTTTAATTGTTCATCAAACTGCTTTTCAATGCCCATTTTTCCTTCTACTTCATTCGTCTCTTCATTTTTTTGCGCATAGCCGACGACGTACGAAGCAAATGTGCCGTGCGGATAAAAACGTTTTGAATCTCGTAAAAAAATAATGCCTGGAAGTTGTAACGCTTCAATTTCTTTTTTCACCGTTTGGCTAATGCCGCGGCCATTCGGTCCGAACTCTACTTGCTTCGCATTTTTTTTCAATATGCGCTCTACATCCGCGACATCCATATTTAATAGCGGCGCCAGTTTGCGTGCCGTCGTTTCCGGATCGGACACATATTGCGGCATATCCGGGTCGAGAATAGCCGCGACAGTGTAGGAAGGGATATCTTCTGCAATCACTTCCCCGCGCCGATCGAAAATCGTTCCCCGCTTCGCTTCCAACACTTGTTTTTTCAAATAACGTTTTTGCGCTTCAACCGCTAATACTTGTCCATCCGCAACACCTGTTGCTTGCAAGTAAACGAAACGACCAAACAATATAAAAAAGAGCAAGCTAAACAACCCAAAATATATAGCTGCTCCTCTATGTGTATGTGTATGCTTTCTCATTCGGCATCAATCCTGCACAACTTTTATGTTATTTTCGTTTAATGTAAGTCCGAGCTCTTTCGCTTTTGCTAAAATGCGTTCGTATGTGCTTAATTCTTGCACTTGTACGTATAAATCAAGATTTCGTTTTTCTTGCTCTTGAATCGTCGCTTGTAATTGTTGCACTTCTTTATTCACATGATACATCGTAAATTGATTCGATACGATCGTGACGCTGCTATATAGCGCAAACGCGACAAACGCAACGAGAACGATCTTCTCCCCGAGCGTAAAGCGCACACCGCGTTTTTGTTTTTTCTTTGGCGTGCGCTGCACTTGTTGTTGTTGCTGTTGCACTTTTTGTTGAATGCGGACAGCTGCCATACGCTTTTTCCCCCTTTTTTTATAATTTTTCAGCAATGCGTAATTTCGCAGATCGTGCGCGATGATTTTGTTGCAATTCTTCTTCCGATGGAACGATCGGCTTTTTCGTAATGATTTTTAATTTCGGCTTATACTCATCTGGAACGATCGGCAATCCCGGAGGTAAGTGAGGCGTTTCACTTGCTTGTTTAAACGCCAGCTTACAAATGCGATCTTCAAGCGAATGAAACGTAATGACGCTTATTCGTCCCCCCGATTTTAATAAATCGATTGCTTGTTCGATCGCTTCTTCAAACGCGCGCAGTTCATCGTTTACAGCGATGCGAATCGCTTGGAAGATTCGTTTCGCCGGATGTCCTCCTGTTCGACGAGCAGGCGTTGGAATAGCTTCCTTAATGATGTCAGCAAGCTCCGTCGTCGTTTCAATCGGCTTTTGCTTGCGCACTTGTTCAATTTTACGCGCGATCGCTTTTGAAAATTTTTCTTCGCCATATTGGAAAAAAATTTTCACAAGCTGTTCATACGGCCATGTGTTAACAATGTCGTATGCTGTTAACGTTTGCTCGCGATCCATGCGCATATCGAGCGGCGCTTCATGTTGATAACTAAAGCCGCGCTCCGGCATATCTAGCTGCGGAGACGATACGCCAAGATCGAATAAAATGCCGTCCACTTCATGCACACCGTAAAGCGCCAACTGTTGTTTTATATAGCGGAAATTGCTTTTAATAATCGTAAATTGACCGCTATATCGTTCAAGTTTTTGCTTGGCATGATGAATGGCGATATCGTCTTGATCGAAGGCGAACAATTTCCCTTCCGGCGATAATTGCGACAGTAAATATTCGCTATGTCCAGCTCCACCGAGCGTACAATCTACATATGTACCATCTTTTTTTATGTTCAATCCATCAACCGTTTCTTTTAACAATACAGTTACATGATGAAACAACGATGTCACCTACCTTTTACAACTTTGCAATTGTATTGTACCATCATTTCACTAAATTCACTACTTACTTCCGAACTATTCTATTGTAATAAAAAAAATCCTGTGCGCGACAGGATTTTTTTATCGACGAAAATAGTTACATATATACAATTTTATGCAGCCCATTCCACCGATAATCGACATGAAGAAGTCGAGAAACAACGTCTAAACCGTAACGATTCATATAGTAAAACATATTCCATACCCGTTCTTGCGGCATGCCGTTCGGACGCAACGCCAGCGCAATGCGCTCATATTTACGCACGTGCACATCATGCTTTTGCAACATGCGCCGTGCAATCAATTGTTGAAGATAATCGATTTCTGTCTCGATCCGTTCGGCATTTTTCAACATCACTCGTTCAAGGTGCGGATCGACTTGCATCCCAATATGACGAAGTTGTTCATGTATGCGCGCCATTTCCTTTTTCGCTTCGTCAAACGCTTCATCGAACGCGATTGGCTGATTGTTGCGCAACCACTCCTCAAGCGCATCGTCCGTTCCGTTTGCCAATGCTTGTTCGACCGTCATATGCACATCAGCTAAATCGGTTGCAATATGGCGTTCAACGAGCGTCAACGACAGGCGCGGCACAATCGGGGGCATGCGCAAGCCGACATGCTCGAACACTTGCTTTAATTCGGCCCAATAGGCGATTTCGCCCGGACCGGCAATGAAAGCGAGCGTCGGAAATAACCATTCTTGCATAAGCGGTCTTGTTACGACGTTGTTGCTAAACGACTGCGGCTCCCTCTCCATTCGTTGTTTTAGCTCATCTAACGTGAAGCGATACACCCCATCTTTTGTGTAAAAACAACGTTGTCTATCATCATAATATAATAGCCGTCGTTGGCCGTCATCGTAAAACAAATGCGCGCACATCGGCGACACATCAATCGTGCGCGAATAACCTAACTTTTCAAGATGCCGTTGTTGTTCGTTTAGCGCGTTTGTCATCATATGATGATTGTGAGCGATCGTCATAAACCATTTGCTTTCGATCGCCCGTAAGTGTGGGTGAGCCGCATCTACAACAACGAGGCCTTCTTTTGCAAATAGCGATAAAACAATGGCTGCAAAAAAGTCAGCGATCGTCTTCGATTTTGCGATACATTCGTATATGTATGCACGCAATTCGTTTGTTACATCTGTTTCACCGTACGTTTTCAGCACTTCATCTATCCATTGTTTGCAGTCGTCTTCATTAAGTTCAATACGGGCAGCCATCCGCTTCTCTCTCGCTAATGGCGGATATACGTATTTTTTCACTTTCCCTTCATCACACACGTGCACATGGTTAATTTCTGCCACGTCATGATCTTCCGATGCCATCCAAAACACCGGAACAACAGGTACGCCGAGCTCACGTTCTTGTTGCTTTGCTAATGTAATGATCGAGATGATTTTGTAAATCGTATATAACGGACCTGTTAATAGTCCAGCTTGTTGTCCGCCAATGACGACGACGCTCTTTGGATGGCGCAATTTTTTAATATTTGCCATCGTTTCATCGCTCGCCCCAAACTGCTCATGGTATGTAAGTAAATGATCGACGAGCGCTTCTCGTGCATACGTTCGCTCATGCACGTATGCGAGACGTTCTTCAAATGTAAAATGGTGAAACGCTTCATGAATCGGAAACGTTCCTTTCATATATTCTGTTGCTAAACGGTTCGTGGCTGGCAATGACAGCTCCATAACTTCCATCTTAAACTTCCTTTCCCATTCATGATGAAAACACGACCATGACGCGATGAATGATCCCGTATATCAATAGTCCCATATAAGCGGTTGTAAACAATAAAAATTGCACTTTCCAATATAATTTAAACGTTCGTGGCAACGACACGTCTCCTGTCTTTTTCCAATATAAGACGATACCAATCATAAATGTAACAATAAAGAAAATGAGCAGTTCAACGATGTACGACCGATGAAAAATAGCTTGTAACAATACGTGCACCGCAAAAATAAAAAAAATGGTCGATCCGTTTACAGCGACGTGAAACGCACGCCTCCCTTTTCGTTTAAACACCGCTTTGGCGAGCGTGAAAATAAAAAAAAACGAAAGGAACGGTACGACAACCATGATGGCAATGAAAGAAGTGACTAACTCTTTCATCTTCCCTTTCCCCCCTCTAGTTCTTTCCCTTTCACAAGGGTGTATAAAAATGTGCTAATGGGGGCAGGAATGTGCTGCTCGTTTGCTCGCTCGATTACATATGCTAAAATGGCGTCTATCTCCGTTCTTCTCCCTGACTCGATGTCGCGCAACATCGAAGAGCGATTGGCGGCCGTTTGGCAACAAATCGTTTGGACGTGCTGCCATATGCGTTCTCGTTGTTCGATATGCAAAATCGAAGCGACTTCGTGAAACAATTGCTCCATCGCTTGCCGATACGGATCGTGCGCCACTAGCATACCGTTCGGGACGCGCAATAAAGCGGTAAGCGGGTTAATTAATACGTTCACCATTAATTTTTCAAGCAACATCGTTTCCCAATCGTCGACGTATTGAAACGGAAAGCGAGACGATGTGCGCAAAAGAAACGAGAACGCGTGCTGTTCCCCTCGCCATACGCTCCATTTCGTTTGGCCGACACCGGTATGAACAACGGTCGTATCGTCTACTTTCAGCGCGCCATGTTCGACGACGGCAAGCGCAATATGTTCGTGAGGCAAGCGCGATACATATCGAATATGCCCCATGCCGTTTTGCAAAAATATGATGGCGTTCGCTTGAAGCATATGTACATGCGTCGTCAATATGTTTGTTAAATCGTATTGCTTCACCGCCATAAACAACACATCGTCGTTCGTTTCGCAAACGAACGGCGTCGCTTGTACGCGATGCGTCGTTTTTTCGTCCCCACAAATGACCGTCAATCCATTCGCGCATAGCTTTTCCGCCTGCTCATGTCGCCGCGTGTAAATGGTGACATGAGCGCTTTGGCTCATGTAAGCAGCCGTCAACAAGCCGACCGCACCGCCACCAACAATTCCGATTCGCACCGTACCTCCCCCTCTGTCTTTCCTATGCTTTATTGTATAAAAAAAAGTAGCTGACGTCTATCAGCTACTACACAGACAATTGGCGCGCACGCTCTAAAATATGCATGATCGCTTTGTACTCTTGTTGCAACGCTTGCAGCTGCTTTTCCAGCTCTTCTTTTTCTTTTTGCAGCGTACATACTTGTTGGCGCAACTGTTCGATTTCTTGTTTCCCTTCTCCGCGCTGTTGCAACGTTTGCAAAAACGAAATAACATCTTGCAACGTCATATCGCGTTCGGACGGTTGCGGCTCTTTTTTCTTCTTTCGTTGCTGCTTCGCTAACTCTAGCTCTCGTTCATATGTTTTGCGCACGTATGCATTCCATCGGAAACCGCAAGCGGCGGCTGTTCGCGATAGTTTTTTTCCTACTTCTTCAAACGCTCGTAATTGTGTGCTTCCTTCGCGCACGAAAGCTAACACCGTTTCAGCAAGCAATACGTCCTCCTCTTCTGTCCACGCATCTTGACGCATCATTTCTATCCCTCCTCGCTGCATTTACTATATCATTATGCAGCTAATAGAAAAGATAGAAGATTATTTGTTTCGTTTCGCTAAAAATGATTGTACCGCCTGCTCGTGCTCTTCGCTTTCCCATAAGTGAGCGCATTGTTCAATTTCGGCAAAAAAACGACGGCGAAACTCTTCCGTTTTCCAACGCCCGATCGCAGCCTCCTTATAGGCGCGCAACACATGAGTCGATTTATTCGTATAGCCGCTCATCTCTTTTTCACACTGTTCGCGCAACGAATGATGAAACGTACGGTGAACAAAGCCGATGCGCTCCGCTTCTTCCGCTGTTATCGTTTGCGCTTGAAGCAATAGATGAAGCGCTTTGTCATACGCCATTTTTTCAAATAACATCGTCGCTCCACCCCAACCTGTCGTAATAGCTAAATTCGCTTGTACAAAACCGAGACGTGCGCCGGCGCGGGCAAAGCGAAAATCGCATGCTGTCGCCAATTCACAGCCGCCGCCAACCGCGGTGCCGTTAATGAGGGCAACAGTTGGCTTCGGCAACGTCAATAAGCGATACAAAATATTTCCCATTTTCGCAAGCATAGCGTACGCTTCCTCTTTTGTTTTTAGCTTGTGAAACACTTGTAAGTCGCCGCCGGCACAAAAGGCGTCTTCGCCAGCGCCGGTAATGACGAGCACTTTCACTTCATCATCTTGTTCAGCAAGCTCGATCGCTTCGTGCAGTTCTTCCATCACCGTATAGTCGATCGCATTTCGTCTCGTCGGACGACAAATTGTAAACCATGCGATGCCTTGTTGTTTTTCAATCATGTCTCCCTCTCCCCCTTTGCCGTATGTACATGCTTTGTATTCGCTATGCGATCCGTTTTTCCTCTATCAAATAAGAAAAGCGCAAGGGGATGACCCTTACGCTTTTCTTATTTGTTTACAACGTCTTTTCCTTTGTATGTTCCACAAACTTTACATACGCGATGAGCAAGTTTCATTTCACCGCAGTTTGGGCATTCTACCATACCAGGTACGCGCAATTTGAAGTGCGTACGACGTAGTCTCTTTTTCATTTTTGATGTTCTTCTAAAAGGTACTGCCATCATTTCCACCTCCTTAAATGGATTTAGGCAAATATGGAGGCCGGTGTAGTTCCGGATCTTCCCTTATGATTCATTTTTGTTTTCGAAAAACTTGGCTAACTTCGCAAGGCGCGGATCAATTTTGTTTTCATGTTCTTCTTCCGAAATGACCGCCCAATCTTTTCCTGATTGCGGAGCGGCATTAGGATGATCCGGCTGCTCGCTAAAAATTTGCATTGGAATTTCAAGAAGAATGAGCTCTTTTACGATCGGCATTAAGTCGATCGCCTCTCCTTGAACAACATGCGATTCTTCATCTGTTGCATCATAATCGTTTAAAAAGAACGTTTCTGTGCTTTCAATGACGAATGGATACGGTACGTCCACAAGCGTACGGGAACACGGTAACGTCATCGTCCCTTCAATCGTTAAGTGGAACGTAAATTTTTTCGCGCTCACATCTGCTCGTCCATGAACACGGACAGGAGAAATGTCACGAATAGACGCATCTACTTCTTTTAGCTCGGACACATCAGCCATTTCGTCAATCGACAGCCCTTTATGCTGCAACTGATGAAGTTGATGAATAGACCATCTCAATGATAATCACCTCAAGACAACAAAGAAAATTATACGTTTGAACAACGTTTTTGTCAATATTTTTTCTTTACACTACTTCCATTATAATCAGCTTATACTCACTGTATCACGTTTTCAACAAAAAAGAAAGGTGGACAACAGATGAAAGCGGCTGGAATCGTTGTCGAATACAATCCGTTTCATAACGGACATGCATATCATGTGCAACAAACGAGAAAAAAAACAGGGGCCGATTGCATAATCGCCGTCATGAGCAGCTCCTTTACACAACGAGGTGAGCCGGCAATCGTGCCGAAATGGCAACGTGCTAGCATGGCGCTAGCAGGCGGTGTCGATCTCGTCGTCGAGCTCCCTTATCCATTTGCGGTGCAAACAGCTGAGCTTTTCGCTCATGGGGCGATTTCGATTCTTGATGCCCTCCACTGCGAGCAATTATGTTTTGGAAGCGAACATGGAAATATCGAATCGTTTTTACAGACGGCACAACGGCTAATCGATGAACAAGAAAAACATAACGAGCGAGTAAAGCATTATATGCAACAAGGAATGAGCTATGCGAAAGCGTATGCCCTTGCACTTGGTGACATCAGTCGTGACGTGCTCGACATATCGCAGCCGAACAATATTTTAGGATTGCATTACGTTAAAGCGATACGAGAACAGCGAAGTCGGATGAAGCCGGAAACGATTTCGCGCATCGTTGCCCATTATCATGACGAAACGCCTCCGACGAATGAGCAAATCGCTAGCGCAACGAGCATTCGCCGCTTTTTGCAATCTGGTCGCGCTGAAGACATCGTGCGCTACGTTCCACACATCACATATGAGACGCTTCAAACGTATCGAATGTGGCACGACTGGGAGTCGTATTTTCCGCTTCTCAAATATCGCCTATTGACGATGGAAATAGATGACATTCGACGCATCGCAGAAGTGGAAGAAGGAATTGAACATCGGTTAAAACGAGCGATTGTACATGCTACATCGTTTCACGCATTTCTTTCAGCTGTCAAAACGAAGCGATATACGTGGACGAGATTGCAACGTATATGTACGCATATTTTGACGAATGTAACGAAAAAAGAAATGACGCAAGCGATCGAACAGAAGCGTGCGACATACATTCGTCTGCTCGCAATGAACGACAAAGGAAGAGCGTATTTACAAACCGTCAAAAAACGAACGGCATTGCCGCTTATAACGAACGTAAAACATATACAACACGACCCGGTATATCATATTGAAAAAAAAGCGACGCAAGCATATTTATCCGTGTTGCCTGAGCCGCTTTTGACAGAAGCGTTGCGCAACGAATACGCAACACCGCCGTTACGATAGTTTTTGTAAAAATTGAACAGCGTCATCGAACGTATCAACAGGAACAATTTTCATGTTTGTGCCGATATCTTTTGCCGTTTTTACAGCTTCCTTATAGTTTGAATGTTTCGCTCCGCGCTCGTTCGGGGCGAAAAAAATGTCCGCCCCCGCTTTATGAGCGGCGATAACTTTTTGAGAAATGCCACCGATCGGACCGACTTCTCCGTCGCTGTTAATCGTGCCGGTTCCAGCAATGCGATATCCTTTCGTTAAATCTTCGGGAACGAGCTGGTTGTACACTTCAAGGGCGAACATGAGACCGGCAGACGGTCCGCCAATTTGATCGGATTCAATACGAACTGGTGGATCAGTGACGATATCGCGGTCGGTCATGACGGAAACGCCGAGACCGACACGCTCTTTATCTTTCGGAAACGGCGCGAGCTTCAATGTTGCCGTTTTCTCTTTTCCTTCTCGTTTATATGTAATATGAACGCGATCGCCTTTTTTCTTTCCGCTCACGTATTGAATAAATTCATCAGCTTCATTGATTCGTTGACCGTCAATCGCTATTAATTGATCGCCGCTTTTTAACTGTTTCGCGGCCGGCATCTCATCCATGACATAAAGTACGTATACCCCTTTATTTTTGTAGGAAAACGGCTTATTTGCTTTTTTGTATGCAACGGCAATCGCCGTTTCTTTCGAGTTTTCCATCATTTTTAATTGGCGATGTGTATATTCTTCATCGCTTTCTCCTTCTTGGCGCACTTCGTCCATCCGATATAGCTCGTTATATTTACTCACGTGCGCGAGGACAAAAGAAAAAAGGTTTGCCTGCCCCATTCGAACTGTCGTTAACATCAATTCTCCTTCTTCTTTATAGCCGCCTTTTACTTCAACGAGCGGACGCAACGGCTCAGCCGTCCCCGGCATCGTCACGTAATATGGCAAATGAAAAAAAGTCGCAAAAGCAAGCAATATCGCTATGATGATCGTCGTTTGAATATACCTTTTTTTATTCATTGTTTAAACCCCTTCTCTGCAAGCAATTGGCGAATGATCGGAAGCTGTTGGCGCGCCGCTTCTTCCCCGATCCGAATCATTTCTTTCGCATGAGTGAATGCATACGAACTATATCGCTCAAGCGGCGGGCGGATGACGATATCAGCTTGGGCGATGCGATGGGACGCGAGCTCCGCTTGAATAATATCTAAACTTTGTAAAATAACATCAACCATCGATGTAATGGCACCGTTCGTTTTCACAGAAGCGACATCGACAGCGATAACGACATCCGCTCCCATGTCACGAACGACGGTAGCTGGCACGCGATCGATTACCCCTCCGTCGACAAGAAGACGGCCGTTCCATCGTTCTGGCACAAAAATGCCGGGAATAGAAATGCTTGCCCGCACCGCATCGGCTATGCTTCCGCTGCGAAAGACGACCTTTTCCCCTTTTTGCAAATCCGTCGCCACGATCGCGAGCGGAATGTGCGCGTCTTCGATTCGTTGTTGCTTTGTCATAACCGAAATGAATTGTTTTATGTAATTTCCAGCAATAAGCCCCATTTTCGGAACGGTCCAATCAATATAGTCGTTGCGTCGAAATACGGACGCTAACCGATATAATCGCTCCGTCGATATCCCCGATGCATACAACGCCCCGACGAGAGCACCGATGCTGCTTCCAGCGATCATATGAATCGGAATATGTTCTTCTTCCAACACTTTAATTACTCCAGCATGCGCAAAGCCTCGTGCCCCACCAGAGCCTAACGCCAACCCGATTTTCATTCTCGTTCCCCCTTCCTGTTCAATACTATGGTCTAAAATGTCCACATATACTCGTATATTAAAACGAGTACGATCGGCAAACGAGGAGGCTTATGAACGATGAAAGAGAAATGGAAAACATTAGTGCTATCGTCTATCATTATTTGTTTATGTATCGCCTTGCTTCGCTATCCACAGCAATCGTTTGAAGCGGCTGTGCGCGGATTACATATGTGGTGGGACGTCGTCTTTCCTTCCCTTCTCCCTTTTTTTGTTGTATCAGAAATTTTAATCGGATTTGGCGTCGTTCATTTTCTCGGTGTATTGCTTGAGCCGTTCATGCGACCGCTTTTTAAAGTGCCTGGCATCGGCGGGTTCGTTTGGGCGATGGGCATGGCTTCTGGCTATCCTGCTGGAGCAAAACTGACGGCACGATTAAAGCAACAGCAACAGCTTTCCGCCGTTGAAGCAGAACGGCTCGTTTCGTTTACAAATTCATCAAATCCGCTTTTTATTTTCGGGGCTATTTCTGTCGGTTTTTTTCACAATCCGAATATCGGCATCATTCTCGCCTTATCCCATTATCTCGGCAACATTTGCGTCGGAATGATGATGCGCTTCCACGGAAAAGACGACGCCGCTCATGTCACAAAGCAAAAAAAAGGCATTTTCCGTCAAGCGTTTCGCGCCATGCATGAAACGCGCTTAAAACATAGACAAGCGATCGGTAAACTGCTTGGGGATGCCGTCCGCTCCTCCATTCAAACGCTCTTTATGATCGGGGGGTTCATTATTTTATTTTCCGTTTTAAATAAACTGCTTTATATGACGAATATGACGAACGTGCTCGCAAGCATCGTGCAGCACGGTTTAGCTATTTTTCAATTGCCGAGCGAGTTGAGCGTACCGCTTATTGCAGGAATGTTCGAAATTACTTTAGGTAGCCAAATGGCGAGCGAAGCGACGAACGCGACACTGTTACAAAAAGTCATCGTCACAAGCTTCATCCTTGCTTTTGGCGGTTTTTCTGTACAAGCACAAGTTGCCAGCATATTAGCTGAAGCAAATATTCGCTTCCAACCTTTTTTCATTGCGCGCATATGTCACGGACTATTTGCTGCTTTTTTCGCATCGCTTCTTTGGAAACCGCTGTATGTCGAACCGTTTGAAGCAGGAGAAACATGGCCTGTATGGCTTCCGCAAACAGGGGTACAATGGTCGATTACATACGTGCATTGGCTTGAGCAGTACGGTTTTTTCATTACCGCTACATCGTGTCTCGTCTATTTGCTTATCACTTTCCGACGCGAAAAACCACCTGCTTAAAGGTGGTTTTTCGCTTCAGCGAACTTTTGACGAAGCGCTTCTTCGACGACTTTCGGGACAAGTTCAGAAATGTTTCCGTTATATTTCGCGACTTCTTTTACGATGCTTGAACTTAAAAAAGCGTATTGATTGTTCGTCATCATAAAAAACGTTTCAATTTGCTCGTTCAACACGCGGTTCATCGATGTAATTTGCATTTCGTATTCAAAATCTGACACGGCACGCAAACCGCGCAAAATGGCGCTTGCTCGTTTGCTTCGAGCATAATCGACAAGCAACCCTTGGTAACAATCTACCGTTACGTTATGTAAATCTTTCGTTACTTCTTCAAGCAATTTTACTCGTTCTTCCGTTGAAAATAACGGCTTTTTTGCTGAGTTGTTCAACACAACAACGTATACTTGATCAAACACTTTCGCCCCGCGACGAATGATGTCTAAATGCCCATACGTAACAGGATCAAAGCTCCCCGGGCATACTGCAATGCTTGCCATATTCCTATTCTTCCTCCTCTACATAAGCAAAGATGGATACTGCCGTTATACCGTACGTTTCGTCTTTCACTTTCGTTAATCGCCCAATTTGTTTTGGGAGCTCAACTTCAACCCCATGTTCAGCAACGATAAAACCGTCTTTTTGCAATAGTTGATGTGCATCGATGATCGCGATAAGCGCTTCCAACTGTTTGTTTTTATACGGTGGATCAAGAAAAATAAGGCGAAACGTCAAGCCTCTTTTGATGATCGCTTTTAGCGCCCGCTCGGCATCGTTGCGATAAATTTCTGCTTGATCTGTCAAGCGGCAAGCTGCTACATTTTTTTTTATCGTTTGCACCGCTTTGGCGTCATGATCGACGAAAATGACGCGATCTAATCCACGGCTCAACGCCTCGATGCCAAGCCCACCGCTTCCGCCAAATAAGTCTAGTCCGAGTCCGCCAGAAAAATACGGGCCGATCATATTAAACATCGCTTCTTTCACTTTATCGGTCGTCGGACGTGTCGTCATGCCCGGAACAGCTTGCAGCGACTTTCCTTTACATTTCCCCGATATAACGCGCAACACACTTCACCTCACTCGTAATGATGATCGACGAAACGATACAAAAGGAAAAATATGATGATCATGTATATTATGCAAAACAATGGTCATACTAGTAGTAACAACATCGGTAATGATGTTGTTGCCAACCACGGAGAAGACTTACGTTCCCCATAAGTTCTTCCTCCGGTTTCTCCTCTCCCTTTTTCCTTCTCTTTTTCGGCTCGTCCGAAAAAGAATGGAAGGGCCCCTGCGGCATATGCCACAGGGATTTTTTTTATTATTGACCGACTACATAAATGTTTTCATCCGTCTCGCTAATGTAGACGGAAAACCATTTCGGAAATTCCGTTCGCTCGATATATAACGATCCGTCCCATTGTTGAATGACAGCGTTCGTTCCATTTATAAAAAAGCGCCAACGTTCCCCGTCTTTCTCAATAAATATTGCCTCTCCTGACCGGTTCACCGTATAGCCAAGCGTGCGCATAATCGGAATGAACGGAAATAATTGCTGTCCATCTTTTAATAACACGCGCGCATTCGGCAATTGCACGTCATTGACGACGAGCATTTTTCGTTCGGTGAAAGTCATATACCGTTTTTCGTCTTGGAAAAATGTCGTATGTCCCCCGTATGCGTTTCCTAACCATTCGTCTAGCTTTTTCATCGTCAACGGCTCATGTTTATGCGTCGTCACAGATGTCCAAAACGTTTGTTGCTCTTCTTTCGTCAACGTCTTTTGCAATTGCTCGAAAGCGCGTTTCGCTTGTTTTGTCACTGGTTCTGTTTTTGTCATATACGCAATAAGCAAATCCCATACCCACTCTGGAACGGAACTGTTCGGAAAGCGCGCTTCTAACTGAACGCGAACGTAAGCGCGCTGAACCGTTGGAAACGAGACACGATCCGGTATAATGACGAACGTCGGCGTCATATATTGAAGCGAAAACGGGGTGATGACGAGCGTCTCGACATCGCTTTGTTGCCAAAACGATAACGCCGAATGGTCTATTGGCTTCGCTGCATATACGCTCAGTCGATCATGAAGCGATATTTGAAGCGGCTGAGCTTGAAAATAAAGCGGAACAGCTTTTCCCCCTTCTTTCTCCCACATAAAAAGCGAAAAAGACGGTTTATGGACATAGCCGACAAGCTTTCCGTCCGCAATCCAAATCCCTTTCGGATGAACGGTGTCCGTTAACGAAATCGTCATTTGTTGCGGTTGAGCAGTATGAAAGCGAATGAGCCATTCTTTCATAAAGAGCGGCTCTTTTTGTGCAACCGGCACGCGATATGTGAACGAAAGCTCGTCTGTATGTGAGGCGTCGACAATCGTTTTGCCGTTTTGTCGTTTTACGCATGCTTTTTGTTCGGAACACGAAATATGTTTCACTTCGTTTGGCACAATTACTTCATATGTGCGAGCGACAGCTCCGCGAATACGATGGGTAACTTCCATCTCCTTCCCGCTAAATGTCGCTTCCACGTCATGTTGAAGCACAGACTGTTTCGTCGCTTCTGTACGATATTCGTCCCATTGGTAATATAAAGCTCCTGCGCTAATGCCGAGGAAAAGGAGCGTCGAAATAAAAGCCACCTTCCACATATGATTGCCCCTTATCAAACAATTTATATTATAACAATAACAAAATTTCAATGCGTTGTCATACACCGTTTTCCCTAATTGTCGAAAAAAGTTGAACGTGTTAAAGTTAATGATGGAACAAAACGTAAAAGTGAGGGAATGAACAGATGATTCAACGTTTTATTGAACTAGGGGAAGGATATTCCGACATTTATGAGCTCATTGAAATTGCAAAATCAAACCGTCACCGCTTATCCGGTTTGTTTGCTTTTCATACGACGAAAGACGGAAAAGCGCTCACATCGTTCGTCGTTGTGCTCCATCCGACTGAACCGGGCGATTTTCAACCGCTATACATTTGCCGCGAAGGCATTCCACATCCGTCCGTGAAAATAACGAAGCGATACGAATTGTTCATCGACCTAGCTAAACAACTCAATCAAGAAATTATTCATTTGGACGTAAAACCATCGAACTTTTTTGCCGATTTGCAATTGTATTATCAACATTTAATCGGCATTATGCGCATGAATCGATTCATTCCGCCATTGCAATAAGAAAGTAAAAAGGATGTCTAGCCGCGACATCCTTTTTTGATTATATCCCATATTCATATTCTTTCTCTTTGTCCGCTTTCGATTCAAATTCCACTTTCACATACGGACGGTAAGACGGTTCGACTCGCTTTACAAACGGTAAGGAGGCGAGCTTTTTCATCACCTCTTCCGCTTCGTCCATGTTGCAATATAAGACGGCATATTTAAGCCGCTTCGATACGTAATGAACGTTCCCGTATTTTCGCAACTGTTTACTATGTTTCATTGAATAAAGCCAAACGATAATTCCTTGTCGCATCGGAAACATAAACCCCATCCCCTTTTTATTTCGTCCGACAGCCGCACGTTCCACCGACACCGCATCCCCCACCGCAAGAGAGGGAGTCGAAATATGGGTTCCCCGTCGGCACTTTAATGTTTTCAGATACAGCGCGACCGATTATTGTGCTAATTTCATCTAAAAGCAATTGCATATCTTTTTCTGCCTTTTTAAAGGCGGCAATCGGCTCATACAAATCGAGCTCGCGTTTTGCATCGCGCACTTGCTTCGTTACTTCTTTGTAATCTGGATGATATTTTCCAAAACGCTGCACTTCTTCGTATCGCTCTTTCAACTGAACGAAGCGCGAAATGAGTTGCTGCGCCTTCTCATCTCGTTTCATATAATAAAAGCTGCGGCGATATTGTTCTGCCACATCTGATTGGATGATCATTTTGCCAAGCTCTTCTGCGAAATCTAATATTTGTAAACGTTCAACCGTTGCTACAAGCACGAGCAACACCTCCACAACGGTATCATAACACGATTTAACAAACAAAACAAATAAGTCTGGTTGCCCCAGACTTACGAAATAGTCACGGTAAATTCATGTGATATGTGGTAGCGGCTCGCATCGTTATGGACGAGCTCGAGGCGAATCGAATGCTTTCCGGCAGGCAATCCGCGAATAACGAAAGCAGCTGTTGTCATTTCGCTTACTTTTTTCCCATTGACATATACGTGAATGCGCCCTTGTCCGTTTTTTTTCGGATGTTTTCCTTTCGTAAACGTAAATTGATCGACGATGCACTCGACAAAAACGTTATTTCCTTTCACATGATGTTTGACGAATAACGTTTGCTTTTGTTCAGCAAACACCGTATGCCTATGGTCGCTAACGTGCGTTGAAAACAACAATACGACACATAAAAAAAAGAAACGCAACACTTTCACCATCCTTTCGTAGTGATAGTGTTTACGTTTCCCGTTTAATTATGAGTGTCATTCATCAGTTTCATCATGGCCATCATCATTTTCGCCATTTCAATCGTTTGGACGACGTTTTGCACTTTATGCGACATCGTTTGTTTATAATATTGACGCGCCTCTTTTTCCATTTCTTTTATATCCATCGGGCGTCTCGCTAACCTTCGATACCATGACGGGTGTTCACGTAAAAATTGATGAAGTTTCGGCTTTACAACAATGTATTCGTACACATCTTTTCTCATCTTTTGTCCCTTTAATCTTTCCGAAACGAAAACGGATCTTTCGTATTTGTTTGTTGCATTTGCCGTACAACTTCTTGAATGGACGTAATCGCTTGTTGAACATTTGTCACGTATGTTTGAAGCTCATTTACATCTACATGTTTTAAATAGCTCACTAATTTTTGAATAAGCGCGCTTTGTTCTTCTTTTTCATTTGTTGATTTATATACATCCCACATTTCATCTTCTTCACCAAACACGTACCAATCGTTGTACAGCTCTTTCCACGTCTTTCTCCCTTGCCGCACTTCTTCAATGATTTTCGGGTGTTTTTTAACAAATTGTTTAAATTGTTCAATGGACATCATCGGTCGCCCCTTTCTAGTTTGTTTGCCTACCATATATTACGACCGAATGAACGATACGTGCGCCTATTTTGGTTGGGACAAAGGGCGAATGAAATTTTGTGTGTAATACCGCTTATATACTCCGACACCTAAATGCGTTAGTTCGTCGTTTAACAACGTTTGTCGATGGCTTCGGCTATTGAGCCACGCTTCTACAACGGCAGGGGCATCGACATATTCGGCAGCAATATTTTCTCCTGCTAATTCAAACGAAATGCTTGCTCGAATGAGCCGCTGCTGTAAGTCGCCGCTCGTTGGCGATTCGTGCGCAAAAAAATTGTTTTCTGCCATATCTTTACTATGTTCATATGCTACTTTCGCCACGCGCTCGTCCCATGTCAACGGAGAAATGCCGTGACGTGCGCGCATGACGTTTGTAATATCAAAAATTTGTTCCGCATTCGCTCGTTCAATTTGTTTTTCAAGCGTTTCATCGATCGCCACTTCCGGTAGCGGCCCGCGATATTCAAGTTCGTACGGACGAATGTGTACTAACGTCTCGCCATCGAGAAAGCGAACGCTTGATAATGTGCCGGTAAAACGGTCAACATATAATTGCACATATACATCACCAAACGAAAGGAGCGGCTGAATCATTAAATCTTCTTCTGTCAGTTGAAAGCGATATACTCCATCATCGAGTTGCACGTGAATATCATCATGAAGCGGCATCGTTTGTAGCAGCTCATTAATTGAGCGATTGATTTGAAACGGAGCTACGTTCACCTCGGGCCCACACGCATAAATCGTGACGACTCGTCCGTCACGTATGCCGATTTGCATATACGTTTTCGGATTGTTATATACCCACCAGACGTAGCCGTAAGCGGACGGATCGATACGCACAGGTTGTCCAAACGTTTGCTTCACTTCCTCCTCCGTTTTGCCGATCCATGCCCCTAATCCTTCTATCACGATGTTATCATGACTTCTTTGTTCCATTTGGAAAGATGTGTCGTTGAACGGAGCTTGTTCATCGGGTGGTGAAAAATAAAAGACTATAATAAAAACTGTAATTAAAACCACTATCCAACGCATGCGTCATTCTCCCTCAGTTACTATCTATATTTCCATTATATACAGTTTGTCCGCCTCACAACACAAAAAAATAAGGCTATGCGAAAACATAGCCTCCTTCAACACGTTAATTAATGATATTGCGATATGTGTGTAAGTGCCTCTCCTGCTTGGTCGTCACTCATTTCATGGACGGCTAAATCACCGAGCGACATCATCCCGACTAACGCATCCCCTTCGACGACAGGCAAGCGGCGAATTTGGTACTTTGCCATCAGCTGAGCAGCTTCTGTCACAGAAGCGGCCGGTGAAATCGTCACGAGCTGTTCGCTCATCACTTCTGTGACAGCGGTCGAGGCTGGCTTTTTCTCAGCAATGCCACGCACAACTAAATCGCGATCCGTGACAATGCCGACAAGTCGATTTCCGTCTGTAATCGGAATCGCACCGACGTTGTAGTCGCGCATTTTTACAGCCGCTTCGTATATATTATCGAGCGGTGTACAACATTCAATGTCCGTCGTCATCATGTCTTTTACTTTTGGCATGTTCATCTCCCCTTTCTCCCTTTAGTTTCACCAAAATCGGAACAATTATGAAGCTCGTCATTGAAAGTTATGCGCTTTCGTACTATTATTAATGGAGGAATGTTTTATTTTACATAAGGGGGAAATGAACGATGCGCTTTGAAAATACAGGTATTGAAAATCAAACAGCGCCATTAACACGTTTAGATGAATTAATGGAAAGTCTCGGTTTTGTGCGCGCAGGTCAATGGGATTACGATCGTGTGACATATGATCGTAAATTCGAACTAAAAAACGACGTATTTTATTTGCGTGTGCAAGGGTATGCGATCGAAGGAGACGTTGGGGCTCATCGTGCTGTTATTAAATTATTGAAGCCGCTGTTAGGTAAACATTATTATCCACACGGCGTAGAATACGGTGACGGAGAACATTTCCCTTCGTCATTAGTTAGTCAATGTGAAGCCATTTTAGCAAAAGTGAAAGAAGGCCTCGCTAACATTCAAAACGCATGAGCGCGCTCATGCGTTTTTTCCGGCAATAAGCTTTCGGACATATAGATGAACAGCAAACACGGTTTGCCCTGTCATCTCGTATATGTCGTCAATTACTTGTTTTTGTAATTGTTCACATAAAGTAAGCATATGCTCGCACGCTTTGAAAGAGACGGTCATATGAATCGTCAGTCCGTTATGCCGGACATATATTTTCGTTTCTTCTAATATGACATCATCAAATGGTTGTACACTCATCGCAACAATCGTTATAATGGGTTTATGCATATACATCCTCCATATGATTTATGAAATGAAAGCAGGTGTCGTTTTGTTGTTCGAGAAAATTCCAAAGCGGTCCATATATATGATTGTTATTCTTATTGCGATCGTTTTACTCACGTACTGGATCGCTCCAATTGCTGTTCCAATTTTGTTCGCTTTAATTACAGCCATTCTTTTAGAACCAGCGGTGAAGGTTGCTCAGCAACGGATAGGTCTCAAAAGACAGGCCGCTGTCCTCCTTGTATTTAGCTTATTCACGTTGTTTATGTTTTTGGGAGGTTACTTTATTATTACAAAAATTGTGACTGAGGCGTTTCACTTTTTCAGAAACTCACCATTGTATGTAAATGAAATGATTGCAGGATGGAATGAACTTGTTGCCCGCTGGTACAAGCAAACGGAAAAATTGCCACCATTTATCGTGGCAGAGTTAACTCACCAAGTCGATTTGTTTTTAACAAAGCTAAAAACACAACTCACTGCCTCGCTCAGCTTAAATAAAGTCAGTGCGCTAGTGGCAAATATTCCAAAGTTTTTAATTAATTTTCTCGTCTATTTGATTACATTATTTCTATTTATGCACGATTTGCCGAAAATACGAGAAGCTATTTTTTCACATTTAACAGAAGAAACGAGAGAAAAAGTGCATTTCATGTTGTCGCGTCTATCGTACGTTGTATTCGGCTTTTGGAAAGCGCAATTTCTCGTAAGCTTAATTATTTTTGCCGTCTCGTTAGTAGGGTTGCTGCTTATTGCGCCAAAAGTTGCTTTATTTACGGCGTTTATTATTTGGGTGATCGACTTTATTCCGATTATCGGCTCCATTATCGTTATGGCACCGTGGGCGATCTTCCACTTCATTACAGGTGACACTGTATTGGCAACGAAATTAACGATTCTCGGTGTAATTTTGCTCATTTTACGCCGAACGATTGAGCCGAAAGTGATGGGTGCCCATATGGGGCTATCTCCACTAGCAACTCTTATCTCAATGTATTTAGGGGTAAAAATTATGGGGGTGCTTGGCTTAATTTTATTCCCACTGCTACTAATTGGCATAAAATCTGCAAAAGAAGCTGAGATCATCAAATTTAACTTTAAACTATAAAGAGGGTGAATCGTTCACCCTCTTTTTTCAAGAGTAACACTCTTCTTAAAAGCCTAAAATCGCCTTAATGACCGATGTCGTTTCACCGCCGCGGTAAAAGACGTATAACAATAAATAGACGGCTACACCTGTCGTTGCCGTAAAAAACCAAACAACGCTTGTGATTGGACCGAGCTTTTTATGTCGCACCCAATTTTTTTTCACTGCAGATAGCAATGTCACGATGCCAAATACAGCACCAGCAGTCGCTAAAAAAATGTGGAAAAACAAAAAGAGTGTGTAGTAAATTTTCAAATGATCCGGTCCACCAAAGCTTGTATTTCCAATGAAAATCGTACGTGATAAATAAATGATGAAAAATGCTAGTGCAAAAGCTGCGGCAAGCCACATCGTTTTTTCATGCTTTTCCACTTGCTTTTGTCGAATGAAATACCAGCCAACCGCAACAAGAATGGCACTAACGACAATAAAGCTCGTACTAATAGTAGGTAAAATCGGTAATGAATTCATAACATTCCCCTCTTTAGTCTATGATTTTGTCGTTTGAGCTACTATGTTCTCTTCGTCCCTTTCTTTTCGATACCATTCAATAAAGATGTAGAACAGCATGACGCCATACACGATTTCTTGAATAACTTTCATTAATACGCCACCAAGCTGTTGGTCGTGTAACAGAGACATGGAGCTGAACATTTCAGGACCGCTTAATTCGAGCGACGCTAACGTACTTTGTGGCACACAAAGCGCCAAAGCGTTCATCCAAGCAGCTGGATCGTAATATGTGGCATACAACGGTGTATCGGCGAAAATAATAAGCGCACAAGCAGGTGTAAGCAATACACCATCAGCGAAAATATAACCAACTTTTTTCACACCCGATAATCTCGGAAAACCATGAACGTCGTTCACAAGTGGCCACCACATCATCATTGCCGCAATAAAAATAGTTGTCGTCATGAGCGCGTGCAGCCACATATTCGTTTTCACGACATCGAAAATAAGTGGCACATGGTATAACGAAAATGTACCATTAAACAAAAACAATGCAATGAGCGGCTTCGTAGTAAAAGCAACAATGGAACGAATCATTCGAATGCGAAATACTGCTTCAAACATCCATGAAGGAATACCCTTAATAAGAAGTGGTGGAACGATTAAATAAAGAACAGCCATTTGCGTCATATGCGCACTAAACATTAAATGACCTAACAAATCGACAGGAGAACCTTTACAAATATAAAGCAAAACAATCGCAGTCACAAACAACGTTTTTTGTTTTGTCGTCGTCGGCTGTTTTGAACGGTTTACGAGCCAAAAATAAACGATCGTTACAGCGACTAAAGAAACGAAAAAGTACGGACTCCACATCGCTTCAAAACCGAATATACTTAACGGCATCATACTCACCTCGCTTTTTTTCCGACCTTATTATACTACAAACATAACAAACGTGAAAAGAAAAGAAGCTAGCAAACGCTAGCTTCTTAAATCCAGACGATTGTTAAAAACGCCCAAATGGTAACGAAAGCAACGACTACACCGCCATATAAGAAAAGCGCTGGAAGTTCATGTCCTTTATGGCTCATATGCATAAAGTAATACAGTTGGAAAATGACTTGTACGACCGCTAATAATAAGATGAACGGTACAGAAAACCAAGCGGAAAAGCCTTCGTATCCAACCGCAAAAAAGGCGATGAGCGTTAAGAAAATCATTAACGTAAACGAGATAATTTGATGCTTCATCTCTTCCGCATTTTTTTTGCGACGATACGCTACATCTACTTTTGGGTTTTGCACATGTGTATGATTTGCCACACAATCACCCCACCATTCCCATTAAGTATACGACCGTGAAAATGAACACCCAAACGACGTCGATAAAGTGCCAATATAAGCTCGCAACATAAAACTTCGGTGCATTATATAAGTTTAACCCGCGTTTCGCGTTACGAACCATTAGTGTAACAATCCAAAGCAAACCGAACGCCACGTGGGCACCGTGTGTTCCGACAAGCGTATAAAACGCTGAAGAAAAGGCACTTGTTGAGAACGTAAGTCCTTCATGCACATACTCTGTAAACTCGTAAATTTCAAGCGCTAAAAAGGCTGCACCAAGCAATACAGTAATGCCGAGCCAAAGCTGCATTTTTTTAAAGTCAAAGTTGCGCATATGATGCATTGCATATACGCTCGTTAAACTGCTCGTTAAAAGCAACATCGTCGCTAAAAAGACGATCGGCATTTGGAACAGTTCTTTTCCAGATGGTCCTCCTGCCACAGAGTCTTTTAACGCCAAATATGTGGCGAAGAGAGAGGCGAACAACACCGTCTCTCCACCGAGGAAAAGCCAAAAACCTAAAAACTTATTTTTCCCTTCGAGGGTTGCTTTTTCTGGCTCTGCCGGGAACGTCTCCGGCGTTAATTTTTCTTCCACATGCATTATGCCCCAGCCCCCTTTTTCTCTGCTTCCATTACTTCTTCTTTAGGAATATGGAAGCCGTGGTCATCAATAATTGAACGGAAGAACATGGCAACTAGCGTGATCAGTAACCCGATAATACCAACAGGTAATCCCCAACCGTAGTCGTTATGGAATAAGAAGCCTAACGCTGAAATGAATAGACCTAACGACATAACGAACGGCAAAATCGTAGGGTTTGGCATATGAATATCGCCAAGCGGCTCTGCTGGCGTTAAGCCTTTTTTGCCTTCCATCTTTTCAATCCAGTATGCATCTAATCCACGCACAAGTGGCGTTTGCGCAAAGTTGTATTCTGGCAATGGAGAAGGTACCGCCCATTCAAGCGTACGCCCATCTTCCCACGGATCGTTGCCTACTCGTTTTCCTTTTACTGTTGTAATCACAACATTTGCTAAAAGTACAACCGTACCTGCTGCCATGAAAAATGCACCGATTGTACTAATTAAGTTTCCTGTTTCAAGTCCTTGACCAGGCAAGAATGTAAATACGCGACGTGGCATACCCATTAAGCCAAGGAAATGTTGAATAAAGAACGTCAAATGGAAGCCGATAAAGAACAACCAGAATGTCACTTTTCCTAATTTTTCATCTAACATTTTACCAAACATTTTTGGCCACCAGTAGTGAGCACCTGCTAGTAGCGCGAAAACAACCCCACCGACGATAACGTAGTGGAAGTGCGCAACGACGAAATAACTGTCATGATATTGATAGTCTGCCGCTGCTGCAGCGTTCATGATACCTGTCACTCCACCGATGACGAACGACGGAATAAACGCAATGGCATATATCATTGGTGTTGTGAAGCGAATGCTTCCACCCCACATCGTAAACAGCCAGTTGAAAATTTTAATTCCTGTAGGAACGGCAATCGCCATCGTTGCTACTGCAAAGATCGCGTTGGCAATTGGACCTAAACCAACTGTAAACATATGATGCGCCCACACCATGAATCCTAAAAATCCGATTAACACCGTTGCAAATACCATCGATGAATAACCGAACAAACGTTTACGTGAAAACGTTGCAAAAATTTCAGAGAAAATACCGAACGCTGGCAATACGAGAATGTATACTTCTGGGTGACCGAAAATCCAGAATAAATGTTCCCAAATGATCGTATTTCCACCAAGCGCTGGATCAAAGAAGTTTCCACCGAACAAGCGATCCATCATCATGAAAATTAAACCAACTGTCAATGGCGGGAACGCGAATAAAATGAGCGCAGACGCCACAAATGTTGACCATGTAAACATCGGCATGCGCATATAAGTCATTCCTGGTGCACGCATATTGATAATCGTGACGAGGAAGTTAATTCCACCGATTAACGTTCCGATACCGGAAATTTGTAAACCTAATACGTAAAAGTCGATCCCGTGTGTTGGTGATGCAAGCGACAACGATGCGTAAGATGTCCAACCCGCATCTGGTGCTCCGCCTAAAAACCAAGATAAGTTTAAAAACACACCACCGAAGAAAAATAGCCAAAAGCCGAGCGAATTTAAAAATGGAAACGCGACGTCACGAGCTCCAATTTGAAGTGGGACGACAGCGTTCATTAGAGCAAACACAAGCGGCATCGCCGCAAGGAAAATCATTGTCGTTCCGTGCATCGTCAGCACTTCGTTATAGAAACCTGCACTAATAAAATCGTTGTTTGGTACGGCGAGCTGAATGCGAATAATCATCGCCTCCAAACCACCGAGCAAGAAAAAAAACCCGCCGGCGATTAAGTACAAAATCGCAATCTTTTTATGGTCTACTGTCGTTAAGTAGTCCCAAATAACTGCGCCGACACCTTGTTTCCGAGCTAACGTACTCACAGTTTAACCTCCCTTTATCAATAATCCCCTTACTCAACAGACAATGTCATTAAGTATTTTGTTAACGCTTCAAGTTCTTCGTCAGATAATGACGGATATGTTCCTGTCATTTTGTTGCCTGGCTTAATTTTTTCTGGGTCTTTTAACCAAGCTTTTAAGTTTTCTTCATTATGTTCTAAAATACCCGCAATGCGAGAACGATCTGCAAAGTCCGCTAAGTTTGGCGCGATGCGCGCTTGTTCAGGACGACCATCAATTGGTGTGACAGCATGACAGCCAATACAGCTTTTATTGAAAATTTCTTCTCCTCGTTGCACAACTGGATCTGTTGAAGCAACAGGCTTTGCATTTTTCATTTTTTCTACCCATTGATCAAACTCAGCGCGAGGAATGGCCTTTACTTTAAAGTCCATCAATGCATGGGACGGACCGCAAAGCTCCGCACATTTTCCGTAAAATAGACGCCCTGCCTCTTCGGCGCGGTTTTCATCAAATGTAAGGAAAAATTGGTTTGTATTATCTGTATTTGTATCCATTTTTCCTCCAGCCGCTGGAATCCAGAACGAGTGCTTGACGTCGGATGCTTTCAAATTGAAGTACACACGCTCATTTGTTGGAACAACTAAATCTTGACCAGTAATAATGCCATAATCCGGGTACTCAAACTCCCACCAGTACAAACTCGCGCGCACGTTAACAACAAGAACGTCACGATTTTCTTCATTCATCGGTTTTACATCAGCAAGTTTGAATGTGTATAAAACCGTTGGAACAGCTAGAATGATTAGTAAAATAATCGGAATAACTGTCCAAATGATTTCAAGCGTATGGCTTCCTTCCACTTGTTTTGGAATTTTGTTTTCCTCCCCTTTACGGCGACGGAAGCGAGTCACAACGTAAAGGAAGATGATCGTTACAACCGCAATGACGATGACCATGATGGCCGTGCTGAGTAGCATAAGGTCGTACTGCATGTCAGCTACTTCTCCTGCTGGTTGAAGCGTCGATAAAAACGGCTTGCCGCAACCAGCTAGCAAAAGCGCCATGGCGGAGATAAGAGAAACCAAGCGCCAATTTCGTAGCCACTTTTTCATAGCCTAATCAAACCCCTCTTTCGATTATGAAGTAAAGTGAAATATATACATTCTTTCTTTACAAAAAGAAAGAATTGTAAACCTTTTAATCAATGGTGACAATGACCATCGTCACGAACAAAATCGTTAAATAATTCAATGAATAAATGAACATCCATTTCGCCCATTTCATATCATCTTTCATCTTAAAACCTGCTAATCCAAGCGCTAACCAACCGACATTTAATAGCGTGGCGATGACCATAAACGGAACGCCTAGTGAAAATAAGTAAAACGGCAACGGTAATAGCGCCACGATCCAAATGACGATTTGCCGCTTTGTCACTTCAAATCCGTGAACGACCGGCAACATCGGAATGCCCGCTGCACGATACTCTTCACACCGCTTCATCGCAAGCGCTAAAAAGTGCGGCGGCTGCCATAAAAACATAAGTAAAAATAAAATAACTGGAACGATGTGGAACGCATCATCAACCGCTGTCCAGCCAATGACGGGCGGAACTGCGCCAGAGACGCTTCCGATGACCGTATTGAACGTATTGCTTCTTTTCGACCACATCGTATATAAAAAGACGTACGTCACGACGCCAACTAATCCAATGATGGCGGCGGTGACAGTCGTCATAAGCAAACTGATCGTACCGGCCGCGACAAGAAGAATGCCAAACCAGAGTACGCGCTTCGGCTCTACGCTTCCACTTACCGTCGGGCGACCTTTTGTCCGCTCCATCAAATGATCAATATCGCGATCAATGAAATTATTTAACGCACATGAACCTGCAATGACGAGCGCAGATCCAATGAGCGCCAAAAACACCGTATGCAAGTTGCTTAAAAAACCTTTCCCAGTAAAATGAAGGGCTAACCAAAGTCCCGTAAACGTCGTAATTAAATTGGAATTGACGATGCCAATTTTAACGACCGCCAACACATCTTTTAAAACACCTGTTTGTATTTTTGTCGTTTTTACATTTTCGACTACATCCGCCATCTGCCGCTACTCCTCTCTTAATGCCTTTGAAGGCGTTTCCATTATATACACGATAACGATATGTCGTCTCTGTATATTAAAGCACATTTCTCCATCAAATTGTGAACTTTTTTTGTCTTAATTGTGTCGAATTTGTGTCAAAATGATATTGCTACAATGAAGACGTTAAAAAATAGCCTCTCTTATATTTCTAGCAAACTCCGTCCAAATATTCAACTACATTTGTCACGTTTGCTATATTGTAAAATAATAAAACTTTGCGCTTTTCGACATTTTCCGCTAATATGAGAATAGAATTTTTTTGTACGTATTTCCCATTTTTATTATACAGTTTTTACTAGATATTTGCTATATAAAATTTTATGTTAAGGAAGTGGATACATTGCAACGGCTTTTGAAATGGTTTGCAGTAACAACAACAATCGGCATGCTTTTCGTTTTAATCGGCGGCGCACTTGTGACGAAAACAGGATCAGGTCTAGGATGCGGACGCTCATGGCCGCTATGCCATGGCGAACTCATTCCATCGAACATTACGGCTGAGCTTTTAATTGAATTAAGTCATCGCGTCGTCTCCGCTGTCGTCGGACTGATGGTGCTCATTTTATCCGTTTGGGCATGGAAAGCGATCGGTCACATTCGTGAAACGAAATTTTTAGCCATCGTTTCGTTCGTCTTCCTCGTTTTACAAGGACTCATTGGAGCAGCTGCGGTCGTATGGGGGCAATCTCCCGTTGTCCTCGCGCTTCATTTCGGTATTTCGTTAATTTCATTTGCTGCCGTCTTTTTATTGACGCTATTTATTTTTGAAGTCGATCGAAAGTTTCATGCTGCATCTGTCGTTCTTGATCGCACGATGAAAGTTCATATTTACGGCATTATCGTGTACTGCTACATCGTCGTCTATACAGGGGCGCTCGTTCGCCACAAACATGCAAGTCTAGCGTGTCCAAGTTGGCCATTTTGTGCACAAACACGCTTATTCCCAACGCAATTACATGAATGGATACAAATGGGACACCGATTTGCAGCTGGACTGTTGTTCATTTGGATTTTGTGGGCGACGATATATGCTGTGAAACGGTATAAACATCAGCCCGTCATATACTGGGGATGGCTGATCGCGCTCGCGCTCGTCACCTGCCAAGTTGCAACAGGGGCGCTCGTCGTCTTTACAGAACTCAATTTATACGTTGCCTTAGCCCACGCATTTTTCATTTCATGTTTGTTCGGTGTGCTTAGCTATTTTGTATTATTAGCGACGCGCAGTAAAAAAGAGCACGACGTGCCGCAACGGGCGAACGTCATGCCATCTACCGCTCTAAAATAAAAGAACGAGGCGAGCCTCGTTCTTTTATTTTTCCGCTAATTCAATTAACAAATCGCCCGTTTGAATGGCATCGCCGCCTTGGACGTAAATGTCTTTGACGAGACCTGAAAACGGCGCTTGCACCGTCGTTTCCATTTTCATCGCTTCCGTAATCATGAGGTGGTCGCCTTTTTTCACCTTTTCCCCTTTTTCAACGAGCACTTTTACGACCGTTCCCGGCATCGTCGCAGCAATATGGTTCGGATTGTTGCGATCGGCTTTCACGCGCGCGACAACTGTTGTTTTAATGCTTTCATCTTTAATGACTATTTCGCGCGGTTGACCGTTTAATTCAAAGTATACGATTCGCGTACCGTCCGCTTGCGGCTGACCGATGGAGACGAGTTTGACGATTAACGTTTTCCCTCTCTCAATTTCAACTTCAATTTCTTCACCAAGGCGCATGCCGTATAAAAACGTCGGCGTATCCAAAACAGATACATCCCCAAACTGCTCAACGGTGCGCGCATATTCAACGAACACTTTCGGGTATAGCGCATAAGCGAGCACGTCGTAGTCTGTCACTTCGCGCTGGGTGAGATGATACAGTTCTTCCCGTACCTTTTCAAAATCGACAGGCTCTAACAGCTCTCCAGGACGAACGGTAATCGGTTCGCGCCCTTTTAAAATGATGCGCTGCAACGTTTCTGGGAATCCGCCGTGCGGCTGACCGAGATATCCTTCAAACAGTTCAACAACCGAATCAGGAAAATCAAGCGTCTCCCCACGCTCATAAATGTCTTGTTCCGTTAAATTGTTTTGCACCATATATAACGCCATATCGCCGACAACTTTAGACGATGGCGTCACTTTCACGATGTCGCCAAATAAATCGTTGACGCGACGATACATTTCTTTTACTTCGTCCCAGCGATCACCTAAGCCGACCGCTTTCGCTTGTTGTTGTAAGTTGCTATATTGTCCGCCCGGCATTTCGTGCATATACACTTCCGTATGCGGCGCGTTCATGCCGCTCTCAAAATCGGCGTAATATTTGCGAACATCTTCCCAATAGCGCGATAGTTTTTCAAGCGATCCAATGTCGACTTCCGGTGCGCGTTCCGTCCCTTCAAGCGCATAATAAAGCGTGTTGGCGCTCGGCTGTGACGTTAAACCAGCCATCGCACTTACCGCTACGTCGACAATATCGACTCCTGCCTCGATCGCTTTTGCGTACGTGTAAATGCCGTTTCCGCTCGTATCGTGCGTATGCAAATGAATCGGAATGTCGACTACTTCTTTCAAAGCAGAAATAAACGTATAGGCAGCTTGCGGCTTTAATAGCCCCGCCATATCTTTAATGGCTAAAATGTGGGCGCCAGCTTGTTCAAGCTCTTTCGCTAAGTTTTTATAGTAGTCGAGGTTATATTTTGTACGAGCTGGGTCAAAAATATCACCCGTATAGCAAATAGCTGCTTCAGCAACTTTTCCTGTTTGACGTACCGCATCGATCGCAACCGTCATTCCTTTCACCCAGTTTAAGCTGTCGAAAATGCGGAACACGTCAATCCCTGCTTCGGCTGATTTAGCAACAAACTCGCGAATGACGTTGTCTGGATAGTTTTTATATCCGACAGCATTCGATGCACGAAGCAACATTTGGAACAAGACGTTTGGAATTTTTTCACGCAATTGAATGAGCCGCTCCCACGGGTCTTCTTTTAAGAAACGATACGCGACATCAAACGTCGCCCCGCCCCACATTTCCATCGAGAAGAGCTGCGGCCATAAGCGTGCGGTCGGCTCAGCAATGCGCAACAAATCGTTTGTGCGCACGCGCGTCGCTAACAGCGATTGATGAGCATCACGAAACGTTGTATCCGTAAGCAATACACGGTTTTGCTCTTTAATCCATCGCACAAGCCCGTCCGCGCCATGTTCATCTAAAATATGTTTCGTCCCTTTTGGCATCGGTTCGATATAGTTCACTTTCGGGATGCGAGGAGGGTCAAATACCGGTTTTTTCTTTTTCCCGATGCCCGGAAAGCCGTTGACTGTCACCGTTCCGATATACGACAACATTTTCGTTCCGCGGTCTTTTCGTTTCGGGAAAATAAATAGCTCCGGCGTCGTATCAATAAATGACGTATCATATTCGCCTTTTAGAAACTTCGGATGTTGAACGACGTTTTCTAAAAACGGAATGTTCGTTTTAATGCCGCGAATACGAAACTCACGCAAGTTGCGCAACATTTTCGCCGCCGCTTGTTCAAACGTTAACGCCCACGTCGTCACTTTAACTAACAACGAATCGTAATATGGCGTAATGATCGCCCCTTGAAAGCTATTCCCTGCATCTAAACGGACGCCGAAGCCGCCTCCGGAACGATACGCCATAATTCTTCCTGTATCTGGCATGAAGTTATTTAACGGATCTTCCGTTGTCACGCGCGATTGAATCGCATAGCCGTGAACAAAAATTTGTTCTTGCTTTGGAATACCAACTTTTTCGCTATGTAGCGCATGTCCTTCCGCAATTAAAATTTGCGCTTGAACGATGTCAATACCTGTAATCATTTCCGTAATCGTATGTTCGACTTGAATGCGAGGGTTGACTTCAATAAAATAAAACTCATCGCCAGAAACGAGAAACTCAACCGTCCCTGCGTTGACGTATTGCACGTTTTTCATCAATTTTACTGCCGCTTCGCAAATGTTTTCGCGCAACGTCTCCGAAAGCGATACGCTTGGCGCTACTTCAACAACTTTTTGATGGCGGCGCTGCACCGAGCAATCCCGATCGTATAAGTGAACGATATTGCCGTATGCATCACCTAAAATTTGTACTTCAATATGTTTTGGACGTTCAATTAATTTTTCGACATATACTTCATCGCTACCAAATGCCGCTTTCGCCTCTGATTTGGCGCGCTCGTACGCTTCTTTCACTTCCGCTTGCGAACGGACGATGCGCATCCCACGACCGCCGCCGCCTAACGCAGCTTTAATGATCATCGGATAACCGTATGTCTCACCAAAGCGCAACACGTCCTCCAAGCTTTGCACAGGGCCATCGCTTCCCGGAATAACCGGAATGCCCGCTTGTTTCGCTTGGTGGCGCGCTTTCACTTTATCGCCGAACATATCTAAATGTTGTTGGCGCGGTCCGATGAAAATGATACCTTCCTCTTCACATCGTTTCGCAAATTCGATGTTTTCCGATAAAAAGCCGTAGCCCGGATGAATAGCATCTACATCATGCATTTTAGCAATCTCGATGATCCCTTCGATGTCTAAATAAGCTTCAATCGGCTTTTTTCCTTCCCCAACTAAATACGCTTCATCCGCTTTGTAGCGATGATACGATCCGGCATCTTCGCGCGAGTAAATCGCAACGGTGCGAATGCCGAGCTCGTTGCACGCGCGAAACACGCGAATCGCAATTTCCCCACGGTTTGCAACAAGTACTTTTTGAATACGCCTCATTATGCATCCTCCCCCTATCGTTCATATAAAAACTATAACGAATTTTCTGTATTTGTAAATAGGATTACGAAAAAGAAACATGATTTTTTTGAATATTGTTTTGTTTTTCTGTTTTATATTTTTCGTAGTTTGCGACAGCAGAAATGTTGGCAAGCACTCCCACAGACATCATAAGTAAAACGAGCGACGATCCGCCGTAGCTGACAAACGGAAGCGGCACCCCTGTAAGCGGGATAATACCTGTCACCCCACCGAGATTGATGGACGCTTGAATGCCGATCATTGCGGAAATACCGATAGCTAATAAACTGCCGAACGCATCTGGACATCTCCTTGCAATGACAAAGCCGCGCAATACGATAAACGATAGTAAAATAAGGACGAATGAAACGCCGAATAAACCAAGCTCCTCTGCGATGACTGCCATAATAAAGTCGGTATGCGCTTCTGGCAAATAGCCGTATTTTTGAATGCCTTGTCCAAGACCGAGACCTTTTAGTCCCCCGTTTGCGATTGCGAAATATGAGTTAATGAGTTGATATCCTTCTTTTTGTGCGTATGCAAACGGATCTAAAAAGCTGTACAGCCGCGCCTTGCGCACTTCAGTAAAAACTTCATCATATATGAACGGAAGGGATAAGAGAAAAACAAACCCGAATAATACGCCTTGTTTAATTAATAGCCATTTGCTTGTTGCTGACGAAAGAATAATTGTTAAACAAATCGCAACGATAATGAGCATTGTTCCAGCGTCTGGTTGAAGAAAAATAAGCAAGCAAATAAACAGCATATAATAAATGGGAAAGAGCGCTTCTTGTGGCGATGTAAGCAATTTTTTTTGCTTGTTAGCTAAGACGCCGCTTAAGTAAATAATTAAACCGATTTTCGCAAATTCAGCTGGCTGAACGCGAATGAGACCGATTTTAATCCAGCTCGTCGCGTTGTTTGCTGTATGTCCAAATAAAAGGACGTAAAGGAGCGGCATCGGCATCGCAAAAAAAATAAATTGCAAAAACTTTTTGCGCGCATAATGTTTGTACGGAATGAAGGCCGTGAGCACAAACATGCACGCCCCGATCATCCATGCCCATTTTTGCTTTTGGAAAAAATAATCGCTTGGAGTATGAAAGCGGACGACCGCTGTAATCATGCTTGCGCTATATACCATCACAAGCCCGAACAACGATAATAAACATACCGCGAGGATGAGCGGATAATCATGGTATTTGACGAATGTTTTCAAACGCATATACTCCATCTTCCCTTTTCTTCTTTGCTCTCATTGTACTACAAAATAGAAAAAACCCAAACGAAATTCGTTTGAGTTTTTGTCATTTTTTCTTCTTTTTCGTGCACGCTTCATGCAATGCCGAAAGCTCGCGCTCAAGCCGATCTAAAATCGCCTTCCCGTCTTTTTCATCGACAAGACCTAACCGAATCGCAAAATCGATTTCACGGGACAAACCGAACATTTGCGTATCTAACACTTCTTCGTATAGCGGACATTGCGGCATCGTTAAATGATCCATTTGTACTTGAATGAGCTTGACGATTTTTTCCGCATCCGCTTGCAATAGCGAATAGGCTCTTTCCCGAAAGTTTATCGCCACTTCAGGCGTCACGCTGACCCCTCCGTTCCGTACGTTCCTGTTCCTTCATCTTATCGTGAATGCGAGAAAAATGCAAGCATGACGTCTTGCTGTACAATTTTACAAACAAGCGCTTTCATCATATAATGAAAGGTAGATAGGGGGAATAAATATGGTAATCGTCATCAAAGGGAACGTGAAATTTACAATTACACTCGATCCGAGCGTATGGATTTTCGATGATCGAAAAGTAGATGTACATACTTATTTTACAAACAATGATGAAGTGACACAACAGAAAGAGACGGACGATATTCAAAAAATTTCAGCATATTGGGATCGTGAAATTCAAGAGGGAGCTGTCTCCCCACCAACGCTACAGACGGAAAAACAATTTGAAAAAGAAAAAATATTGACAGGCACGTTTGGTATGCCGTTTGCCCCGTTTTTGCGCAACGCCGAACCGAACGATGACGCGGCGCGCGTCGTCATCGTGACAGAGCACGGTGATACGACCATTTCCATTGCGGAAGCATACGAACTTTTATTATGTTTCTCAAAAGATGGCAAGCCGTTAAAAGAAGACGGGCCTGTCCATATTTATTTCGGCGATGGCTCGAACCGCGACAATCCGATCACACACGTGCGGGCGTTTATCGTCGAGTAAAAAGAGGCTTTTCGCCTCTTTTCGTGCTTTATAAAAGATCGGCGGCAAGCTGCGCAAGCGACGAACGCTCTCCTTTAATTAACCGCACGTGTCCAGCGACTTTTTGGTCTTTAAATTTTTCAACGACGTATGTGAGCCCATTATTGTATTCATCCAAATACGGATGGTCGATTTGGGCAGGGTCACCCATTAATACAATTTTGCTTCGTTCCCCTACGCGCGTTAAAATCGTTTTCACTTCATGTTTCGTTAAATTTTGCGCTTCGTCAATAATAATGAACTGCTCCGGAATGCTTCGTCCGCGTATATATGTGAGCGCCTCCACTTCAATCGAACCCATTCCTGATAAAATGGCATCGAGTTCTCCCGGCTTTTTCGTATCAAATAAAAAGTGCAAGTTATCGAAAATCGGCTGCATCCACGGCCGTAATTTTTCTTGCTTCTCCCCCGGCAAATAGCCGATATCTTTCCCGACAGGTACGATTGGGCGAGCAACGAGCAACTTTTTATATAGCCGCAAATCTTCCGTTTGCATCAACCCCGCTGCTAAAGCAAGCAACGTCTTTCCTGTGCCCGCTTTTCCGATGAGCGTCACGAGCGGAATATCGGTGCGCAACAGCAACTCACATGCCATCGTTTGTTGCACGTTGCGCGGACGAATGCCCCAAATGTGATCGTAATGAAACACGAGTTTGCGCACTTTTTTTCCTGTATGATCGACAATGCCAAGCGCCGATGAAGAACCGCCAAGCGCGTCTTTCATAACGATAAATTGATTCGGGTAAAACGGATGGTTTGTAATTTCAGCAAGCACAAGCTCACCTTTTTCATAAAAGCGCGCCAAATGATCTGAACTTATGTACAAATCTAAAAAGCCGGTGTAAATATGGTCAATTTCCACGACGCGATCGCTTAAAAAATCTTCCGCTTCAAGCCCGATCGCATCTGCTTTGACGCGCACGAGCGCATCTTTGCTCACTAAAATGACAGGTCGGCCATTTTCTTTCGTCTGCTCCTCAAGCAATAAATTTTTAGCGACCGCCAAAATACGATTGTCGTTCGTTTTTTCAATGAAAATTTCTTGCAGTTGGTGAAACGAGCGATGGTTTAATTCAATGCGCAGCACACCGCCGTTATGGAGCGGAATTTTTTCATGGAGTTTGCCGTTTTGGCGCAATTGATCAATGAGTTTGGACACTTGGCGCGCGTTTCGTCCTACTTCGTCCATATATCGTTTTTTCGAGTCCACTTCTTCTAATACGACAGCCGGGATGACGACTTCATTATCTTGAAAGGAAAAAATGGAATACGGGTCTTGTAAAAGGACGTTCGTATCTAATACGTATATTTTTTTGCTCACGTTTTCTCCCCCTTGACGACCGTCGGTGGACGGGATTGTTGTTTATATATATGAATGGACGCATAAAGATAGAAGAAGTTTCGCAAAATAAAGTTAAAGACGAAAAGGGGTGGAACGATTGAAATATATAATTGTTTTTATTTTGCTTGTTGCGAGCGCCTGCGGACAGCAAGCGCAGCCAAATGACCGCCAATCGCTCGTTCATGTGAAAAATACGACAAACGAACAAATTGTCAATAAATCAGGACAACAAATTGCCCGTCATCTTGCGGATCTTGCCAGCAGCGTGCCGAACGTAAACGATGCGACCGTTCTCGTCGTCGGAAAATACGCGTTAGTAGGCATTGACGTGAACGCAAAACTTGATCCATCGCGCGTCGGGACAGTAAAATATTCCGTCGTCGAAAGCTTGCAAAAAGATCCGTACGGGGCGAACGCGATCGTTATTGCCGATGCAGATTTGAATACGCGGCTTCGCGCCATTCAAAAGCAAGTCGAAAAAGGAAAGCCGATTCAAGGGTTTATGGATGAACTGGCAGCGATTGTCGGTCGCGTCATGCCTGAAATTCCAAGCGACTTTTTACAAACGACAAATCCGCGCTCAACAAGACAAAACGATAAGCAGCTAAATGAAGGGGAACAGCAGCAGTTAGAAAACGAACAACAAAAACAATCAAACGACCATATGAAATAAGCCGAGCGATCTCGCCCGGCTTATGCTTGTTTTAACGCGCTCATTACTTGTTGATCGAGCTTGGCGGCAGCTTGCGCATCGTACGTTTTTTCATATTTCGGCTCAACGGAAATTTTCGCTCCGTAAAACATGACATCACGCACTTCTTCAATATCGACTTGAATAACAGCCAATTTGAGCGGGACGTTCTCGAGCTTTTCGACTTTCACATGCGCTTTCCCGCTAATTGAATACGTCGATTCGTTTGCGATCAACACGATCGATATCGCATCGTTCGCACGCACGTTGGCAACGATGCGCGAACGTTGGTCAACCGCAAAATATACTTTATCGTTCGTTGGTGCGTACACCCACGAAATCGCACTTGCGTTTGGCGCACCTGTTTCATGATCGACCGTACAAACGATCACGAATCGTTCTTTTTGTAATGATTGGAATAAAGGTTCAATTAATGTCGGTTCTACCGTATTTGGCATATCCATCCCTCCTTGTTTTTATCATAGTATGAGTAAAATGTTTGTGGGAGAAAAAAAGACAGGTTCCTGATTTGGTATAATAAGGAACCTGTCAGATATGTAAGCAAAATAGATGAAAAACGGGCTCTCCTCCTGGTAAGGTAGTAAGTGCAA